>JAKSTL010000063.1 GCA_024402595.1 Treponema sp. | reverse complement strand
TGGGAATGGGTAACAACCCTATGGTAGGATGTACAGTAGCCTGCGCTGTTGCAGTTGCAGGTTCATTCTAAGAAATCATAATGCTTACGACGTAGGATTGCAGGCAACTGTACATCCTACGTCGGGGATGTCCAAAAAGTAATGCGTGTAGCGCTCATTGAGCTCGTCGAAATGACTGCTACACTAAATATGGTGGTTTCGATAAACTCAACCACCGTAAGCAAACTTATTGGACAGCCCCTTTTTTTAACGAATTTGCTATTTTAGGTATGTACAGTAGCTGTAGCTGGTTCGTTCTATCAAAGACTAGAGCTTGCAAAGTAGAATAACATGCAACAGTGCATCCTACGGCCTGGCATAAATGTTCGGAGCCCGATTCAATGGTAGGGCCATTTTTTCTTTGAATTCGATATAAACTTTATAAAAAAAAATAAATTTTTATTTAAAAAACTAAATTTTTAGTAAAAATAATTGAAATATTACACTATAAGTAATAAAATTAAATCAGTTAGGTGAAACGTCATATTTATAAAGTCTTAATTTTTAATTTGTACAACTAAAGGTTCGTGTGGGGATTTTAATATGACATTAAGGAAAAGTTTGTTTTGGTCTATCTTTATTTCCGTTTTATCTGGCTTTTTAATCTCGTCTTTTGTACTTTTTATAACACAAGAAAAATCAAAAAAAATTGAAGTTCAGTCAGAAATTTCCAGATTAACCGAATTGGTATGTACAACTAATGTTGCCTATGCTTGGGGTTACGATACTATCGGTTTACAGAACAGTCTTGAAGCTATGTTGAAAGATCCTCAGATTATAGCTATAGAAGTTAATGATTATGCTGATAATCCAATGGCAAATGTTTCTGAAGATGTAATCGGAAATATTTACAATGTTGAAGAAATCATGGAAATGGATGGTCTGGAAGTTGCAAAAGCAAGAATTGCTTTCACTGATTATTATATTTCTAGACGATATCTGAAAAATTTAACAAGTGTTCTTATACTGGAAGTAATCTTATTTTTCATAGTAATTATAGTTGTAATGATTACAACTGGTTTGATTGTTAAACGCCCAATTGAAAATCTTACAAATGTAGTAAAAGATATGACTCACGGAGAAGGGGATTTAACTGTTCGAATTCCAGTAACTCATCATAATGAACTTGCAGTTCTTTCTTCATACTTTAATTTATTCCTTGATAAACTCCATGTAAGTATTACAAATCTTCGAAATGTAGGGGTTGCAAGCGAATCTCTTGGTGAAAATCTTGATACAAACACAAAGGAATTAAGTAATTCCATCACAGATATTTCTCAGAATATGAATGAAGTGAATCAACGCATTGGTGCAATGAATAACGAAATGCGCAGTTCTGAAAGTAATGTTACTCGTATTAATGATTTTATTTATTCGGTTGCAGATATGATTAAAGAGCAGTCTGAATCTGTTTCCAGATCTTCTACTGCAATTGAAAAAATGATCTCGAACATCACTAATATCGAAAATCTTACAGAAACTAAGTTATCTAAAGTTGAAACTCTTGAAAAAGAAGCTGCAAAACTTGAAGTCGAAGCTAAACGAAATGTTGATCAGATGTTCAGTGCTTCTGAATCAACAAAGAAAATAATGAAAATGGTTGCAGTAATCAACAATATTGCAACTAGAACAAATCTTCTTGCTATGAATGCTGCAATTGAAGCTTCACACGCAGGAACTGCCGGTAAAGGTTTCTCTGTAGTAGCTGGTGAAATTAGAAAACTTGCGGAACAGACAGCTCAAAATTCTAAAAATATTGAGGAAACCATTACAGAAATTGTTGAAGAAATTGCTGAAGCAACGAAATCATCTCAAGATTCAAGTGTCATTTTATCAAAAGTTCTTGCTGAAATTAGTGATGTTGCAACTGGATTAAATGATACTTTAAAAGGATTGAAGGATGTTTCTATAGAAAACATAAAAATCATTGAATCTCTCGATGATTTGAAGTCTCTTACAGATTCTGTTACTTCTTCAAGTGAAGAAATGCGAAGAGGTACAGAAGAAATTAAAAACTCTATTACAAAAATTATGGATATTACAGATGAGAGTAAGAAGGAAATCGATGACATGACAAAAGGAATGAACAAAGTTTCAAATGCCATGGTAGATTTGACATTCCTTTCTAAAGACAATTCTAGTAATATCGATGCTTTGGAAACTGAAATAAGAAAGTTTAAAGTATAGATGGAATTTATGTAAATTCCTAAATTTTTATTTTTTTTACTGAAAGAAAATACGAATCTTTCAGAACAGGAGTTTTTGATGAAAAAGATTATGTCAATTTTAGGTGCAATGCTTGTTTTTGCCGCTGTAGTTGTTGCAGAACCTCTTACTGTAGCATCTTTCAAAGGAAATTCTCAGTTTATGCCAGCTGTAACTGCAATTTTCGAAGGTGCAGGTTATGAAGTTAAGCCTGTTATTTATGACGAGCAGGGACAATTGATTGCTGCTTTAACAAAAAATGAAGTTGATGTTGCATTCTTCCTTGCACAGCCAATTATTACTCAGGCTAAAGCACAGTTTATTTCTGCCCGATTGATGAATACAGATTTCTGTGCAGTAACAACAGATCCATCAATTGTGATTAAATCAACAGCTGATTTGAAAAAATACAAAGTTTGTGTAATGAAAGGTCAGCCTGGTCAGAATGCTGCTGTTCGTGGTTGTCCAGATGTTGTTGAAGTAGCAAGTGAAATTGAACAGTTTAAAACCTTGAAAGAAGGTGGCGCACAGGTTGTTGTTTCTGTTCGCGATTTGATTGTTCCAATGTCTCGTGCTGCTGGTCTTGCAAATCCAATCGTTTGTGAACCACCAGTTATGAAGAATCCTACATTCCTTGCAGTATCTGGAAAATCATCAGATAAAAAAGCTGAATTAGATACACTTTTCCAGAAAGCTTTATCTGACGGAAGCTGGGGTAAAGAATTAGCAAAACTCAAGAAATAAGCTATAGAACACTAGAAAAATTCTATAATTATTGAATCTTAAGAAAAGACTTTGTCGGTTATGGCAAAGTCTTTTTTTGTATTCGAAAAATATTCAGCTTGAATATGGTTTTGTTACTTGAGTCTGCTTTCAGGTTAACAAAAAATTTAATAGGTATTACTTACTTTACTTATTTTACTTACTATACTTATTTAACTAAAGTATGATAAAATATTTTATACTTTAAAAAAAAATTGGAGTTTGTTATGAAAAACATTCAGAACAAATGGCTTCGTGGTGCAATTCCAGCTTTGCTTTTGCATTGTTCTATTGGAACTGTTTACTGCTGGTCAATTTTCAGTCAGGAAATTGCTGATTACATTGGATTTTCTAAAGGTGCAACAGAATGGGCATTCAGTTTTGCTATTTTCTTCTTGGGTATGTCTGCTGCATTTATGGGTAACATTGTAGAAAAGAATATCCATAAATCATCTTTGATTGCATCAATTACATTTGCTGCTGGTATGGCTGGTACAGGATTTTTCATCTGGTTTGGTGGAAATAATCAGGGAAGTATTCTTTCTTTAATTGGTATTTATATCTGTTATGGTTTTATAATGGGTATTGGTTTAGGAACTGGTTATTTAAGCCCTGTAAAAACTTTAATGCTTTGGTTTAAAGATAAAAAAGGTTTGGCTACAGGTCTTGCCGTTGCTGGTTTTGGTGCCGCTAAAGCAATTGCTTCTCCAATTATGCAGTCTTTGCTTAATAATCTTGGTGAAGGTGGCATTTTTAAGATGTTCTACATTTTGGCTGGTGTTTATTTTGTAATGATGTTTGTTGGCCATTTACTTTTAGCAAAACCTTCTGATTGGGTTGAACCACAGCAGAAATCTAAAGATGAAGGCATTATGGCAACTCTTAAAAGAGAACCTCTTACTTCTTACATTGGCATTTGGTTGATGTTCTACCTGAACATTACTTGTGGTCTTGCATTGATTTCTCAAGAAAAGATGATTGTTAAGTGTATTGGTCTTGCTTCATCAGTTGGTATTATTTCTACAATTTCTGCTGTATTTAATGCTGGCGGCCGTTTAGGTTTTTCTGCTTGGGCTGATAAAATGAAAGATCGTAACACTATTTACAAATTGATTTTTATTCTTTCTATTGTATTTACTGCTGCGGTTATGCTTACTGGTGGTATTAAAAATGGTGATGGAAATATTTTCCTTATTATTCTTGTATTAGCATTGATTTTTGTTGTAAATGCTGGTTACGGTGGTGGATTCTCTAATGTTCCAACTTTGCTTTCTGACCATTATGGTATGGGTTCTATTTCTGCCATTCATGGAATTACACTTTCTGCATGGGCTTTTGCTGGTTTAACAGGAAATCAGATGGCTAGTGCAATTGTTAATCATACTGGTGAGTTTATAGAAGTTCATGGAGTAAAAGTAAATCCTGTGGGATACCAGAATGTACTTTATGTAACTTTGGCTTTGTATGTTATTTCTCTTTGTTTGAGTTTGTTCCTTGTAAAACCTACAAAAAAATAGGAAATGTATTTGGGTTTTTATAAATAAACTTTTTATACACATAAGGCTGTCTAAAAAAGAACATTTGTAATAGTAAAGTTTTGAATCTTTGCTTTGAAAATTATTTTCGGGTAAGAAAAAACTGACTTTGCTAAAAAAGTTTCTTTTTGCAGGCAGCCTTTTTTTTGTAACTTTTTATAATGCTTTGTTTTTTTTATTTAGATTTTGAATCATTGTGGAGTGTATTATGAAAAAAACTTACAGATTTATATTCTTTAGCTTAATGATAATTAGTTTTGTTTTTAACGGCTGTTCAAAAAACGGAAAACATTCAGGTAATAAAGCTTTTATTGGTGATTATGAAATGGAAGAAGCTTTGGATTATGAAGCTCCTAAAATGATGATGGCCAAGAGTAGAGCTGTTTCTGCCAATTTTTTGACAACTGATAGTATGGCAGAATCTTATTATGATGGTTCTGCTATGTCTGATTCTGTGTCAGGTGGTAATAATAGCTTTGAAAGAAAACTTATAAAAAATGGTAATATTTCTTTACAGGTTCAGGAATTGGATTCTGCGGAAGCTTCTGTGGAAAAATGGTGCAAACAATATGGCGGATATATCAATTCTTCCAATAGATATGAAAACTCTTGTAATTTTTCTGTGAAGATTCCTTGTGATTCCTTTGATGAAGCAATGGAAAGTCTTGGAAACATTGGTTCTGTTAGAAGTAGAGGTGTTTCTGTTAGGGATGTTAGTGAACAATTTTATGATTTACAGAGTAGATTGGAAACTAAAAAGGTTCTTCAAAAAAATCTTAACAAGTATTTGGAACAGGCTACCAATCTTACGGATATTTTAAAAATTGAACGAGAATTAAATAATGTTACCTCTGAACTGGAAAGTATGGAAGGCCAATTGCGTCGACTTTCTAACCAGATTGAATATTCTACTATTGATATTTATATGGAATTACCAATGCATCAGGTGGTGCCGGATATTGAAAAACCAACTTTGTCTGAACGGATGATGGACTTTTTATTTTCTGTAAAAAGTTTTTTTGGAGCTGTTTTAAAAGTGATAATCTATGGAATTGTTTGTGGTATTCCATGTGTTGCTGCGTTGATTTTTCTTTACTGGCTGCTTTTGGGAAAAGTTGGGCTTTTGAAAAAAATCTGGAAAAAGATTAAGTAGGAAAATATAAAAAAAGTTTGAAATGTGAACTTTCCTCGAAAAAGAAAAAATGGGCTTGCAAAGGTATGGAGTGGTGCGAAGCAGCTGAACGAAGTGAAGCCGTCCGTAGGTAAGCCACGGAACACCGTTTTACCCAAAGTTGTTTTAGGTAATTGAAGAGTGCTGGCCCAAAATCTTAATTTTATGCTTTTTACTAAAAATAATTTTTATTCTATAATTGTCTCTGTGAAAAAAATCTTTGTTTTTATGTTATTTATTCTGAATGGGGGCTTTATGTGGGCGCAAAATTATAAAACTGGTAGTTCGAATATTATTTTGGGTGATTATCCTGACCCGGATGTGATTCGCGTGGATGATACTTATTATATGGTGAGCACGACTATGCATTTTATGCCGGGATGTGTTATTTTGCGTTCTTATAATCTGCTGGATTGGGAAATCTGTTCTTATGTTTATGACCAGCTGGAAGTTACGGACGGGCAGACTTTGAAGGATAATAAAGGGATTTATGGGCGCGGAATGTGGGCGGCTTGTCTTAGGTATCACAATGGGCTGTTTTATGTAACTTTTGTGGCCAATGATACTCATAAATCTTATTTGTATACTGCGGAAAAAATTGAAGGACCTTGGAAAAAATCACATATTTCGGGGTTTTATCATGATATGTCTGTGCTTTTTGACGATGATGGTAAAGTTTATGTTGTAAGCGGGAATATGGTTATAAATCTGGTGGAGATGGAAGCGGATTTGTCTGGGCCGAAAAAAGGGGGAATTAACAAGGTTATAATTCGTGATGATCCGGAAAAAGCTGGGTTGGGGTTTGAAGGGAGTCATTTTTATAAAATCAATGGAAAATATTATATTTTTATGATTCATATTCCTAAGGGTAAAATGCGGACGGAAGCTTGTTTTGTTGCGGATAAAGTGGATGGGCCTTATGTTGGTGGTGATGTGCTTTGTTCAGATTTGGGCGGATGGAATAGCGGTGTGGCGCAAGGTGGAATTGTTCAGCAGAATGATGGGAAATGGTTTGGGATTTTGTTTCAGGATCATGGGGCTTTGGGAAGGATTCCTGTTTTGGTGCCGGTGAATTTTGAAGAGGAAATGCCTGTTTTTGGGGAAAGAAGCGAAAATGGGGACTGGGGTGTGCCTGGGGAAGTTACTGTGCTGGATAATAGGCCTGGGTATGTGTATGAGCCTTTGTTTGGAAATGGATTTTGTGATGGGGAAGGAAAACTTAAGGGGGTGTGGCAGTGGAATCATATTCATGATGAAAAACTTGCTTGGGTGGAGAATGATGTTTTTAGGATAAGGACGGATAAGGTTGTAAAAAATGTTGTTCAGGCGGGTAATACTTTAACTCAGAGGACTTTTGGGGAAAAATGCCTTGGTAGGATTTCACTGGATGCTTCAAAAATAAATGATGGGGATTTTGCGGGTTTTTGTGCTTTGGAAGGGGAGTATGCGTTTATTGGAATTACAAAAAAGGAAGGAAAATTTAAGCTGGTGACGGCGGAGCATAAAATTCCGTATACTCCTTGGGCAATGGGCGTTTATGATGATGAAGAGCCTAGAATTCTTGAAGAAATAGAATTGGATGAGCCGGTGGTAAAACTTCAATTGAAATTTAACTTGTTGCATAATAAGGAAAATGTGCAGCTGATGTATTTTAATGAAAAAATCGGGGCTTATGAGAGAGTGGGAATGGCATCTAAGCTGCGGTATACTTTGGATCAGTTTGTGGGAGTTAGGTTTGCTTGTTTTATGTATTCTACAAAAGTTGCGGGCGGGGAAGCGGAATTTTCGGAATTTGAATATGATTTTTGGTAGTGGAAATGAAAAAGAAAGTGAAGCTGTTTAGTTTAATTGATAAAGCTGTTTTTGATTATAATTTGATTGAGGGCGGGGATAGAATTTTGGTTGGAGCTAGTGGGGGAAAGGATTCTACGGCTTTGATTGAATATTTTGCCAATAGAATGAGAAGGCCGGATTGTAATTTTGAATATAAAGCTTTGAATATTCAGAGTGATTTTTCGCCAGCATTTCCTAAGGAGATTGAAGATTTTTTTAAGGTATGGCAGGTTCCTTTTGAACGGTTGGATGTTAATATTCTGGAACGGGTGAAGGCTGGTCAGAAGATGAGTTGTTACTGGTGTTCTACTCAGCGGCGAACTGAACTTATAAATTATGCTATTAAAAATGGATATAATAAAATTGCCTTGGGGCATCATCTGGATGATATTTTGACCACTTTGCTTATGAATATGCTGAACAAAGGGGAGTTTTCTACTATGGTGCCGCGGTTGAAGTATGATAATTATCCTGTGACTATTATTAGACCCTTGGTTTATGTAGCGGAAGAAAGGCTTGTGGAAAATGCGGTGGAGAAGGGGTATGCGGGATTTACTTGTAGCTGTGATTATCAGGAAAATTCGGATAGAAAAAATGCCCGCCAAAAGCTGGAACTGTTGACGGGCGGTGATTTGATTTTGAAGGAACATTTATTTAATTCGTTGAAAAATGTTCAGATTCAATATTTGCCGTAAGTGTAATAAGTAAAATAAATGAAATTAGTGAAAAAGGTTTTGTGTGGTAACGGAATTGAGATTTTACTTTTAAAACCTTTTTCTATCAAATATTTGGTTAATTAAAATTTTAATTTTTAAAATCCTATTTTATGTTTTTCTCAATAAAATCCTTTTTGAGGTCTTTAAGATTTTCGGTTAATGAGACCTTGTAAATGTGTGGATTTAATATTCGTTTGTAGGATTCATCGAAGCTTTCCAACTGGCTCTGCATATTTTTTCTGCTGAGTTTTAATTGTTCACCATCCGAAAGTCTTGGCTGAACCCGCTGACCTTTTTCCAATCGTTTTTTCAAAAGTGGTTCAACTCTTGCGGCTTTAAAAGTAAATTGTCGGTAATCTACCATGGTGTGATAGTAACGATATTCTTTTTCAGGCTCGATGGTTTCGTTTTCAAGGGCAAGAATGTCTGCACAGGCCATATCATTTTCATCATAAAGGCGATATACATTTTTTATGCCAGGGTTTGTGGTTTTTGCAGGATTATCAGAAAATTTCATAGCAGGAATCATAGATGAAGTTTCTTTATCGTGACGGGCTGCAAGTTTATAAACTCCTGTAAAGCTTGATTCATTACCGCCGGTTACCATGTGAGTTCCAACACCCCAGCTGTTAATTGGAGCACCACCAGCAACCAAGGTTGAAATTATTTCTTCGGTCAATTCGTTTGAAACACTGATTTTTGCCTGTGGGAATCCAGCTCTGTCTAATTCTTTTCTAACTTCGCGAGTAAGGTATGAAATATCACCAGAATCAAGGCGTACTCCAAAGTTGTATCCTTTTTTTACCAATTCACCACCGGCAATAATTGCATTCTTAATTCCAGATTTCAAGGTATCATAAGTATCTATTAAAAATACGGAATTTTCGGGATAAATATTTGCATATTCTCTAAAAGCTTCCAACTCTGTAGGATGAGACATTATCCAAGAATGAGCCATAGTTCCCATTACAGGAATATCATAAAGTTTGCCAGCTAAAGTATTTGATGTTCCTGCTGCACCGCCAATAAATGCTGCTCTTGTGGCAGACATAGCTCCATCTGGTCCCTGTGCTCGACGCAATCCAAATTCCATAATAGGTGCTTTTTTAGAAGCCAGCCAGATTCGGGAAGTCTTAGTGGCAATAAGGCTTTGGAAATTGATTAAATTTAAAACCAAGCCTTCAATGATTTGTGCCTCTATTAAATTTGCATGGATGCGAACTAATGGTTCCTGAGGAAAAATAACAGTTCCTTCATCCATAGTGTACAAATCGCCTGTAAATTTAAATTCTTTCAAATAGTCAAGGAAGCCTTCCTCAAAAATTTTCTGTTGGCGTAAAAAATCAATATCCGAATCAGAAAAGCGGAATTCTGTAAGAACATCCAAGAGACTTTCATTTCCCGCTAAAATTGAAAAACCACCATTAAAAGGATTTTTTCTAAAAAACATATCAAAAACTACAGGATGATTCATGTTTTGTTTCCAGTAGCCTTGAGCCATTGTTAATTCATAAAAGTCTGTAAAAAGAGCACTGTAACAATTAATTTTTTCAAAAGAATGAAATGAAGTTGTTTTTAAGTCATCAGATTTTGTGTTTTCTGTCATTGCCATTTTAATCTCCATAAAATATAAATCTAAAAATCAGAAAATTAGTATAAATCAGGGTTGTGAGGGCGTTTACTATATTTGTAAGTAAATCGAGCACCCAAATATCTGCCTACAAAACGACTGGCTATGGCCTTGAATTTCCATTTAAAGGAATAAATTGCCATTCTTTTGCCCTTAAACGCTTTGTTCAAACAGTGTGCCACAACTTTATCAGAAGGAAGTCCGTGTCGAACTTTTTCTCTAGCACCATTAGACGCTACATTTGCAAATTCTGTACTAACAGGACCTGGACAAAGTGCACAAACTTTAATTTTTTTATCTTTTAATTCTGCCGCAAGTGCCATGGTAAAACTTAAAACAAAAGCTTTAGTAGCACCATAAACAGAAAAATTACCCAGTGGAATAAAAGAAGCAAGGCTTGCTGTATTTATAATGATGGAATTTTCCTGTAAATAAGGTAGAGCAATCCCACAAATTCCAGTTAAAGCTGTACAATTTAATTCTACCATATCCATTTCTCGGTTTACCGATGTGTTTTCAAAAGGCCCGTAAATACCAAATCCCGCATTGTTTACAAGCATACCAATAGTCAGATTTTTGCCTTCCAAAAGTTTTTGAAGTTCAAGCACAGATTTTTTGTCGCAAAGATCCATTGCCAAAGGAACAACCAGATTTTTCTTCACTTTTGAATTGATTTCCTCAGCCAGTTCATCCAAAAGCTGTTTCCGTCTGGCAATTATCCAAATTTCATCATAAATGGATTTTTCAGCAAGTTGTCGGGCAAAATCTTTTCCCATTCCAGAACTTGCACCCGTAATAATTGCAATATTCATAAAAATAATTATATCGTTTAGATAGATTGTTTTCTATTCCATTTTAATTGTTTTCTGATTATAATTTCTGCATGCTTAGAAAGAAAAATAAAAATGTAAATATTCATAAAAATCTTATTTGTAATTTCTACACTTTGTCTTTATATTTTCTTACAATATTTTTTTGTTTTAGCTCTATTTCCTGTAAAAGTCAGGCACAAATAAAAAAAGAAAAAGAACTTTCCGCAAAAGAAAAATCAATTCACCAAAATGCCGCTATGGTTCATCAATGGGCAACGGAACTTCAAAAAAATAAAATTAAGGCAGTCGAAAAATATATAAATGATTTACCATTGGAAGAAAAAATCTGCCAGCTTTTTATCGTAAATCTCGAAGGAAACTCTGTTTATCATCCTGTTGAAAAATTAGGCGAGATTTCCAAAATTGTAAAAAATCCAAACTCTGAAATTATGCCAGGTGGTTATCTTTTTTTCTCATTTAACATTGCTAACACACCCCAACAGATAATGGCATTTACCAATTCAATTCAAAACTTTGCCTTTGATAATAATAAAATCCCTCCTTTTCTTGCTGTAGATCAGGAAGGTGGATATGTTAACCGATTAAAAAACATCAATGGAAAATTACCTTCCCAAAAACGAGTCGCTTTAAATTATTCTATAAATCAAGCCGAAAATCTTTACTCTCTACAGGCTCAGCAAATGGCTTTGTTGGGATTTAATATGAATCTTGCTCCCGTAATTGAAGTTTGTACAGATAAAAATAAAGATTTTATTGAAGACAGAAGCTTTGGTAATCTACAAAATGTTCTTGATTACGGATTAGTTTCAGTTAAAGCCTACGAAAATAATAAAATTGCCACAGTAGTAAAACATTTTCCAGGCAATACAAATACTGACCCTCATACAGGTTTACCAGAAATTGATTTGTCAGAAGCGGAATTGAATGAATCTTTAATTCCATTTAAAGAGATTATAAAAGAAAATCCTTCGGGAGTTTTAATGTCTCATGCCCGAACTTCTCAAATTGATTCTTCCACCCCAGCCTGTCTATCTTCCATCTGGATAACTGATATTTTAAGAAATAAATACAACTACAAAGGAATTATTTTTTCCGACGACATTTTTATGAGCGCTTTGGCAAAAAATGGATACCCACCAGAAAAAGCTGTTGTTATGGCAATTGAAGCTGGAATAGATTGCATAATGATTTCCGAAAAAAGAATTGCAAAACCTGCTAAACTTCTTTACGAAAAAGCTCAATCAGACAAAGACTTTTATGAAAAAATAAATGCCGCTTGTAAAAATATTATTCAGTATAAATTGGATTCAGGCCTTCTTCGTTTAGTTTCTGTTCACGATGATTTATCTCTAAAAAATAAAATTGATATAATGGATTATACTCTTGTTTCTATTCACAATAATAATGAAGAAATAAATCAACGAGTTTCAGACTTTGAAAAATTAAAAAAGATAAATGACGAATCTTTTTAATAAACAAAAATCCTAAGTAAAATATAAATTATATAGAAGATTATGAAAAATAAAGAAAAAGCATCAAAAAAGAATAAGGTAAAAAAACTTCAAGGCGAAGAAGGATTTAATTTATTTTATGAAAGCCTTTACGGTGAACGATGGAATAAATTAAAAGAAGCTTTTTTTCAGGAAAATAATTCTGTTGAATATAAACATCCCGCCGCAGAAAAATCATATTTTTTAGATTCTGCCAGTGTTTTAGCCGCTATGTGCCTGCCACTAAATCCTCAAGATGATGAAAAAATCCTTGATTTGTGTGCAGCGCCAGGAGGAAAAACTTTAATTTTAGCCGCTAGAATGGGAGAAAAATCTACACTTTGTGCTAATGAACGCTCACCAGAACGAAAACATCGGTTGTCGGTAGTAGTGGAAACTTGTCTTCCTTCAGAAATTAACGAACGAATTACAGTTTCCTGTAGTGATGGTTCAACTTGGTGCACTCGCCAGCAGGAATGTTTTGATAAAATATTGTTAGATGCCCCATGTTCTTCCGAACGACATGTTATTGCTGATCCTAAATATTTAAATACTTGGTCAAACTCAAGAATAAAAACTGTTACTATGGAACAATGGGCTTTGTTGTCTTCTGCTTACAGACTTTTATCGCCAGGTGGTGTTTTAGTTTATTCAACCTGTGCTTTGTGTCCTCAAGAAAATGATGGAATGATTGAAAAACTGTACAAAAAGTTCAATAAAGACGGTCAATATTTTGAGTTATTAACCCCCGAATCTTCCAACTTAGAAAATGAACTAAACAATATTCCAATTAAAGATTTAATTTTACCAAAATACGAAAATACGCAATATGGTTATCAGATTTTACCAGATGTACACAAAGGTGCTGGTCCTATTTATTTTGCAATAATAAAAAAGAATAAATCAATTTTATAAAAATAATGAGTGTTTTATTTTTGTAATTTATGATATTATATTTTTACTAATTTCTGATTTCATTAAGGGTATTATGGAACAAAAAGATTTTAATACAGAAGATAAACTTCAGCAGATTATTTCTATTGAAAGACAGCTAGGCGAAATACAGGATGTTGATGTTCTTCTTGAACGAATTCTTACAGAAACTCGAAAAATTGTCCATGCTGATGCGGGATCTATCTATGTAGTAGAAGGAAACCGAATCCGAATAAAATATGGCCAGAATGATACTCATTTGCGTGAACTTGCTCCTGGCGAAAAACTTCCATATACAAATTTCACTTTTGCCATGGATGAGCGTTCAATTTGTGGTTATGTAGCTTCCACAGGTCTTCCTTTAAATATTGACGATGCCTACAATATTCCAGAAAATAAACCTTATAAGTTCAGTAAAAACACTGATTTATTAACTGATTATAGAACCAAATCCATTTATACACTGCCTTTAAAAATGGCAAATGGAAAGCTTCTTGGTGTTCTTCAAATAATCAATGCTCTTGATGAAAATGGAAATGTTACTCATTTTGATGAACAGGCGGAATTGTTAATTTCCCATTTTGCTTCCAGTGCCGTTCAAGCTTTGCAACATGCTTATCTTACCAGCAATATGGTAAAACGAATGTTAAAAATGGCTGAGTTCCGCGATCCAAAAGAAACTTATCCTCATGTTGAACGAGTTTCTTCTTATTCACTTGAAATCTATGACCGTTGGGCATTTAATCACAATATTGCTGAAACAGAAAAACTTAAGTTTCGTGATGCCTTAAAAATTGCTTCAAAGTTCCATGATGTTGGAAAAGTTGGTATTTCTGATGTAATTTTAAAAAAGACATTCCCTCGCTTTACCGACGAAGAACGCAATATTATGAAAGGGCATACCTGTATTGGTGCACAATTGTTTGATCCACCAGAATCCTTCTTAGATCAAATGTCTCAGGAAATTGCACTTCATCATCATGATCGCTGGGATGGAGATCCTACAGGTTATCCTGGAAATATTTCCCTAAGTGATTTTGATATTAGAGTTGGTTCTGTGCCATCCTTTAAGCCATTGGCAGGAAAAGAAATACCACTAAGTGCTAGAATTGTTGCCGTTGCCGATGTTTTTGATGCATTAAGCCACAAAAGATGTTATAAAGATTCCTGGTCTATAGAAGAATCTTTTGCAGAGATTCAAGATAACGCCGGTACTCATTTTGATCCAGAAATTGTTCTTGCTTTTATGCAGGTAAAAGACAGAATCTGTTCAATTCAAATGGCATTTCCAGACGAAGCAGAAAGTTAATTGCAGATTATATTTTAAGTTTGTGAATAATCTTGTCAAAACAATTGGCAAACAAGGCATACTTTTTTTTGTCATAACCTTCATTATAATGTTTTACAAGACCAATCTGTGCAAGCTGAAAATCAAAATCTCGTTCCGACAGAAGCCCTTTTATATTTTCCTTAGTAAAAACAGTGCCTCTATCGTTAATGGTTGTAATTTCTTTAGAAACCAATTTGTCGGCAAAAACAATATCTCTTGTAATAACTAAATCAATTTTTTCTGCATTGTCTAAAATATAAGTATCAGCAGCATCTTTTTCCTGATTGCAAATAATCATATTAAAAGGCAGGTTTTCATTGCAAGGAATAGGTTTATTAGCAACAAAGTTCACTGTTAAATTTAATTTTGCGGCATATTTAACAACATAATTTCTTACAAGAGTAGGGCAGGAATCTGCATCTATCCAGATTTTTGTTTTTTGATTATTTTGTTGTTCGTTGTGGGAATCCATATATTACAAAACTCTGTTGATTTTACTTATTAAAGCTAAAGTTCTTCGTTCTAATTCTTCAGCTTCTTTTTGCGATTTTTCATCTAATTGTGTTGATTGTTGTTGATTTGATTGTGAATTATTTTCTGGTGGATAATAAAGACCTTCTTTTAAATCTGCCACTTTAGATTTTTCTTTATAAAGTTCATCACAAAGCATAATGCCCGCAAGAATAGAAGCTTGTAATGGATTTTTTAGTGAAGGTATTTGTGATACATCTTCAACGATTCGTGAATAATATCCAAGAAGTTTTTCCAAATATTGTTCATCGTCATTTGCTTGAACTGTGAAAGATGTTCCTAATAAATCAATATGTAGCTTTCCCATTAGAAGATATCAAATCCTAATTCGTCTTGTGAATCATCCAGATTGTCCTGAAATCCTTCTTCGATTTCGCTATCAATATCATTCTGGATTTTGCGATCTTCCGATTCCATTGTTTCATTAACAGAATCAGCAGGTTCTAATTCTTCACCTTGAAAAAAAGAAATTGGTTTTTCTAATTGTGAAGCATCGTTGTAATTAAAAGTAGGCGTTTCGTAAGATGATAAAGTGATTGTCTCTGGTAAATCCTGAACATCTTCTGTTTCATCTTCCGATTCTTCAATTAAAGATAAAGATTCCACATCAGATTTAATTTCATTTTTAGGATTTTCAGAAATAGTATTTACATTTTCCAATTCTTCAAAAGTAGCATTAGTTTGAGCTACAGAATTGTTTACAGAAGGTTTATTTTCTGTTTGTTCAATTGGATTATTTGTTTGATTTATTTCGAGAGAAGAGGTTTGAGCCGACTCAGCCCCAGTTAAAACAAAGTTTTCAATTGAGTTGAGTCGGTCCAAGGCTGTGCGTATGCCAGATTCAATCTTGTTTTGATTAGAAACATAAGAAGAAAGTTGCTCCGTTTTTTCAGAAAGCGCATTTGTGAGCTCTGAACATTTTTTGCGCAAAGCATCGTTTTCTGATTTTAGCTGTTCAATTTTTTTTACAGCACTTTCTACCTTTTGTTCTAAAAGCAAAACCTGATCAAGTGTAATCATACGCCAGTACCTGTTTGTTTAAGCTTAAGCCTTAAGAGCTTTTTTTGCAGCTTCAACAACTGCTTTGAATGCAGCTGGATCTTCAATAGCCATGTTAGAAAGAGCCTTTCGGTTCAATTTAATTCCGGCTTTATTAATTCCGTTAATGAACTGTGAATAAGTAAGTCCTTCTTCACGAACAGCAGCGTTGATACGTGCAATCCAGAGAGATCTGAATTCGTGTTTTACATCACGACGATCAACGTATGCGTGGCTAAGAGCTTTTGTTACAGCATCTTTAGCTGGTTTGTAATTTGATTTTCTGTCGCCTCTAAAACCTTTAGCAAGTTTTAAAATCTTAGTACGACGATTCTTTCTTTTTGTTCCGTCTATTGCTCTTGACATTTACTACTCCTATAAAACCTTATAACGGATTAACCGTATGGAAGCATCTGCTTTCTGATTTTTCTTGCATCTGCTTCAGCTAC
>JAKSTL010000062.1 GCA_024402595.1 Treponema sp. | reverse complement strand
AGACGGATGACAGAAAGGCTCTGAGTGCTGTTGAATAGTTTCTTTGCAGCACTCAGTGTCTAGCGAGATATCGAGCGGTTCTGGCAGAGGCTTTCTGACCGGTAGTTATTTTATTTGAAGTTTGCCTGTAAAAACTGTTTTTCATTTCACAATGCATTAAAAAAACGCGAAGGAAGAAGACGGATGACAGAAAGGCTCTAAGTGCTGTTGAATAGTTTCTTTGCAGCGCTCAGTGTCTAGCGAACTAGTGAGCGGTTCTGACAGACGGCTTCTGACTGGAAGTTTTTTTTATTTGAACTTTGTCTGAAAAACAGTTTTTAATTCCCAATGCATTAAAAAACGCGAAGGAAAAAGACGGATGACAGAAAGGCTCTGAGTGCTGTTGAATAGTTTCTTTGCAGCACTCACCGTCTAGCGAACTAGTGAGTGGTGCTTTCTGACCACTAGTTATTTTTTTATGATTAAAGGGATGTAAATAATTGATAATGGACAATTAAAAATTGGGAATTGATTAAGTGTGAATGGGCTTGCGAAGGCGTGGAAGACCTGTAGTCCACTGGACTGAAGGAACGAAGAGACTGAGGGAAGCGGATGAGCGGGAGCGAAGTCTGGAAGGCCGTTAGGTGATTTTGTGGAATGTTTTGAGGTTGGGGCTGTATGCAAACAAGAGATTTCGCCCAACCTCAAATAAAAAAAAGTGGAAGCTTAATAGATTTCTTGACACAAAAGGGAAATGTCGTTTGGGATTTCGGTGGGATTTTGTGCAAAAGCTTGAATCTGCGGGATGGTATATTTTTGCTGCGGATAGAGAATCACCAAGGCTTTATCGCCCTTTTGAAGGAAATTATTCTGACCAAAGGATGTGTAACGAGTGGCACCGATGGAAACCAGGATTTTTTTTGGACAACCTGAGGAAATAAGATAATCGGAGATTTTTTCGGCGGGACCTTCGTTTTGCTGGTTATTCAATTTATCGATAATCCATTGGGTGAGTTTTTCATATACATAGCTATAGTCGCGAACGGCACTGTCTTCTCCGTAAGCATAAGCCTTTCCATCTCGCAGTAAAAAACTTGCTATTCGATAATCATTTATGGTTGATGATGAATCGAAGGTGGATAAAGGAATTAGATGGGAAGAAAGGCCTTTGGATGAAGGGCCCCAATTTTTTTTAAGGCTGATTTTTTTGGCTCCTTCTTTGCGGATTGAGCAGTCGTTGGAAGCGCCAAAGCATAGTGGTTTTAAGTGTGTGATTTTTTGATTCTGCCAGTCTGCTTCAAAAATAATGGCGCATTCGGGTTCTATTTGGAGTTTTTCTTCGCCCTGGGGAAAAATAATTTTTTCGCTATCAAAGGGGAAGGTTCCTAAAAAAGATGGAATATCTGTTGTGTTTTCGGCACCGGGAATGTAAGTTGGAAAAAGTGCTTTGGGGGCTATGGCTTCTTTGGTTTTTATGTTTAGAAAGTCTTTATCTTCGCCGGCTTGTTCAAGATGGCCTGTAAAATTTCCTGCAACACCAAAAGTTGCTATGTCTTTTAAGTCAAAATTCATACTAAAGAGCATAATAAATTCCCCAAGTTAATGCAAATCTGTTGTATAATAAAATTATGAAAAATCCTCGAGAAGAAAAAGTTAAGTCATTAAGAATTTTACAGATTGATAAGGAAATTCGGTCGGGCTCTTATCCAAACAGTACAAGTCTTGGCGAAAAGTTTGAAGTGTCTAGGGCTACCATTATGCGGGATATTGAATTTTTGCGGGATCGTTATGATGCGCCTCTAGAATTTGATTCTGTGAAAAATGGATATTATTACTCTGACCCTACTTTCTTTATTCAAAGTGTAATGTTGTCTGAGGGGGAACTTTTTACGGTAAGTACTATGATGCCTCTGTTGGAACAGTACAAAAACACGCCGCTGGAAGATTCATTTAAAAAAATGATGGAAAAAATTACATCCATGCTGCCAAATCAGATTTCTGTAGATTCTTACTTTATGAATAATGATATTAAATTTATATCGGATCCTCTTCCTAAAATTGATGCTGAAATTTTCAATACCATTTTCAAGGCTACAAGACTTCATAAAACTATTGAATTTGGCTATCGTTCCTTGGGAAAACAAGAACATACAAAAAGGCTGTTTAATCCTTATCATGTAATTTGTCAGAAGGGTAACTGGTATGTTATTGGATATTGCTACAAAGCTAAGGAAATTCGAAGTTATTCTCTTTCTCGAATGAATGAACTGATTTGCACCGATACAACTTTTGATATACCTGAAGATTTTAATTTGAACAGCTACATTGATCCTTCTTTTGGTATTTGGACTACTAAGGAAGCGCCTAAAAAAGTTGAACTGCTTTTTAACTCCAACATAAACACTTATATTCTTGAACGCACATGGCATTCCACCCAAAGTTGTCATCAAAATGAAGACGGCAGCGTTTATTTAAGTTTTATGACGAACCAGATTCAGGAAACGCTGCATTGGGTTTTAAGTTTTGGCAGTTCGGTAAAAATTATAAATCCGCCGGAGCTGGTGGAACTGTATAAATCGGAAATAAATGCAATTTCAAAAATGATTTAGTTTACTCAAAATATCGGGAAAATCAATCAATATATCAGGATTATAGAAAATAGATGAAAAAAAAGTTTGTCAAAAAATCACAGTTATTTCTCGCTGGCATTGGTGTTCTATTTATAGTTTTTACATTTTTTAGCTGTACTTCAACACCGCAACAGGAAGTTCCACACAAAGAAATTGTTCAGGAAAAGGAAGAAGTTATTTCTGAAGAAGCTCAAAAGGATTCTCCCATGGATTCAGAAGCTGAAGTGGCCCCATCTACCCTTTCCGATAATCATGAATCAGAACCTTTAGACACAACGCAGATAAAAAATACAAAATCGGAAGAAATTATTCTTGTTTTTGGTGGCGACATAATGGCTCACGAAGAGAATCATCGGGTTTTGGATTACAATGAAATATGGCTTGATGTAAAGGATTTTATTTTATCTTCCGATTTGGCTTTTGGAAATCTTGAAGGGCCAATGGATCAGACAAAAGAGATTTCTGCTTATCCATTTTTTAATATGCCAAAAAGCTACGGACAAGCTGCAATAAACGCTGGATTCAATGTTTTTTCTTTGGCAAACAATCATTCCAACGACCAAAGACTGTCAGGCATTCAGGAAACAATAAAAACAATGCAGGAGCTTGCTGAAGAAAACCAACAGACTGATGAAAATGGCAGTATAAAACAGCAGGTCTTTTTTTCTGGCTTAAAACAAACTCCAGAAGAAAACTATTCCTTTAATCTTATTGAAAAAAATGGCTGGAAAATCCTTTTTTTACCCGTTACAGAATTGTTGAACCAACCAGCCCATGCCGCTTATATAAATTATACAAAAAACACAAAAGATGGCCGTTTAGCACTGGCAGAATATTGTAAAAAACTTCGGGAAGAAAATCCCTGCGACATATTTATTTTATCCTTCCACACTTCGGAGCCAGAATACATCCGTTCTTACACAAAAAATCAATCAAGTTTCTACCAGTCCCTTTTAGACGCAGGAGTGGATGTTGTCTGGGCAAATCACGCTCATATTTTAAAAGACCGAAAAATCATTTTTAATACTAAAAACAACACTCAGAAAATTATAATGTATGGTAACGGAAACACCATCAGTGGACAAAGACGAGCTCCTGTTCTTGATCAAAAAAATCCTAATGGCGAAAGAGACAATACTGGCGACGGATTATTATATAAAGTTATTTTTTCTCAAAAGGAAAATGAAGCAGTAAAGATTAAGTTTATTGAAAAGCTTTTCATTACGACTTATATTAACACTAGTGGTAAATTTATTCTGAAAAAACTAGACGACGATTTTATAAATTATCTGTATAATATTCCACGAAATGATTGGGCTTTATACATAACCCGCCGAAAAAACATAAATGAAGAATACACAAGGGATTTAATAGAATGGCAATAAATAATTTTGATTATACAAAACTTCCAGTTTACGAACAAAAACAGAAAATCCTGGACTGTCTGGAAAAAAATCAAGTTGTAATAGTTGAAAGCCCAACTGGTTCTGGTAAAACAACTCAGCTTCCTGTGATTTTATACGAAGCTGGTTATGCTACCAACGGAATTATTGCAGTTACTCAACCAAGAAGAATTGCCGCACTTTCTGTTAGCGAGTTTATTGCAAAACAAATGAACACTCCCTACCCTGGCCTTGTTGGTTATAAAATGCGTTTTGAAGATAATACAAATCAAGATACCCGCATTAAAATTATGACCGATGGTATTCTTCTGCAGGAAATGAAGCTTGATCCATGGCTTAGCAAATATAGCGTTATTATGGTGGATGAAGCTCACGAACGAAGTTTAAACATTGATTTTGTTTTGGGATTACTTAAAAGAGTTTTAAAAGAGCGTTCTGATTTTCATGTGATTGTCTCTTCTGCCACCATGAACACTCAAGCCTTTTCTGAATATTTTGATAATGCGCCAATTGTTTCCATTGACACTGTAACTTACCCTGTTACATTAATTTACGATCCAATACCCGGTGGTGCAACAACTTCTACAGATTCAGGTTGTGATGATTTACTTAGAAAAATTGCTAATACCGTAGATAGAGTTTTGGACAATGATTCTGATGACGAAGATTCTGGCGGTATTCTGATTTTTCTGCCTGGTGAAAAAATTATTAAAGATTGTGTCGACAGGCTTGCCAATTCTCCTTTTGGTAAAAAATTGCACATTCTTCCATTATATGGCCGTCTTTCCAAAGAGGAACAGGAACGGGTTTTTGAACCTGCACCTCAAGGAAAAAAGAAGGTTGTTATTTCTACAAATATAGCCGAAACTTCCGTTACAATTTCCGACATTACCACCGTAATAGATTCTGGTTTAGCCAAATTAAACTTTTACAGTCCAAGAACCTTCACATCCAGTCTGATTGAAACTTCTGTGTCAAAAGCTTCCTGCAATCAGCGAAAAGGAAGAGCGGGACGAACAAGGCCGGGAACTTGCTATAGACTTTATTCTCGTCTGGATTTTGAGTCTCGCGAATTATATACAAAAGAAGAAATCTACAGAACAGACTTAAGCGAAGTAGTATTGCGAATGGCAGAGCTTGGCATAACAGATTTTTATGATTTTGATTTTATTGCTTCTCCTGGAAAAGAAGGAATTATTGGTGCTGTGGACACATTAAATCTTTTAGGAGCTTTAGATTCTGATAACACCTTATCTTCCATTGGAAAAATTATGGTTAAATTTCCACTGGAGCCAAGAATAAGTCGATGTATTGTGGAAGCCGTAATGAGATTTCCAGATGTTATTGATAAAGTCTTAACTGCCTCTGCTTTCTTATCTGCAAACTCTCCTTTTTTACTTCCACAAAATCAAGAAATGGAAGCTCGCAAGGCACATCATAGATTTAGAGATTTACAGGGAGATTTTGGAACCTACTTAAATCTGTACAAGGCTTTTAAGCAAACTGATAACCGAGAAAAGTTCTGCAAAAAAAATTATCTGGATGAGCGAGTAATGCTGGAAATTGAAAATATAAAGTTCCAGTTGGGAGACATTGTTGGTGAACAGTTAAAAATGCCAATTATGGAAAACTCCGGTTCTATGAATAACTTTTTGTGCTGCATTGCCTCAGGAATGATTCAATTTGTGTGTATCAGAAATGGCAGAGAAAGTTATCGAAGTTTAACCGCTGACCATATCTGCATTCATCCGGGAAGCGTAATGTTCAAGCAGGATCCAGTTTTTATTGTAGCGGGCGAAATTGTAAAAACCAGCAGGATTTTTGCCATGAGCGTTTCTCCATTAACCAGACCTATGCTGGACAC
The DNA here is from genome assembly GCA_024402595.1 of Treponema sp. Lineage (GTDB taxonomy): Bacteria > Spirochaetota > Spirochaetia > Treponematales > Treponemataceae > Treponema_D. Next base: position 10,971 of record JAKSTL010000062.1, on the reverse strand, counting down.
TATAAATCCAACTTTGTATGAACGACTTAGTGCCTGTAAAAAAGCTCGTGAACCAGTTCCTCCACCAATTTTTACAGAAACTCCAAAGAAAAAATCAAAAACTCAAAATCTTTCACCAGAAAGTTTACAAACAGCTTTATCTATTGGGCCTTTCTTGTTTGAAACAAAAAAAATTAAAGGTAAAAAAACCGCTATTCTTCCAATAAACGATCTTCGTTCTGCCCTAGCCACAGCCACCAGCAAAAATGAACAGGAAAAATTAAAAGCCTGTGGATCGCTTAAAGGTAAAATCATAACTCAAGACCACGGCGTTTTAATGGAAGGCGAAAAATTAAGTCTTATTTTTGATGTTGTGAATAAACTTGATTTACAGCCTTTGTCAGAAAAAAAGTGGAATAGAAAAATGAATGCCAACATAAATGATTCTATTGGCAAAGAACAGATTATTGATTCCTTGGACTGGATTTTAAAAGTTTCCATGGCAAAACAGAAAAATAAAGAATATGGATTTATCTCTCTGTTTACCGACAGCCACGGAAACTACTGGTATAAAGTTTCGAGAGGATTTACTACAGCACTCACAGAATCACACAGCAGTCTGGAAACCTTAGTTGAAGAAAATGTAGACTTTACTGTAGAAGAGAAGAACAAAATAAACGAAGTGCTAAGACTAGTAAACAATCTTTATATGGGATAAAGTCAAAAAGAATTACTTAGACTTGTCCTTATCTTTGTCTTTATCGTCGTCCTCGTCCATACCAAGAAGTTTTCTAGCTTTTGTTTTGTTGCTATTGGCCTTTTTATCTTCTGCAATTTTCAGAACATTTTCCTTGGCCTCTTCATAACGACCATTTTTATATAAATCCAGACCAATTCCAATGGTGTTGGCATCTTTTGAAGCAAGATAAATGGAACATACTTCCCCATAAGCGGGACGGGCATATTTTACCAATTCTTTTCCAATGGCATATCGTAAAGATTTATGCTTATCATCTTCTAAAGCTGTTTTAGCCAGTTCAAGTATTTCTTTTTCGCCAACATTGTTTTCTTTTAAAAGCACTTCAACAATTTTTGCCTTTGTATTATCAGAACATTTTTTATCGGAAAGTTGACCAACTAAATAATCATTGCCTTCTGTAGTATTTAATTTTGCAATTGAAACGAAGCTTTCATCTTTAATAACTTTTTCTGTATCATTTTTTGCACGATGAATTAAATATGGAACAGCTTCTTTTATTTCCATTTCTTTTGCAGATTTTATAGATTCCTGACGAACCTTCCAATGCTCATCTCGAATACCTTGAAGAATTGTTGCTTTTGCTTCCACAACTTCTGGATAATTTGCCAAACCTTTTATTATATACTGACGAAGATTTGGATCTGTTGTATCAAAATTACGAATCAGAACAGGAACAGATTTGTCTAGCTTCATTAAACCAATAGCTTCTGCGGCATACATACGCACAAAAGAGTTTTCATCTTCGTCTTCCAGCACTTCTACAAGCTTTGGCCAGGTTTCTACTGCGTGCATTTTTCCACAGGTTCTCATAAGATTCTGTCTTTGGGCATCAGATAAATCGGAACGATCTAGATATTCCGCTAAAAATAAAGCTTCCGATGCATCTCCTATTTCGCCTAAGGTTGCAATGGCGGCAGCAAAATAACTTTCATTTTCACTTTCAATAAGCGTAATGACAGCAGGTACCGCCGCTTTGGTTTTTACAGCAGAAATATATTGAAAAGTTGCACTTACAACATCATTTTTTTCATCATAAGGATCATTCAATAATTCTACGGCAAAATCTTCCAAGCAAGGATCTTCCAATTTTGTAAAATATTTTAAAACCTTTTCCCGAATAGCCGAAGTTTTGGTAATCTGAAACAAATCATAAATATCTTCTGTAAAACGAGGGTCATCTTCCTTCATTAATTCATCAATTAAATCTCTGATTTCAGAAGGAAGCCCATATTTTATGATATTTCTGTTATTTTCTACCACTTCTGGAGTTTCATCTTTTTTTGCGGCGGCTTCGGCTTTTTCTTTATCTATTGGCTTTGGTCGTTTTGGTGGAGGAACTTCGGCTAAACCACCTTTTGATGCTTTTATTTCAAGTTCTCCACTTTCATAAAAATCTGCACCATTAAGAGCTTTAGATGCTTTTAAACTTTCTGAGAATTCAAACTCATTAAATATTTCTGATTCTTGAGAAAAAGTATAAAAACCACTTCCAAAAATTAACAATACACAGAGAAAAAAATATTTGCCAAAACCTGCAATGGAAAAATGTTTTTTTAATTTCATATCTATGATGTTACCCCACTATGAAACTTTTCTAGAAAGTCTTTTCTATACTGTTCAAAACGATTGTCTTCTATTGCCTGTCTGATTTCTTTTAGCATTTCATTTAAGAAGTAAAGATTATGATAGCTGGCAAGAATTGAACTTAAGATTTCCTGCTCTTTAAACAGATGACGAAGATAGCTTTTTGAATAAGTTCGGCAAACTTTACAATTGCATTCAGAATCTACTGGAGAAAAATCGTGAATCCAGCGTTCCTGTTTTATAGAAAGCATACCTTTATGGGTAAAATAAGAACCATTTCTTGCATTTCGTGTTGGTAAAACACAGTCAAACATATCTACTCCAGCCTGAACTGCATCAAGAATATATTCTGGTGTTCCAATTCCCATTACATATTTTGGTTTATCTTCGGGCAGAAACTGGCAGGTATAATTCATAAAATAAGTAAAATCCGCAGCAGGTTCTCCAACACTTAATCCACCAATAGCAATGCCTGGTAAATCCTGAGATGCAACAAACTCTGCACTTTGTTTTCGCAAATCCTCAGAAAAATGTCCCTGAACAATAGGAAAAAGTATTCCTTTATACCCCTTTTCTTTTTGGATTTCCCATTCTTTTTTAGCCCTAACCAACCAGTCGGAAGTTATACGCAAAGCTCTTTCTGCATTTTTTCTAGGTTCATCATAGCCTGTACAAACATCCAGCTGCATTTGAATATCTGAGTTAAACTTTGTTTGTGTTTGCACAATATTTTCTGGCGTAAAAAAATGATAGCTTCCGTCAATATTACTCTGAAACTTTACTCCTTCATCTGTAATTTTACGAAGTTTAGAAAGTGAAAATACCTGAAATCCACCAGAATCTGTAAGAAAGTTTCTATTCCATTTTGAAAAACCATGGAGTCCACCTGCTTCTTCTATTAAATCGGCACCTGGACGCAAATAAAGATGATATGTATTGGCAAGAATGATTTCAAAATCAATTTCTTCAAGAAAATCTTTTGGCATCGCCTTTACTGTAGCATTTGTTCCCACAGGCATAAAAACAGGAGTTTTAACATCGCCATGAGGTAAATGCAATACACCAGTTCTTGCTTTTCCATCTGTACTTTTATGTTTTATATCAAAAATCCTTTCAATTACATCACTCATTATTTTTCTCCAAATGTGTAGAAATTATATTATTTTAAGTTCGGCTAAATCTTAACAGAAAAACAGCAATTACGGTAAAAACAATATCAGGAAGCCAGGCGCCCATCAAAGGTGTTATAACTTCTGTTTTAGCAAGAACCATAGTTATCATTTGAAATACATAAAATAAAACAACTGCCACAATAGAAAGTGACAAACTTATTAACAAAACATTTTTACGAGTTTTTCCAGTTACACCAACAGCCAAAAATCCTGAAATAAAAAGAATAAAAGGAAAAGCAAACTTCTTGTAATAAACAGACAGTTGTTCGTAAAAAGGAAGCCCAGCTTTCTGCAAATGCTCAATATAGATTTTTGCTTCCTGAACGGTAACACTTTCTATATTGACAGTGCTTTTTCTAAATATTTCATAAGATTCTGTAAGTCGTGCAGTAAGATTTTTATCTACCGAAGTTATTTCCAAAGTATCGCCAATTTTTGTGTATTGAGTTGCATTTTGAAGATTCCAAACTTCCTTTTCTTCATTCCAAAGAGCAGAAGAAGAAAAAATAATTGCCTCCAGATTTTTTTCATCATCACGGAAGATAAAATATACATTTTCCAGGCGTTTTGTAGAGTCTCTGTACCGTTTTGCCTTATAAATGATTTTTGAATTATCAGAAATTACAACAATATTGTCGTTATTGGCATTTTCCTGTTCCCCAAGAAGCGTTTTTTGCAAGGTCTGTTTTTTTTCCAAAGTAGAAACCACCAGTTTATCTTCCAAAAAGAACATTCCAAAAGAGCTGGCTAATCCAAGAATTAGAATAGGAATAATAAATTTTAAAAGAGATATACCTGAGGCAAATAAAGCTACCATTTCGTTAGATGCATATAAATCACTAAGGATGTAGGTTACTGAAAACAAAAATGCTATAGGCGCCGCGTACCAAACGGTTTTTGGAATATAATACAACATTACAGTCAGAACCTGTTTTGCGGGAACATTTTCTTCCAAATATCGGGAAATATTCATAAAAAGGTCAACTAGATTCAAAATTAATGCAATAAAGATTAGTGAACCTAAAAAGAAAGGCAACAATTTTCTGATTAAATACTGTACAAACTTCATAATCCTATTACCTTATTTTCGCAAAAGCAAAATACTCAACAAAGCGCCCACAATCCCAATTAAAAAATTAGGTATCCAAATACACCAGAAAGAATCAAGATTGACTCGGGTTACCAACAGTTGTCCAGAAATCTGCATTGCCCAATATAAAACACAAATAATAATTCCTGTGAACAAACCCATTGTAAGACCATTATGTTTTCCAAAAAGAAAAGCAATGGAAAAAGCTAAAAAAGCAAAAAATATGGATCCAAAGGGAATTGCAAACTTTTTATACAATTCCATTCGCCAGGTATTCAAACGAGTAGCATCTGTATTGGGATTAGCTTCCATGATTTTTAGCTCTTTATTCAAATCTATAAAGGTCATTTCTCTTGGACTTTTTCCATAACCGCCGGTAAAAGTTGAATCAAAAATATTTAAGACGGTTCTGGAAGATTTTAGTACATCGTAATCTTGTTTATTATTGGATTTTATTGTGGTTAAGATTGTATCGTTCATATCCAGCTGCAATAAAACACCTTCGTTTTTTGCTCCAGTTAAAGTTGAGTTTCCCGCGACAATAATACTTTCTTCCTTAGCGCTATTTTGACTAAAGAAAATTATATCGGATACTTTTTCACCCTCTACATTGCCAATAACCACAGTAGAATCGCCAATCTGTTTAACGCTGTTTGGTTCCAGTACAACAGTAGGATTTGATTTCATAATTGATCTGTAAAGCTGATTATATTTTATGGTTCCCAAAGGCAATAAATAATCATTTACAAAAAAAGAAACTAAAGAAATAGCCATTCCCAAAATTAGGACTGGGAACAAAATGGATTTAAAACTAAAACCAGACGCTCTGAAAATCAATATTTCGTTGTCTGTGGACATTCTTCCAAGGCACATCAAAAATCCTACTAATGTGGCAAATGGAGCAGATTGAGCAATAATTGCGGGCATACTGTAAAGCATAATTTTCAAAACATCATTAAAAGGTGCTCGTTTTGAAAGCATATCTTCACCAATAAGCAGAATCTGATTAGCAAAAAACACAACAAACAGGAATGCAAAACAAATCATAAAATAATAAAAAAGTTCTCTGTACAGATACTTTATTAAAATACCTCTACCAAGCTTCTTTTCAAAATTAAAGAAACTTTTTTTATTGGGAGATTTTTGATTTGGAGCTATGTTTTTGTGGTTAGAATTATCTTTCATTATGAATTAAGCTTTAAGGCCTGTAGAACCAAAGCCCCCTTCCCCTCGTTCGGTTTCTGAAAGATTTTCTGTAATTTCAAACTTTGCCTGAATAACCGGACTTATAATCATTTGTGCAATTCGGTCTTTATCATTTATGGTAAAATCTTCCTGGCCCAGATTAATTAAAACAATTTTAATTTCACCACGATAATCACTATCTATTGTCCCAGGCGTGTTTAATACAGTTATTCCATTTTTTGCCGCCAAACCAGAGCGTGGTCTAACTTGAATCTCGTAACCTTGCGGTATTTCAAAAAACAAACCTGTAGGAATCATTGCAAACTTTCCAGCGGGAATTACAACTGCTCCATCGGGAAGAAAAGCGTATAAATCGGCACCAGCGGCACCTTCAGTTTTATATTCTGGAAGAACAGCGCCTTCTTTTTTAATGCATTTTACATTTACTTTAGTCATAATCAGATTATACAAAAAAAATCTAAATTAAACTATTGCGCAAAAAAGAAATTAATTCTCTTTCTGGTAAAGGCTTGCTGTAATAATATCCCTGAATATATTCGCAGGCAGGTTTGTTTTCGTAAGTTAGATTTCTAAAAAACTCTACAGCTTTGACATTTTCTATGCCTTCCACAAAAATGGTTTTATTCAATTGCTTTAACATAAAAATAGTATCTTTTATCACAAGCTGCATTCTGTCATCATTTAATTCATCAACAAAAACTTTATCCAGTTTTACCACATCCAATGGGAGAGCAATTGCCTTTTTGATATTTGAATAACCAATGCCATAATCATCCAGAGCCAGAACCACACCCGCATCATGCAAAGCTTTTATATTTTTTTCTACCTGTTCTGGATTTGTATCCATAGCGCTTTCAGTAATTTCCAAACGGATTTTATCTGGAGAAATATTCTTTTTCTTTAAACGGGCAAGGATTATATCGACCAAAGTTTTTTCACTACACTGAGAATCAGAAAGATTTATTTCAACATAATCAAGATTTAATCTGGCAAAATCTTCCGAAGAAATAAAGTTTATAACCTTTGAAAGGACAAAATCGCCAATTTTTAATATATCACCAGTGGTTTCCGCCAACTTCAAAAATAAAGCAGGTGGAATATATCCATACACGGGATCATTCAAACGGACAAGAGCTTCGACCGACACATAACGATCTTCTTTTATGCCATAAATCGGCTGATAATGAACTTCAAAGAAATTATTATCTATGGCTCGCTCCAGAATTATATCCAAATCATTTTTAATGCGGAACTCATTGGATTCTGTAAAATCCTTAAGCCACATAACACTTCCGGTATGAGGCATAATATGATGGATATTTTTAGAAAAATAATTCAAATATTCCAGATTGGAAATATCTTCTGGACATCTGACTATACAAATCATTGCATCGGCAATAACATCAAAACCATCAATAAAAATTGTACTATGGAACCAGTTCTTCATTTCATCGAGAACCATTTTAAGCTGATGGGAAGAAACACCTTCGGAGGGCAGAACAAAGGAACTGCGGCCTAAATAGAAAGTCTGTGCATCCAATTTATATTGCTTGGAAAATTGAGTTAATCTGTTGGCAACTTCTTCCAAAAAATGATCATAATTATTTTGACCTAAATACAATTCCAGATTCTTGTAATTGATAATTTTTATAAAAATCATATCTGTATGATGTTTTACAAGAAAACTTTTTTTGGCTTCTATAAAAAAGGAATTGGCGGAGGCAGTTTTAACCACAGGATCAATTAAAAGTTCTGGGCGTTGCGCAGTGGCAGAAACCATATAAGTGGTCATAGAGAAAAGGAAAATTGCAATTTGACCATCAGTACAATAATAATCAAAAAGGAATATGGTAAGGTTTACAAAATATAAAACAACTCCCAATATATTACGGTCTTCACTACAATATTTTCCATAAATTATAAACAAGAATAAGGTTACAAGCATTGAAAAGGCGGTAGAATAAATAAGCACAACTTCGCCAGGGCAAAAATACAACTGCAGATAATTTCCAGTGTTTTCAATATAGAACAAATGATGAAAATAAGGATTTACAAGAACATAGGCAGTTACAAAAACATAAGTCAGAATCACAAAAAATCGGAAGAAAGTTTTATGGGTATACAAGTGCCAGATTCCAATATAAGAACAACAGAATAAGAGCGTAGTTGGAATAATGGAATAATAACTGATTAAATAAACATACACAAAAAAGTTTATGAACATGTTTGAAATAAAACTTGGGGTTAATGACAGCAAGAAAGTATAGATTATCTTACACACAACCGCCGCAAAAACTACAATTTGTGCCAGAAAAGCAAGCTTATTTGTACGGCCATTTAAAAGTTTTCTGGAATAAGTGGCAAGCATAACTGTAATAGAAATAAAAAAAGCTCCAATGGTAAAAAAGAAAAAATTATTCATGCCCCACCCCATTATTTTTACTTATAAATGAAATATATTCTGATTCAGGCAGCGGTCGGGAATAGAAATATCCCTGAACATAATCGCAGCCATGGTTTATAAAATAGTTAACGGCATCTTCATTTTCGCAACCTTCAATCAAAACCTTTTTGTCCAGTTTTTTTATCATGGAGATGGTATTATTTACAAAAACCTGCATTGAAGGATTAGTATATTCATCCACAAAAAACTTATCGAGTTTGATGAGATTTAAAGGCAAAGTGGTAATGCGCTTAATATTCGAAAATCCTGTACCAAAATCATCAAGAGAAAAAGGAATACCATAGGCCGAAAGTTCTTTAATATTTCTGTCCAACATTTCGTGATTGAACTCTGGTGCAGTTTCCGTAATTTCCAGATTTATTTTGTTTGGAGCAATTCGGTATTTTTCCAGACAATTGATAATTTTTTCAAAAAGATTTCGTTCAATACACTGGGCCACCGAAAGATTTATTTCTATGTAATCTACGCCAAGCTTTTCCAAACCATTTTGAGAAATAAAGCGACACACATCATCAATAATAAAGTCACCAATCTGGTGGATTGCACCACTTCGTTCAGCGGCAGGTATAAAAATGCCAGGAGAAACAAATCCATATTTTTCATCATTCAGACGAATTAAGGCTTCTGCAGCACTAAATTTCTTAGTTTCAACATTGTAAATCGGTTGATAATACATGCTAAAAGAGCGATTTTTAATAGCCTCGGTAATTATCAAATCAATCTGATGCATAATCTGGAAATTCTTAATTTTAGATTTTTCCTCAATATAAATTACCTGATTCTGTTCCTGAATTGTCCTTGAAATGTTTTGAACAAAAGCCATAATAGCGTTCACATTATCAAAATCATCCGGGCAGTTTGCATAACAAATTTTTACATTCAAAAGCAAATCAGAATTTTCAAAAACATTAGTTTCGTTAAAAAACAGACAAATTTCTTCCGCAATCTTCTTAAATTCTTCGTCCGTATCCTTTAAGCTTACAACCGCAAAAGTACCCCAGTCCAAATAATAAACATCGCATTCATCACTTCCACAAATGCCGTAAATTTTCTTAATAATGTTAGCCAAAAGCTTGTTAAAGGCATCCTTATCCATAAGCTTTTTCAACTTTTTATAATCAATCAGCTGGACAAAAATAATTCTGAACTTTCGCTTAGCCCTAAAATTATTCTCCATTTCCTCCCGACAGGCAGTCATATTTAAAATACCAGTTTCCACATCAATAATTTCTTCCGGCTTCTGAACCGACACCGAAATCAACAAAAGTGGAAAAGCCGTAGTAAATAATTCCAGCAGCATATTAGGCATAAAAATTTGAATAACTACACCCATTATCAAAATTGGAAAAAGCCAGATAAGAACAAAAAACTTTTTTCGGGAAAGATAACTTCTGTATTTTACAATTGTAATAACGCTATAAAGAACGAACCAGAACGCACTTACATAAAGAATTGGTAACAAAGGCCCACGAACATAAGTCAACTGATTGTTTATTACCTGAATAGTGAAAACCTTGTGAATAAATAAATCCAAAGTCAAAGTCACAAGAATTACACCAACAGAAATTCCCCAAATTAACTTGAATTTCAAATTATTTCTAAAATCATGCCACATTCCCACCGCCGCAAAAACATAGAGAATATAAATAGGCATAGAAGTATTTCTAGTATAATAATACAAAAATTGAAAAGCATAAGCCATGAAAACACTAAACTTACTTGGCGCAAGATAGTACAGCATGCTAAACCGAATAATATCCGAAATATTAGAAATCAAAACATCATAACACAAAAAAAGAAAGATTTTATTCGCCGTTCCCTTCGTGGTTTTCCTAAGATAAAGGGACGCAATTAAAAAGATAAGAACAACAACAGAACAAATATCAAAAGTAATAACTCTCATTAAATAACACCAACTACAAAAATTAAGTAAACTTTATTATCTAACAAATTTTGAATTATTTTGAAATATTGCAAATTAAATTATAACTGACAAATTGGGGTTCATCAAATTTAAATTCTATAAAAAACTAAATAAACAAATTTTTATTTTTCTCTGGGCGAAATTTCATTTTCAACAAGAAATTCTTTCACCAAAAATTCCATACAAAGAACTAACGGCCTTCCGGGTTTACCTACGGCCAGTCTTCCGCCTTCGCTCCAGACCCGCTTCGCGGCCCTCCACGCCTTCGCAAGTCCCTTGAATGAAAAAAAAAGCTGCCCAATTCCAAAATGCCATAAAAGCACCCCAAAATCAGACAGCCCTTTTTTATACAAAAGAAAAACTATTTTTCTTCAATTGCGTCAATGTAAGAAAGGTTCAAACGACCCTGTTTATCAACTTCCAAAAGTTTTACAGGAATTACCTGACCTTCAGAAAGAACATCAGTTACCTTGTTTACACGCTGTTTAGAAAGCTTAGAAATGTGGCACAAACCTTCTTTTCCTGGGAGGATTTCAACGAAAGCACCAAATTCCATAATGCGTTTTACAGTTCCCTGATAGATTGTTCCAACTTCTGGATCTTCTGTAATACCTTTAACAGCCTTTTTAGCCTGTTCAGCAGCAATACCAGTTTTTCCATAAATTGTAACGGTACCATCATCTTCAGTATTGATTGTTACACCATACTGAGCGCACAATGCTTTTACATTCTTTCCACCTGGTCCAATCAAAGCACCAATCTTGTCTACAGGAATCTTCATTGTAAGAATCT
>JAKSTL010000061.1 GCA_024402595.1 Treponema sp. | reverse complement strand
CGCTCACTAGTTCGCTAGACGCTGAGCGCTGTAAGGAAACTATCGAACAGCACTCAGAGCCTTTCTGTCATCCACCTTCTTCCTTTGCGTTTTTTTTTATGCATTGGGATATAAAAACTGTTTTTACAGGCAAAGTGAAAATAAAAAAAACTTCCAGTCAGAAGTTGTCTGCCAGAACCGCTCGATATCTCGCTAGACGCTGAGTGCTGCAAAGAAACTATTGAACAGCACTCAGAGCCTTTCTGTCATCCGCCTTCTTCCTTCGCGTTTTTTAATGCATTGGGGATATAAAAACAGTTTTTACAGGGAAACTACCAAAAATCAATTCTCAATTCCGCATTCTTAATTCTCAATTCTGCACCATCAATTTTCAATTCCGAATTCCTAATTCCGCATTCCGAATTCATAATTCTTAATTCCTAATTCTTAATTCTTAATTCTTAATTCTGCACCATCAATTTTCAATTCCGAATTCTTAATTCTTAATTCTTAATTCCTAATTCCTAATTCTCAATTCCTTCTTCCAACTAAAAATATTGAGTTAATTATATTATGTTGATAGAAAGGGAAAAAATATTTATACTATACAATAGATAGGGATAGGGGAAAATGGCGACAAAATCTAGTGATGAAACTTTATCATCTGAAAAAACAAAAAGTACTGCAAAATCAACTGTAAAAACTGCTGCAAAAGCTTCAAGTACAAAAACTGTTACTGCAAAATCAACTACAAAAGCTTCGGCAACATCAACTATAAAAGAAACTGCATCAAAATCTACTGTAAAAAAAACTGCCTCTAATGTTAAAACACAATCAACAACGGCTGTTTATGATGAAGATTCAATTCAGCATCTGGAAGGACTGGAACATATTCGTTTGCGACCAGGTATGTACATTGGTTCTTTAGGTGATGGTTCAAACGAAAACGATGGTATTTATATTCTCTTTAAAGAAGGGGTTGATAATTCAGTAGATGAGTTTTCTCAAGGTTTTGGAAAACGGATTGATATAGAAATAAAAGATGGGCGAGTAAAAATCCGTGATTATGGGCGTGGTATTCCTCTTGGTAAATTGGAAGATTGTGTTTCAAATGTAAATACAGGCGCAAAATATAATTCTTTGGTTTTTAAACAATCCATTGGTATGAACGGTGTTGGAATTAAAGCAACAAATGCCCTTTCTGCATATTTTAGAGCCGCATCTATTCGTGACGGAAAAATGGCTGTGGTTGAATACAAAAAAGGTGAAAAGATTATTTCAAAAATTGGTCCTGCAAAAGAAGGTGTACCAAATGGAACCTATCTTGAGTTTGAGCCAGATTCCGAACTTTTTGGTAAATATGCCTACAATATGGAATATATAGAAAAACGACTTTGGAATTACGCCTATTTGAATCCCGGACTTTTGTTAAAATGTAACGGCAAAGAATATTTAAGTAAAAACGGTATTCAAGATTTATTGTTGAATGAAATGGGTGGCGAATCCAAAGCTTTATATAAGCTTTTCACTTATGAGGGTGAAAACTTTCAATTTGTTTTAACTCATACAGCAAGTCTTGATGAATATATCTATTCTTTTGTAAATGGACAGAGCACAGAAGATGGTGGAACTCATGTGACTGCTTTCCGTGATGGTTTTACAAAAGGAATAAACGAATACTTCAAAAATAAAAATTATGATATTAAGGATGTAACGGCTGGTTTAATGGTAGCTCTTAAAATTGGACTTGATAATCCTATGTTTACATCCCAGACAAAAACAAAGCTTGGTACTGTCGAAGTTCGTGGCCCAATCATAAATCAGGTGCAGATTGCAGTAGATGACTGGTTGCGTCATAATCCTGACATTGCTGGTGCTTTGGAAGAAAAGATTATAAAAAATCAGAAAGCTAGAGCAGAAATCAATAGTGTTACCGACAAACAGGTTAGAGAAGCCGCAAAGTCTGTTACAATTCAGATTCCAAAGCTTAAAGATTGCCGTTACCATTTGCAGGATGGTCCAAAAGGCGCTAATTCCATGATTTTTATTACAGAAGGAGATTCTGCTGCCGGTTCTATGGTTGGAAGCCGTGATGTTTCTTATCAGGCAATTTTTAGTTTGCGCGGTAAGCCTGAAAATATGTATGGAAGAAAGAAAACTGCACTTTTTGAAAATGAAGAATTAAAGAATCTTACTTTTAGTCTTGGTATTCAAAAAGATTTGGATGGACTTCGCTACGATAAAATTATTATTGCCACCGATGCGGATAATGATGGTTATCATATTCGAAATCTTGTTCTTACTTATCTTCTGCTTTATTTTGAAGAACTGGTTCTTGCAGGGCATGTGTATATTCTGGAAACTCCATTGTTCAGAGTTAGAAATAAAACTAAAACCGTTTATTGTTATAGCGAAGAAAGTCGAGATAAAGAAATAAAAAGACTTGGAAAGGGCGCAGAAGTAACCCGCTTTAAAGGATTGGGAGAAATAAATCCTACAGAGTTTGGTCAGTTTATTTTTCCTAGAAAAGAAGGTGAAAGTGAAGATAAAGGTATGCATCTTACTCCAGTTACAATTCAATCTCGAAAAAATGTACCTGAGGTTTTAAAGTTCTATATGGGAAAAAATACGCCGGAACGAAAGGAGTTCATTGTTACTCATCTTTCCAGCGAAATTGATGCATAAAATACAGATTATCAGTTCATTAAGATTGTCAAAAATGGGGATGTCCGAAAATAAATGGCTGTTGCAGTTATTTGTTTTTAGATATCCCCATTGTTATTTTTATCTTATAAGGCCTATAATAAAAGCATGAATTATATCAGTCAAAATCAGGAAAATAAAAATAAATTGTTGGAAAGATTTGTAAAATATGTGCAAATCTGGTCGGAAAGTAATGGTGAACTGGCAGACAAAGGTATTTTTCCTTCTACACCACAGCAGTTCGATTTTGCAAAAAGTTTAAAATCAGAACTAGAACAGCTTGGGCTTTCGGATATTTGTTTAACGGAAGATTGTTATCTTTATGGCAGACTTCCCGGTAATTCAGATACAAAGGATTTGGAAGATTCTATTCTTTTAATGGCACACATGGATACTGTGGATGAAGTTAGCGGAAAGGATGTAAAACCTCAGATTATCAGAGATAAAAAAGTTGTAGATTTTTCTGGAGATGAGACAGACACAATTATTACTTCTGATGGTTCTACCTTACTTGGCGGAGATGATAAGGCTGGCGTTGCGGCTATTGTTTCGGCCATCAGTTTTCTTACAGATAATCCTCAGATAAAGCATAGAACTGTGGAAGTTTTGTTTTCACCAGATGAAGAAACTGGACATGGAATGGATAGAGTGCCTTTGGATTTAATAAAATCGAAATGCGCATACACAGTAGATGGTGGATCTCTTGGCGAAATGGAAACGGAATGTTTTAATGCCTGGTCTGCTACTGTAGAGTTTTTGGGAAAAGCTACTCATACAGGAGATGCAAAGCAAGGAAAAATGGTAAATGCGGCGGTAATGGCTTCGACTTTTGCGGCAAATCTTCCTCGTCATAAAGCCCCGGAAACAACAGAAAACTTTGAACCATTTATTGCGCTGATGAACATTGAAGGAACTATTGAAAAAGCAGAGGTTAGTCTTTTGCTTAGAGCTTTTACCCTTCCAGAAATTGAAGAAGAAAAAAGAACTGTAGAAAAAATTGCTCAGGCTGTAGAACTTTCTTTTGGTGGAAAAGCTTCTGTGTTCTTTAGTCAGCAGTATTTGAATATGAAAGAAAAAATTGGAGAAAATCCGCAGGTGGTTGAACGATTGGAGAAGGCTTACAATTCCGCGGGAGTTTCTATTATCAATAAGCCTATTCGGGGTGGAACAGATGGTTCCCGTTTAACTGAGATGGGCATTCCTACACCAAATATTTTTACAGGTGCACATAATTTTCATTCAAGAAATGAATGGTGTTCTCTAAACCAAATGGCTAAAGCTGCCGATGTTCTAGTAAATCTTTTAATTGAACTTTAGCATTGCGTTTTAGCAGTGAAAATAGTTTGGGGGAACTATGCATGAATATATAATTGAGGGTGGCTATCCAATTCAGGGAACAATTACAGCCAGTGGAAATAAAAATGCGGCATTGCCTTGTCTTACGGCAACTTTGCTAACTGATGAACCTGTTATTTTAAATAATATTCCAGAGATTCAAGATACCAATGTTATGATTCAGATTCTTGAAGCTTTGGGAGCTGAGGTTGAAAAAATCAGTAAGCACAATTGGAAAATAGTGAACAAAGAGGTAAAAACCAGCGAACTTCCACGGGAATTAACAAAAAAAGTTCGTGGTTCCATTGTTTTTGCGGGACCTTTACTGGCACGCACTGGTAAATGCGAAATGATGCCTCCTGGTGGCGATGTTATTGGAAGACGAAGGGTAGATACTCATTTTCTTGCCTTGGAACAGTTGGGTGCAAATATTTCTGTAAATGGACATTTTGCTTTTTCTGCCAATAAATTAGTTGGTACAGACATTTTTTTGGATGAAGCTTCGGTAACGGCTACAGAAAATGCGATTATGGCGGCGGCTTTGGCAGAAGGCACAACAATTCTCCAAAATGCGGCTTGCGAACCACACGTTCAGGATTTGTGTAATATGCTTAATTCTATGGGAGCAAAAATCTCTGGCATTGGAAGTAACATCATCACTATTGAAGGTGTAAAAAAACTGCATGGTTGTGAATATACCATAGGGCCTGATTATATTGAAATTGGTTCTTATATTGGTATGGCGGCGGCAACAAAGGGTAAGATTACTATAAAAGGGATCCGTCCGGAAGAAATGCGTCCATTAAAATATTCCTTTGCAAAACTTGGTATTAGCTGGCGTATTGAAGGGGATGAGCTTACTGTTCCAAATACTCAGGATATGAAGGTTAATTCGGATATTGGAAATATGATTCCAAAAATTGATGATATGCCTTGGCCTGGTTTTCCTGCAGATTTAACTTCTATTATGGTGGTGGTTGCTACTCAGGTGGAAGGTACGGTTCTCGTTTTTGAAAAAATGTTTGAAAGCCGAATGTTCTTTGTTGATAAGCTGATTTCTATGGGTGCAAAAATTACTTTGTGTGATCCTCACAGGGCTGTTATCTGCGGACCTAGTATGCTGCACGGCGATCATCTGGTTTCTCCTGATATTCGAGCTGGAATGGCAATGGTTATTGCGGCTATGTGTGCTCATGGTGAAAGTCGCATAAGCAATGTTTATCAGATTGAACGAGGATATGAAGATTTAGTGGGCAGACTTAAACAGCTTGGTGCCCATATTCGTACTGTAGAAGTTGAATAACAATATGGAAGTTCTGATTATAAATCCGCCTCTTGTACAATTGAATGCTCCTTATCCTTCAGGGGCTTACCTTAAGGCATTTTTTGAAGAAATGGGCTGTAAGGCTTTGTGGAAGGATTTGAGCATTGAGTTGTTTTTTTCTATTTTTAGTAAAAATGGCTTGAGTAAACTTTTTGCACTTACAGAAGAAAAGGCCCTTTCTATGGCAAAAAGAGCAGAGGAAGAGGGGGATGAAGGAACTGCTTTTAATTTGCGCCGTTATATCAGCAGTCAGGAAAATTGGATTCAATGGATAGATTTTATAACTGCAATTCTTCGCAACGATAATAAGTGCAGCGGAAGGGAAAAGGAACATCAGTTTTTGTATTCGCCTTTTGCACCAAGAGGCAGCAGAATGGAAAATTATCTTGCAAGTCTTTCTGCGGAACCAACGGTTGATAATGTGCGTTTTTTGTGTTCTTATGCTTTGGCTGATTTAGCGGATTATATTACGGCTATTTTTGACAAAGATTTTTCTCTTATTCGTTATGCAGAAGCCTTGACTGTAGACGATTCATCCTTTGAAGAAATTGAACAGAATATTGAATCTTCTGTTATGAAGGAGTTTTATGCGCCGGTTCTAGAAAATCTTCCTGAAATTGGTGGAGATAAGTTTATTGTATGCATTTCCGTTCCTTTTGCTGGAACTTTTATTCCCGCTCTTTATACTGCATCCTTTTTAAAGAAAAAATATGGTAGAAAGGCCTTTGTTTGTATTGGTGGAGGCTTTGTAAATACAGAGTTAAGACAGGGAAAGGAAAAAAGGCTTGGTAAATATATTGATGCCATTAGTTATGACAGAGGTTATGGTTCTTATAAAATACTGCTGAATGAACTGGAAAAAGATGGGGATTTTGCTATAAAAGAATCTGGTTCAATTTATAAACTTCGACGGTTTGTAAAAACTTTTGAAAATGACGGAAAGCAAAAATTACCTGAAGCTGATGGTAGAAATGATTTTTGGAATGAAAGTCTGGTACAGATTATTGAGCCTTTGTGGAAAGATGAAGAATCTGAACTTTTTGAAAAGAATATAACTACGCAGATTGTGCCAGATTATTCAGATATAGATTTTTCCAGATATTTACGGGTGTGTGATGATGTAAATCCTATGCATCGTTTGTGGACTGACGGAACCTGGCTAAAAGCTTATCTTGCTCACGGTTGTTACTGGCATAAATGTGCTTTTTGCGACACAAAACTGGATTATGTTTGTGGATATAAACCTGTTAATGTGGAAAAACTGTTTGACGGCTTATATAAACAGGCTAGGGAAAAAGGTATTTTTGGTGTTCATTTTGTGGATGAAGCGCTTCCTGCCGTAACATTGAAAAAGTTTGCTCTGTTGAATGCCCAGCATGGGAATCCTTTGTATTTTTGGGGAAATGTTCGTTTTGAAAAATGTTTTACCAAGGATTTTGCGGCTTTTTTAAGTTTCTGCGGTTTTGGTGGTGTTAGTGCGGGGCTGGAAGTGGCCACTGGGGAAGGACTTAAAAATATTAATAAAGGAACTGATTTGGATTCTATTGTGGGAGCCTGTGCCGCTTTTAAAGAAGCTGGTATATTGGTTCACGCTTATATGATTTACGGTTTCTGGTATGATACTCCCCAAACTATAATAGATTCTATGGAAACCCTAAGGCAATTTTTTGCATCTGGACTTTTGGATTCCGCATTCTGGCATAAATTTGTTCTTACAAAAAATTCGGGAATTTTTGATTTAATTAAGGAAAAATATTGTACTCCGGAAAAAAACGGTGAAAAAAAGGGAAAAAAATCGATTTTTGCAGGGAACAATGTTCATTTTAAGGGAGAAGAAAAATACAACAAATTTGGCATGCCTTTGGAAAATGCTCTAAACAGCTGGATGCACGGAGAAAAACTGGAAATGAAAATTTCTAAATGGTTTGATTTTCCTGTTCCAGCGCCAACTATTCCAAAGAATTTTATTGAAAATTCCATTAACCGTTATGAGCGCAGAAAAAATTCTTCTGTTCAACGAGTTTGTGAAAATATGGCCAAAAAAAATGATTACAAAGGCGAAGAAATTTTCTGGATTGGAACAAAGCCGGTTCTTTATGAAAATGCTATTAAGTGGTTTTACTTTCAGGAAGAAAATTCGGCCGGAAAAAAAGAGCTGGGAATAGAAAATGCAAAAGAATTCTGCGAAATTTTGTGGAATTTATCTCCGGGGCAGAATTCTCTGGTGCGGAAAAATGCATTGGCAAAAATTGTAAATTCACCAAAGATGCAAAATTCTTTGGAAAAGCTTAGAAATTGTGGGATTGTGGTTTGCTAGAATTTTCTTGCGAAGGCGTGGAAGGGGGAAAAATGTGAAACATTTTGACGCAACCGGAAGGAGCGAAGGAACTGAGCGGATGAGGATGCCGCGGGTTACCAAGCCCTGGAAGGCCGTTAGTGGTTTGCATGAACGCTTTGTGGAAGGAATTTTTACTGACAGTTTTACTAGCCGATAAAAAAAAATCATACTATAATTATCTTGTATGGAAAATTCTTTTGCAAAATATAAATGCTGTGAAGGTTCGCCAAAATGGGAACAGGCAAACAAACGGGAAAATCAAATTTATTCGCGAAATAATGATATTCGAACGGAATTTGAGCGAGATTACACGCGACTTTTGCACTGCGAGGCCTACCGACGATTAAAACATAAGACTCAGGTTTTTTATGCGCCTCACAATGATCATATTTGTACAAGAATGGAGCATGTTAGTCATGTGGCTTCGGTTTCTTCTACCATTGCGAAATATTTGGGTTTGAATGAGCAGCTTACCAATGCAATTGCTCTTGGTCATGATATTGGACACGCACCCTTTGGACATCACGGGGAAGACTGTTTGAATGGCCTTTTGGAGCAGAAAGAAGGTGTAAATGCACCAAAAAAATTCTGGCACGAACGAAACAGTCTGTTTTTTGCTGATTATATAGAAACTTTGCAGGATCCTAATGGTGTTCAACAGCCTTTGAATTTAACTTATGGAGTAAGGGACGGTTTAATTTGCCATTGTGGAGAAATTGACCAGCAGGGAATAAAGCCAAGAGAAGAAGCCATTGATTTGTATTCAATAAAGCGCCCTGGAATTGTTCAGCCCTTTACATGGGAAGGTTGTGTTGTAAAACTGGCCGATAAAATTGCATATTTGGGACGGGATATTGAAGATGCCCGTGCCTACCACATATTAGACATGACTTCTTACCGAATGCTCAGAGAAATTGTTGGCTCTACCTTAGGCTTTGAAAAAAAAGGCGCACGGGCTTTACGCAGCGGAAAGGCAGTGAATACAACCGTTTTAATAAACGACCTTATTGTAGATTTATGCCAGCAAAGTTCCCCAGAAAAAGGCCTCTGTTTTTCCGACGAATATTTCAAGTTCATTCTGGAGCTTAAAAAGTTCAATTTTTCCCAGATTTACAATCACTGGCGCCTTGGTGAGTTCGCTATCTATTCCGAAAACATCATCCGCACAATTTACCGCACTTTGGTAAAATCTCATCCTTACGCCCAAAATGGCCGAATTGCTTTAGTTCTCCGCTCATTTCCACGACTATGCTCCACCTTTGAAGACTGGCTCATAAAACACACCTGTTACCGACCATTCATCCCAGAAAAACACGATTTTGTGGACAAAAAACAGATTCTCCGCTACAACACCCAACCAGTTTTCGACATAAACGATTTTGACTCTTTCCAAAAGTGCATAATTGAATACATTTCCGGCATGACTGATCAGTTTGCAATTCAAGTGTACGAAGAAATTATCTCCTTTTAAACAATTCAACAATAACAAAAAAGACCTGACGCAATTTTCGCAAAACTTTCGCTACTTTTCGCGCCAGGCCTTCTTAAGATTTTCCTTGCAATTTTCTCTAAAAACTAGATTCTGTGCATACTAGAAAAAACCTTTTCGTTCATAATATTGATTTCAACGCCCATCTCTTCCGCCAGCGACGACATAGATTTTCTAAGCTCGTCAACAGTAATTTCCGACCCAGTCATTTCAACCATCATCATCATAACAAAATTGCCAGACAAAATAGTCTGTGTAATATCAGCAATGTTAATTTTATTCTCAGACAAAAAAGCCGAAACCTTAGCAATAATACCAACTTTATCAGAACCTACAACCGTAATAATAGCATTCATATTTATCTCCTAAAAATTATTCCCTAAAGTAGCCGCAATTACAGCCTTGATGGTGTGCATTCGATTCTCCGCTTCATCAAAAACCACCGACTGCTTGCTTTCAAAAACATCATCTGTAACTTCCATTGCTGTAAGACCAAACTTTTCGTGAATCTGCTTACCAATTTTTGTGTTCAAATCGTGGAAAGAAGGCAAATCGTGCATAAAAATAGCCGTTGGTTTTGCCATAGCCAGCACTTCCTTGTTTACCTGATAAGCCTTAAGGTCTGCAATTCGTTCCGCCCAGATTTCATCCGGTTCTCCCATAGAAACCCAAACATCAGTATAAAGAATATCAGCCCCAGCAGTTGCTTTTGCCACATCTTCTTCCAAAGTTATAGAACCACCGCTGGCTTTACACCAAGAATCACATTCAGCCACCAGTTCTGCCGATGGAAAATATTTTTTTGGAGCACACAAAGTTAAATTCAAACCAAGCTTAGAACAAACAATGCACAAAGAATTACCAATATTGTAGCGGGCATCTCCGTAATAAACCAGCTTCAAACCCTTAAGTTTTCCAAAATGTTCACGAATTGTAAGCATATCTGCCAGCATCTGTGTTGGATGATACTCATTTGTAAGCCCGTTCCACACAACAACGCCCGAATATTTTGCCAAATCTTCAACCAAAGACTGCTCAAAACCACGATATTCAATGCCTTCAAACATTCTGCCAAGAACTCGAGCAGTGTCGGCAATGCTTTCCTTTTTACCAATCTGACTTCCTTCAGCAAGATAAGTCGTAGAAATACCTAAATCGTGAGCGGCAACTTCAAAAGCACAGCGGGTACGAGTACTGGTTTTTTCAAAAATCAAAGCAATGTTTTTTCCCCGATGAATGTCAACTGGAATGCCTTTCTTCTTTTTTTCTTTCAAATCCGCAGCCAAATCCAGCATGTAAGTAATTTCTTCCGGCGAAAAATCCTTTAAAGTTAAAAAATTGCGTCCTTTTAAATCCATAAAAGCACCTCGCTTATAGTTGTAATGAAAGATACATTATAATAACAAATTATTTTTTTGTGAAGAAGGTAATCCTTCCATAAATGTTCGGGCGAAAAGTCTTCATTAACAAAAAATTATTTTTCCAAAATTACAGTCCCAACCACTAACGGCCTTTCAGGGCTTACCCACGGACGGTACTCAGTTTCTTCGTACTCGCTTCGCGCCCCTTCCACGCCTTCGCAAGTGCACTTCATAACAATTTTTTATGGAAAATAACAAGAATTTTAAAAAAGTCTTTTTTTTCTTCGTTTTTACCAAAAAAAACTTTTGTTTTAAAAAATTATAAAAGAATGTTATTATTATAATAATATTTTATAATTTGGAGTTTCTTATGAGTAATGTACATACAAAAATCAAGGAAAAACGCGGAACCATTAGAACTCGTATTTTGCTTGGAATTATTGCAATCGTATTGGCAGATTCATCACTTATTGGTTACTTTGCCTATACTAGAATAAAACTTATAGACGGTATTCGTTACGGCGACAAGCTGGACAGTACAATTGCAATTACAGATGCAGCCTTGGACTTGTTTTTAGACGAAATAGAATCTATGGCAGAATCTTTTGTAAACATAGATTTGGTAAAAGAAGATAATGATCAGATAACTTCCTATGTAAATATGGAAGACCCAAGTGGAAAAATCACAGTAAAACCAGAAAACTTCAGCCCATACGAACTGGAGATTTACAATCTGGAAAAATCTTTTGTAGAAAAAAATGATGCCATTATTGGTATTTCCATGGCACTGGAATCTAACGGTGCTTTTGTACGCTTTCCATCAGAACCACGCAGCAACAATTACGACAGCCGTACTCGTTCCTGGTACATAAATGCTAAGGAAAAAAATGGCGAAGTATTTTTTTCAGACCCCTATGCCGCATCTGCTGGTTACAAAACTATAGTAGCTTCAAAATATTTTTATGATGCAAATGGAAATCCTCGCGGTGTTGTTTCTATCGACGCCAATCTTGATTACATCAATAACCTTATGAAAGTTACTCAAAATGGTGTAGAAGACGAGTTTTTCTTTGTTATAGATAAAAATGATACCATTATCATTGACCATTTGGATGAAACAAAAGAGTTTACCAATATAAAAGACAGAGGCATAAAAGTTCTTGAAGACTATCAGTTCAATACAAAAGTTCAGGTTCGAGAAGCGGTAAATGGCATTCCTTTTGAGTTCCGTTCCTTTACCTCTAATAATAAATATATAGACTTGAATTATATGCTTTGTATTCCTGTAAAAACCATAAAAAACTCAACTCATTCTGTGTTTGCCGCAGTTTGGATAGCAACAGTCATAGGAATTATTTTAACATACATAATTTCTTCCGTGCTTACAAAAACTGTTACAAAGCCTTTACAAAACTCTTTGACCATTCTTAAAAATATTTCCGAAGGAGACGGAGACTTAACACAAAGACTTCCAGTAAAAGGAAACGATGAAATTACAAGATTGTGCGAATATTTTAATAAAACCTTTGAAAAAATAAATCTAACCGTTGTAGCTACTCAAAATGAATCTGGAGTTATGACAAAAATTGCGGCAGAATTATCAGAAGATATGTCAGAAACTGCCAGTGCCGCAAATCAGATTTCTTCAAATATTACCAGCATAAAAAATGAAGTAGTTAATCAGTCGGCAGGTGTAGAAGAAACTTCTGCCACAATGAATAGAATTGTGGAAAACATTACAAAGCTTACCAACAATATAAACATTCAGGCCAACTGTGTATCTTCTTCTTCCAGTGCAATTGAGCAGATGGTAGCAAATATTCGTTCAGTAACAGAAATCCTAGAAAAAAATGAAAAATCTGTAAATGAACTTAGTGTTTCTGCAGATGAAGGTCGCAGCGTTGTTTTGAGTACAGTTGAGCTTACAGACCGCATTGCACAGGATTCAGAAGGTTTAATGGAAGCCAGTACGGTTATTCAGAATATAGCGGAACAGACAAATCTTCTTGCTATGAATGCCGCCATTGAAGCCGCTCATGCCGGTGATGTAGGTAAGGGCTTTAGTGTTGTTGCAGATGAAATTAGAAAACTGGCAGAAGATTCCAGTGAACAAGCTCAGCGAATCTCCGATGCTCTTGTAGGCTTAAAAGAATTAATTTCAAAAATTGCCGTTTCTTCTCAGAAT
The DNA here is from genome assembly GCA_024402595.1 of Treponema sp. Classification (GTDB taxonomy): domain Bacteria; phylum Spirochaetota; class Spirochaetia; order Treponematales; family Treponemataceae; genus Treponema_D. The sequence goes on along the minus strand of JAKSTL010000061.1, from coordinate 4,224 downwards.
CTACAGAATCAGTTTAATGTTATTTTTGATAATACTACCAAGGTTAGCCAGCAGGAAACCATTATTAAAAGTGCTATGGATGAGCAGAACGCCGGTAGTCAGCAGGTTCTTAATGCTATGCAGGAAATCAATTCTATTACCAACGAAGTTCGTCAGGGTGCATTGGTAATGGAAGAAGGCAGCCAGGAAGTTATGATAGAAATGGACAAACTTGCTTCTGTAACTTCAGAAATCTCTGGTAGCATGAACGAAATGGCCAGTGGAATTAACGATATTAACAATGCAATGCAGCGAATAAACGAAAAAACTTTTGAAAACGACAATTCTATCAATCGTTTGAACAAAGAAATCAAAAAGTTTAAGGTTTAATTCTAAATCACTTTAATAAAAGGCTATGTTTATAAACGACTTGTTTTTAAACATAGCCTTAATCTTTGAAAATCACTCATATTTCTTATAAATGCTGCCGATAAATAAGATATGGAAGAGACATCAAATTTTTCTGAACAGTTAGAATCGGCGCTTAATGCAAAAAAACAATGGTTTGACACAACTAAATTACCAGAAATCCTCGAAAAGTATCGTTTGCTTTACACTTGTGTGCGAACAATTAACGAATTGCTGGTAAAAAAATCTATAATTATTCCAGACCCTTATAAATCTGATAAAAGGATTTCTGATATTGTAATTCCAGAAACTTCAAGCTTCTCTGAACAGGATATGTCCAAAGTTTTAGGAGACAGATTCGGAAATTATGAAATAATGCTGGATTTTGTCTGCAACTATATGCGTTTCACTGTTGAAAATCTTCCAATTGGACGGGTTAAGCAGCTTATAGATTTGAATCAGGTTTTTCAGTGGGATAGTCTCTCTACAAACAGTGTAAAACCAAACACAAGAGCACTTGCCAATGCCCTTTCAGAAGCTAAACTTAATGCGCCAAGTGTTACTTTAAGTATGCTTAATGATAGTGTGGACAAATGTGTTAACTCGGTTATTCAAATAAATACAGGCCTTTCAGAACTGGCAACCTTTCAGCGAGAAGCTTACAAGGCAAAAATCCGCAAAGACATTATTGGTCACAAAGATTTTAAAAAGGAAACAGCTTTTGAATCTTCCGAAAATGAAATGGCAGAAATAAAAAGGCTTTATCCAAAAGTGTTTGGTAAAAAATCTTTTTATACAGATTTAATAAATGAACTTATAAAGGAAGATCAGGCTCCAAATAAACTGGAACTACAGCAGAAAGTATTGAAAAAACTGGGAATTAACGAAGTAGAAAGTCGTAAACCTCAGAACAAAGGTCCAGATACTCGGGAAATGCTTATGTCTACCATTATGGTTTTTGGTGGAATAGCTCCAATCTTAACCCAACTTTACATTAAGCTGGTAGAAAACTTTGAACTTCTTTTTTATGTAAAGAAGACTTTTTTTAGCAAACTTTTGGCAAAATTAAAAAAATCATTGAATATTCCAGATAAAGCTAAGGTGGTTACAGTTTCGATTGTAGATCAGAGAAGTGGAACAAAAACTGAGCAGAAAATTGTTGTAAATGAATTACTGGAAGAAATTGATTCTAAAAAAAGAGTTTATATGGGTTTTGCTTCAAAAGGCAACGAATATAACAAAGTAATGTCTGCTTCGGAAACTACAATTTTAACTTATATAAATAAACAGATTTCTGAAAATCAGAGTCTGTATACAGTGTTAAATGCTTTGGACGAATATTTTAAGGTAAATATTGTTGAACCAACCTTAAAACCAAAAGTAAAAGGAATGAAAATTGACCTTTCTTCCTATAAAAATGCGGTGTTAACCTTAAACAAAAAACGCAGCGATTATGTTTCGTTGGTAGAAGAACGGGAACAGATGCGCAAGTTAGGAATGTCTGCTAATGATGTTTAATTTGAAAAAGTATCTGCTTTTGCCACTTTTTACAATTTTAGTTTTTTCTCATTTTTCTTTTGCTCAGACTGCTGAGGATTTTGGTGTTTTAGACGAAACTTTGGAAGATTCTACACAGAACATAGTAGATGCTTATTTGCAGGGTAATTTTATTTTGCTTGAAGCAGAACGGGTGCATGAATTGAATCCACAAGTAACCAGTTATGCCGCAGATTCTCAATTGCTTTCTGGTTTATACGAAGGACTTTTTGAATATAATCCAAAAAATCTGGAGCCACAGTTTGCAATTGCCAGTAATTATAGAATCTCTCGAGATAAAAAACGCTGGACTTTTACTATAAATCCAAAAGCATATTTTAGTAACGGAGAAAAAATTACTGCTCAGAATGTACGGGATTCCTGGCTACAGCTTTTAGCTACTCCCAATGCACCATATTCTTCTTTGCTTGATGTGATTGAAGGCGCTTATGAATACAGATCAGGTTTGTGCACAGAAGATAAGGTGGCAATTTATGTTAATGCTCCAGATTCTTTGACTTTGCATCTTGTAGAACCTGCAAACTACTTACCAAAAGTTTTATGCCATACCGCTTTTTCTGTAATGCATAGAAATCCCACTGTTTATAGCGGTGCGTTCTTCCTTGATGATTATGACGAAGGCTCTTATGTTTTAAAAAAGAATCCTTATTATTGGGATGCTGCAAACACTCATTTAGAAAAAATTACGGTTATTCAGTCTAATGATATGGAAGAAAATGCTTTTTATTTTAATACAGGCATGGCAGATTGGGTAAACGCCAATATAAATACAGATAAAATCCTGGATAGAAAAGCAATGCAGTTTAGTGCAGAGTTTGCCACCAGTTATTTGTTCTTTAAAGATTCTTCCAGAAAACCATCTTATGTAGAAGCGGGTTATGCCAGTATCTGGGATTATGTAGAGTTTAGAGAAGCCTTGTTTGAAGCTATTCCTTGGGATGCACTTAGAGCTGGAAGTTATACTCCTGCTACAACTTTAGTTTATCCTTTGGCAGGTTATCCTGTGGTAGAAGGTTACAGCTATACAGATGTGGCAGAAGCAAAGAAACTGATGGAAGCTGCCAGAGAAAAATATGGTATTGGAAAAGATGAGATTATTCCTTTGGTTTTACAGTTGTCACCTAATACTTTTTCCGACGAAAAACTTACAGCATTTAGCCAGGCTTTGGCAGAAATAGGTGTTGAATTACAGATTCAGACAATTGATACGCCATATTATTTGAGTTCTATAAAATATTCCGATGCAGATTTATTTTGCTATGTTTGGATTGGAGATTTTGCAGACCCACTGGCATTTTTGGAATTGTTTAAAAGTAATTCTTCATTAAATGATTCTGGTTGGGCAAATCTTCAGTTTGATGAATTGTTAAAAAAGGCCGCTACAGTAGGAGTTGATGAAAGAATAAAACTTTTGGCAGAAGCAGAGCAGATTTTGCTGGATTCCTGCGAAGTTATTCCAATTTATCATCCGGTGGCATTTAATTTAATTAATTTGGAAGAAGTTGGAGGCTGGTATTTAAATGCCTTTGATATTCATCCATTAAAATATTTGTACAAAAAAAATTACATTAAAAAAAGAGAGAATGTAGTTATTAAGTAGAATAGTGCAGGGCCGAGGGTGGAAGCCCGTAGTCGACCGCAGGAGTTTCTTTTGCAAAAAGGAAGGACGAGGACGATGAGCGGCAGCGAAGGCTGGAAGCCGAGTTGTGGTTTTGATGCCCCCTGTAAAAAACTAAAAAAAGGATTATTTGAAACAAAAAACGCAAATTATTATAATTTACAGAAATTTTATATTTTAGAGGAAAATTATGGTTATTTTGACATTGAACTGTGGTTCATCATCAGCAAAGTATCAGGTTTACGATTGGGATAACAAAGAAGTTATGGCTAACGGTGTTGTAGAACGCATTGGTATTGAAGGTTCTTGCATCACTCACAAAGCTAAAGGACAGAAAACAGAAATTGAATCTCCTTGTCCTACACACAAAGAAGCAATTGAATTAATCATTAAAGAAATCACTGACCCAGAAGTTGGTGTTATTAAATCTATGGATGAAATTGGAGCTGTAGGTCACCGTGTACTTCATGGTGGTGAAAAATTCACAAAATCAGTTCTTATCACTCCAGAAGTTTTGGACGGATTCCGTGAAGTAATCGACCTTGGTCCTCTTCACATGCCAGCTAACATTATGGGTATTGAAGCTGCACAGAAAGTTATGCCAAACGTTCCACACGCTGCAGTTATGGATACAGCTTGGCACCAGACAATGCCAGCAGAAA
>JAKSTL010000060.1 GCA_024402595.1 Treponema sp. | reverse complement strand
TTGAAGCACGAACTGTTGTAATATCATAAGTTTCAATGTGGTAAATTACATCTGGAAGAGCATCCAAAGCTTCCTGAATTGTAAAATGAACTTCGTGGTGAACAGTTCCAATATAATCAGCAGCCTTTTGAGCAGCAATCAAATCTGGAGATCCTTCCAAACCAACTGCAAAACTGTGCAACTGTGGCCACCAAGCCGCTTCTTTAGAATCAGATTCAACACGCTTTTTAGAAAACTTCTGAGTGATTGCCGCAATAACAGAAGAATCCAAACCACCGCTCAACAAAACACCGTATGGAACATCCGACATCAACTGAGCCTTTACCGCAGTCTCCAACCCGTTGCGAACTTTTTCAATCACACTAGGATTTATAATTTCACCTTTATCATCAGTAGCTTTTGGAGCCGACTTAACAGCATCATAACTTTCCCAATCTCGTTTATACCAGCGAACAGGTTTTTCATCCTTAGAATAGAAATAATGACCATTAGGGAATTCTTCAATAGTCATACACTCCCCTTCCAAAGCCTTTAATTCAGAACCAACATAGTAGCGCCCCTGTTTATCCCAACCCTGATACAAAGGAATAACACCAATCTCATCACGACTGATTAAATAAGTATCATTTTCGCTATCATACAAAGCAAAAGCAAAAATACCGCTAAGTTTTTCAATCATTTCAGCAAAATTGCCACTTTCACGATATTTTTTGTACAAAGGAATAATTGCTTCACAGTCCGAACCAGTTTGGAAAGCATAATCTGCAAATTCCTTACGAATATCCTTGTGATTATAAATCTCCCCATTAGCAGCCAAAATAATTTTTTTATCATCACTAACCAAAGGCTGTTTACCAGAAAGTGGGTCAACAATCGAAAGTCGTTCATGACTCAAAATTGCATTGTCGCCAGTATAAACCCCACTCCAATCCGGCCCTCGATGCCTAATCTTTTTAGACATTTCCAAAACCTGATTCCGCAACTCTTCCTTCAACCCTTCATTAATTGGCTGACTCCCACTATTCAAATCAAATGCACCTACAAATCCACACATACTCTAATCGTAAAATCCGTTAAGAAAAATAATTTTCCGCAGAAAATTATTTTTTAGGATTTACTTACCTCCTGTTCAAGCGTTTATATAATTCTAAAATCTACTTCTTTTTGGGGAAAAGCCTTCCCCTACGCGCCAGCCTAAGTCTGTCGCTACCCCTTCGCCTAGGGGAACGCTACGCTTTTCCCCTAAAACCCCTAAATAAAAAAAGGTCGTAGATACTTCTTCAAAGACAATATATCTTCAAAAAAATATCCACGACCTCTTTGCCGTAATTTATATAATCTTAGTATTTTTAATATTTTTTTTCAAGTATCGAATAAATCCTAAAATATTTCAGCCAAGTAATTAAAACTTTGCAAAAAAAATAAGTTTTGCATTGATTATTCCCCTCACATCTCGCCATCTGCACCTGCCCCACCTTTACTACCCCGACCTACTGCTAACGGGAATCTAAAAAAAATCTTGTAAAAATCCGCAATAAAATAAGAAACTCTCAAAAATAGGATTTTTTCTCCTAATTATTCAAAGTCACTTGCCATATAATTTATAAAAAAACAGCTGTCCAACAAGCAATGACTGTAGTGCTCCCTGAACCTGTCGAAGAGGCGAAAGTACCATTGCAGTAAATGTGGTGATTTCGACAAGTACTTCCTGAACTTATCGAAAGACTCAACCACCGCAAGTTGAACTTTTAAGACATCCCTTATGGAGGCAAACAATGAAAAAAATTTTAATGACACTTTTAGTGATGAGTGTGTTTACAGGAGTTTTTGCTGACCCCTACAAAATTCCAGCAGAAGATATTGAATATAAAACATTCAATGATGTTCAGTATGTAACGGAATATGTTGCTGAGTTTAATTCAAAAGAAGACTTTGAAAGAAAGTTTCTTCCAACTAGTAATATAGTTAAACGAGAACGAAAACTCGCAATGAGATGTGAACCCGCAAGTCAGGTTTCTATTGAAAAAAAGAAAAAATACGGACCAAAGGATAAATTTTATAGAGGATTTGAATTTGACAAAACCTTTACTGTTGAAGATGGCGCATTAGGAATGAAAACATCTGCATACCGAGTCCCAAATAACGCTGGCGGATATGATTACCATGCTCACGACGGAGAAATAAACAGTGGTGAATGGTGGGCAACAATAGGACAGGGACGAACAACAAAAGAAAGTTATTTTATGCACCTTGATGGAAAAAAGATGTTTGAAATGAAGTTCAAAGTTCCACGCAGTATTTTTGCATTTGAAGTTTTCTTTCTCACAAGAGACAGTACATTTGATAATGGAACTGATATGAATAAGTATAGAACTTCAAAAGGTGAATACGTAGATGAAATTGATATGATGGAGTTGACTACAGATGGAATCAGAAACTCACAGGAAACACCAAAAAATCATATAAGTCCACGAGGTATAATTCAGACAACTGAAAATGGCGAATATAGTTTTAATTCACTTACCATTTATGATAAACCTGGCAATTGGGAAACTTTTAATCGCCCAACCTATATTAAAAACTCTGAAAAATGGTGTAATGAATGGCATACACTAAATGTAGAATTGACTCCTACTTCTATGGTTTGTTACTTAGATGGTAAAGTGTATAAGAACTTATCTTGGGAGAAAAAAATAGGAGAAATCCCGCCAGAACAAGAATGGAATATCAGAGTTTTCCCACGTTCTTTCGACTGTTGGACATCTTCAATCGATTGGGACAATGGAGAATACGGCACATTCTATATTGACTACATTAAAGTTTATAAAGAATCTAAATAACAATAAATAAAAACCAAAATTGTAAAAAAATAAATCTTAAGCATTTGCAGGGGAAACGCGAGCAAGCTCGCTGGCCTTCCCCTGTCTCCAGCCACAGCGGTTTCGCCCAGCTCAACCGCTGCGTCTTCCGCCACCCCTTCCCCTAGAGGACACAACAAGTTGTTTCCCCTAAAACCCCTTCTCCCATCCATTTTCCCAAAATAATTTTTTTCCTCCTTAAATGTAACTTGAAGCCCCAACCGATGTTTAAGTTGAAAACAAGAAAAATGTGCGCTAAACTCAGTAGCAAGGAAAAAAAAGATGAAAAAAATTGTTTGTTTAATTTTAACTTTTTGTGTTTTGGGCAGCATAAATTCCTTTGCCCAAGTAAAGACCAAATTCACCCAGCAGAGTTCCATTTCAAATTCTTCCAAACCAACAGGTGCCATAGAAGAAAAAGGCGAAAAAATTAAAAACTCCGTTGATGTTAAAGTTCCTACTATTACAAGAGGTATTGAACGCTATCCAAAACTTAATATTTTTGGCGAAATAATTACAGATGATTTTCTTTTTTATAGAGGTCTGCTCAATGAACGAGAGCAGGTTATATATGATCAGCTTTATAATGTAATGATGGAAGGAGAAAACATGATAGTTACTCAAGCCCGCATTACAGAAGATGAACTTCAAGATGTACTGGATGCTTTACAGTATGACAATCCTGAAATTTTCTGGTGGGCAGGTGCTCATACCTGGTGGTCAAATTCCGACGACATTGTAACAAAAATCCGCTTGAATTGCTGGATCGATCTTTCAGAACTTCAAAATTATTACGATAAGTTTTGCAAAATGACCGTTCCTGTACTTTACTATGCATCGTTCCTTCCAGATGATATGTCAAAAATAAAATATGTTCACGATTATATCTGCCTTTCAACAGATTATGATTATGAATCCTATAATTCAAGCAATGTAGGCGGAAAGCTTCAGACTGCATATTCTTGTGCTGTAGATTATCTTACTGTCTGCGCCGGATATTCTTCCGCATTCCAGTTTTACATGCAGCAGCTTGGTATTCCTTGTACATCAATTTCCGGTTCAAGCCATCAATGGAATCTGCTTAAAGTAAACAATCAATACTATCAAATGGATGTTACCTGGGACGACAACCAGTTAATTCCTTCATATTACAATCTTCCTCACTCAGAAATGCAAAAAATTGATTCCCACACACCAAGTGACTTGGGAGCAAGGCTAATCAACAAATATCCAAGTTCTGGAACAGAAATGTCATATATCAACTACCACGGTATGCTTCTCGAAGGAACTCCTTACTTGTACAAAGAACTGGAAAATTTTGATTATTCTCTGGATTTTCAGGAAAGTAACTATATTTACACAACCGCAGAAAAAAGGCTGCCAATTGTAAAAAATATGACCGATTTCTACAATCTTCTTAAAGACCAGCTGGAAGTCCCTGATGACGGAGAGTTTTCAGTAAAAGGAGCAACTCCAGACAGCGACTTAACCAACCAGATTTCTTATGAACTTAAAGGCGATAATGATGTTGTAGACCTTATTTTCGAGAAAAGACCAGAGGCAAATGGCTACCACTTTCATTTTGACGAGAATCAAATCCAAGATTACACAATTTTTGAAATTACATTTACTTTAAAATAAATATGAAAAAACTTTTTTATACTTGCATCCTATTTTCACTTATTGGTAGCATGGCATTTCCAAAGGCTAATGCTTCAAAAAACACCAAAAGCTATGTGGCATTGGCAAAAGAAGCCCTAAAAAAAGGCAACCTAGACGATGGACTAGATTATTTGTATCTCGCCATGGATGATGATGACCCAGAAGCCTACATCCTTATGGGCGACCAGTTTTTACAAGGTGACTTAATGTATCAAGATTTTGATGAAGCCACCGTTTACTACGAAATTGCCATAGATATTCTCGAAGAAAATAAAGACATCTCCTCCGAAAAATATTTTATGGCTTTATTAGGCCTTGGTCAGACAGTAAATCAATCTGGTGATTACACAAATGCTATGGGCTTCTTTAAAAATGCCCTTACACTTTCCCTCAATCTGTACGGCGAACAAGCATTAAATACAGCCCGCTGTTACTTAAACCTTGGTAAAACCTATTCAGGTTGGGGCGACACAAAGCAGGCAAGAACTTATTTTGATAAAGCACTAAAAATTGCCCTGGAAGAAGAAAATGGTTTAAATAATACCGTGGCAGAATGCTACAACAGCATAGCCTATCTTCTTCTAAAAATGGAAAAATACAATGAATGCGAAACTTATTTTTCCAAAGCCATGGAAATCTATGAAAAGCTCTATGGAACACAAAGCCTAGAAATAACAGACTGCCTTACAGATATGGCCAATCTCTGCATCCATCGTCAAGATTTAGACACAGCCCTTTCTTATGCAAACAAGGCACTTAAGATTCAGCTTCAGAACCTTGGCGACTTCAACACCCATACTGCCAAAACCTACAGCACCATTGCCCAAATCTACGATATGAACAACGATGTGGAAAATGCTGTAGAAAACTACACTTCTGCTCTAGATATTCAAATAGAGATTTATGGACAATACCATCCAGAGGTTGCAAAAGCATTCTTTAATCTGGGAATGATGTGCTACAGAGGAAAATTATATTCAGAAGCAAAAAAAGCGCTTGAGAGTGCCTTCTTAATTTACGAGCATACAGAAAACTACACCGAAATTATGGAAAAAGCCTGGACAGTTTTTACGAACATACAATATGTTCCAAAAAAATATCAGGATGATTTTCTCTTCATCAAGCTTGATGCATTGGCCGCAGGAATAAACGCCGCAGAAAATGCCCGTAATTCCATCACTTCCAAAAAAGATAACATCACAGCAAAAGCACTGCCTCTTTATTACGCCGCAGTTGACCTTTACGCCCAAAGTTTTGAAGAAAAAAACTCATTTTATTACTCTGAACTTTTAAGAAGCCGAGGATTCCTTGAAGAAATAGGAACAGAAGCCGCTCTTAAACTGGATGGTGTTACAGACAAAGAAAGAGAACAATTCAAACAGCTCTCTAAAGAAATTGACCAGCTGAGCAAAAAAGTTATGAGCGATAATTCCAAAAAGTCAACTTCCAGCGATGCCAATGAGGTTTCCAACAATGAAGAAAAGCTAAATGCCGCAAGAGAAAAACTTGCCGCCCTAGACGAGTCAATTGGTAAAAGACTTCCAAAATATTCTCAGCTCCGAAATCCTACACCTGTCACTTTTGATGAAGCAAAAAAATGGTGCGGAAAAAACAGAGTCATTCTGGAATATGTTATGTGGGATGAAAGTTATGCAGATTCCATTCTTAACGCCACAATAGAAGCCGAAGAACTAAATGTAAAATCTAACTCCAAGACCCAGAACCTTTCCAATATTGCTTCATACTGTCTTGTTATCTCCAGCAGAAAAGTTGTTCCCGTAAAGCTCGATTCTACCTACGATTACACTCAATCCATAGAAAAAATCCGCAAAATGATTACAGACAGAACACCATTAAATGACAAAAACTTTACCGCTCTACGCAAAGAACTTTACGACAAATTAATTGCACCAGTTTATATGTCTCTTCCACTTATGCCAGACAATATTATGATTGTTCCAGACGGAAATCTTTCTTTTCTTCCTTTTGATGTACTTTGTGACGATGACGGAATCTATTTGGGCGAACTTTACAACCTAAGCGTTTCTCCATCCGTTTCTGTTTCCATGATGGCAGAAAAAAATGGCGGAACTTCAACCTCATCTGCAAAAACTTCTTCTAATAAAACAAAAAACTCTTTTGAAAATGATGACCACTTTCTTGCTGTAGGAAATCCATTGTACAACAAGTCCGACAGTGCAGGCGAAAATCGTGGCTTTCAGAAAAAGTTCATCAAACTAGAAAACAAAGTTTCTCAGGAAGAACTGCTTTCACAATACGCAAAACCCGAAACTGCAGGAAAATATTTTCAGGCACGAAACATTTCTTGGAGTAATATTCCAGGAACCGGAACAGAAATCCATACTCTCAAAGAAAAAACATTCCAAAATGCCTCCTTCAAACTGGTAGAAGGAAAAGAAGCCTCAGAAAAAGCCATTAAAACCATGTCTCAATCAAAAGAATTGGAAAAATATTCCATAGTTCATTTTGCATGTCACGGTTATTTCGACACTCAAAACTATCAAATGTCCAGCATCGTTTTCTCCGAAGTTTCTTCTCCTTTGGAACAGCGGGGTGATGATGACGGATATATGACTCTTTCAGAAGCGTCTCTGCTTAATCTTAACGCAAATCTGGTAAACCTTTCTGCTTGCCAGACAGGACTTGCTCAATTGCGTAAAGGCGAAGGTATGACAGGCCTTACAAGATCATTTTTGGTAGCGGGTGCAAGAAATGTAGGTGTAACACTTTGGAGCGTAGATGACGAAGCCACTTGTGAGTTTATGACCCGTATGTATTCCAAGGTAAAAGATTTTGGTTATACCTATCGAGAAGCCTATGCCGAAGTAAAAAACGAGTTCCGCAAAGATTCAAAATTGAGCGCCCCTTATTATTGGGCAGCTTTCATTCTCTACGAATAAGTTTTGCTAATTGGACGGGATTTTTCTTTCCCGCCCAATCCTCATATTTTAAGTCCAATGTCAAAAATAACAACACTACGGCTTTTCATTAAACATATTTTCTGCTATTCTTTGTGAACATTCATAAAAAGACAGTTCGAAGTCCTTCCTGTCGTTAAACAAAACCAGGTCAACGTTATTTAAAACATCACCATTTTCTTTACGATTGGAATCTCTATGTCTAAAACGGGTTTATCCCAAAGGAGGTTCAATTATTATGAATGAATTATTACTAATCATTTCGTTGTTAGTATCTTTTGGTGCAACAGTTCTTTTTCTAAAACTGTTTGGAAAAGCAGGTCTGTTTGCTTGGATTGGTATTTGTGCAGTTTTTGCCAATATCGAAGTTACAATTTTAGTTCACGCTTTTGGAATGGATCAGACATTAGGAAACACCCTTTTTGCGGCAAGCTTCCTTGCAACTGATATTTTAAGCGAAGTTTACGGCAAAAAAGATGCAGACAAAGGTGTTTATGTGGGAATCATTACAACTATTCTTTTCATTGTTCTTTCAACAATGTGGCTCCACTACATTCCTGCAGAATCTGACTGGGCAATGCCTTCTGTAAAAGCCTTATTTTCTAATACACCTCGTATGCTTTGTGCCAGCTTATTTGGATATGCTATTTCCGAATTATTTGATGTTTGGCTTTATCACAAATGGTGGGATTTAACAGAAAAGAAAACCGGCAGCCACACAAAAATGCTCTGGTTCCGCAATAATTTTTCTACTTTAATTTCTCAGTTTGTAAATATTGTAATTTTCAACTTTGGTGCTTTCCTTGGAATCTACAGCCTTAAAGAGTTGGTTGGTATTACAGCCGCTTGTTATGTTATTTATGTAGCAACCAGTTTACTTGATACACCATTTGTTTATTTAGCAAGAAAAATTGCAACAAAGAAGGAGTCATAGTATAATACTTTTCAAAAAAATATGGAGAAAAGTATGAACAACGATTCGTTAAGCGGCTACAAAAAGCTGGAAAACACAAAAGGTTTCACAACTGAACAGTTAATGGAAAAATTGCAGAACATTACAGTTTCATTTGGGAAACCTGTTATGGGTGAAATTACAAAAATGCCCGCAGTTACCTACAAAATTGACAGATTTACTGTTTATGTTATGGCTGATGAAAAAAAGATTCAGATAGGAGCCTCAATTACAGAAAATCTGGGAAAAAATCTTATTAAAGAATTAGGCATTGCATTCCTTACAGGCACTGTTGCGGGCGGAAAAGATAACGCAGAAGCAGATCGTGCAGTTGAAGAACTTTATGACATTGTTACTCAAATTTTAAACGGTACGGAAGAAGTAAAAACTCACACACTAACAGGCAATGTAACAAAGCTGTATATGAAACAGAAAGTTTTTACATTGGCAGATGAATACAATATCTGTACAGAAGATGAAACTCCAGTTTATTGGGTAAAAAGCGATTTAGTTCACTTGAACTTCAGAATTGAAAAAGAAAAAGAAGAGATTCTTTCTATCAAGAAGAAACTTATTGCAGTTCTTCCTGAATACACAATTTTTCAAGATGGACAAGAAATTGGTACTCTAAAAAAGAAGTTTAAGCTAACAAAACCAGAAATCAACGGAACTATCAATGGAAAATCAGTTTCTATTGCCGGAGATTTAATGGGAAACAACTATGCTATTATCTTCGACGGCATTACAGTTGGTGCTGTAGATACACAACGACTTACCTGGGGTGACTGCTACTCTATTGATGTACGAGAACCACACCTCCAGGATCTTGTTGTAACCACTGCCATTATCGTAGACAACGCATTGGCTTCTGCCGTTAAATAATAGGTTTAATCAATCGGTCAAAGGCGGGCTTAGGATTTCCATTTACATCAAAAAGTAATGGTGCATCGGTGCGGTCTGGAACTGGAAAGTTATTTTTCCAGCTAAAACGGTCTGTAATACCCCAAAGCACAACATCCTTTAAAATGCCTGCCTTTGATTCTTTCTTAAAACATTCAAAAAGTTCGTAATATCGCTCTGCCTGTTTTTCCAGCAATTCTTTTGTATATTCTTTTCTAGGCTCACTTTCTTTTCCTGGCTGAAAATCTGCATAAACCGAAACATCCATTTCTGTAACAATAACATTCAAACCAAGACTGCCATATAATTCAATTGTTTTCTCAATTTCGCTAACAGCAGGTCGTTCCATATTGATATGCATTTGCAAACCAACTGTATCCACTGGTATTCCCCGCTTCAGCATTCCTTTTACAAGATTATACATTCCCATCCGTTTTTCAGGGATTATTTCCAGATTATAATCATTTATAACAAGACTTGAGTTTGGAAAAGCTTCTTTTGCCCACAAAAATGCTTTGTCTACATAATCAGGGCCAAGAAATTTTAACCATTTGGAATGATCTTCTTCGTCTCGCAAGGTAAACTTTTTGTCAGAAATACATTCATTTACAACATCAACAGAACAGATGTCTTTGCTATAACGGTTTCCAATTGTAAAAATATAGTTCTTTAACCTTTCTTCCAGCAATTCTTTTGAAACATCACTGCCGTCCTCATTTTTGAACATCCATTCCGCAGCCTGACTATGCCACAAAAGAGTATGCCACCGAATATCCTGATTATTATCTTTTGCCAATTTAATAAACTTATCGGCACTTTCAAAATTGTATACACCTTCCGCAGGATTCATATTTCCAGGTTTTGTGTCATTTTCGGCAACAACCAGATTAAAATGTCGCTTTAGAATATCAAGATCAGGAAATGGACCTTTTGGTGGTTCATGAATTTTAAACTCTGGCATTCCAGCTGGTCGTGGATGAGTTTTCATAAACTCTACAAAAGCTTGATGTTTTTTAAGAAAACCTTCTTCATCATAAAAAATACCGCTTACTGCAGCGCCAACTCTAAAATATTCTTTATAGGTTTCAAATAATCGTTCCATACAATGAATAATAATTGTTTTCTACAGCAAAAACCATAATGAAATCTTCTTATAATTGAATGATTATAGCAAACCCAAACTGTCCGCCCTTCTAACAGCTTCTGATGCGGTATTAACTTCCAGCTTTTCGTAGATTTTTTTAATATGATACCGTACTGTGTTTATACTTATATTAGAATTATAAGCTATTTCTTCATAAGTTAAACCTCTGGACAAAAAGTGCAGAATCTCAATTTCGTGATAAGTTAATGCCACCTGCTTTTTAAAAGGCGAAACAAGATATGAAGGATAAAAAGATGCCGTTTTTCTGGACATTTCCACCAATTCATAAATAAATGGAATAAACTCAGATTTTGGGCGAGCTTTTCTATAAGCATTCAGAACTTTTAAAATTGCCTGGCCTTCATCGGCTACCAGACGATAAAACTGTCGCTCCTTTACAATTGTCAAAGCTCGTTCCAAAGCGTCAAAAGCATCGTTCAAAAGATTGGCCTTATAACCACCAATGGACAAAAGCAAATCCATTTCGCATAAATCCATAACCCGATGCCCTTCTTTTAACAAAGGACGCAGTTTTTCGGACAACACAAGTCCTGCCATATATTTTTCTGTAAGAATATAACAACGGATTTTTATAAAATAGCGGTACAAATCCAGCATACAAAAATCTCCATGTTCATCTGGAGCTTTATTTGCCATCCATTGTTCAACTACATCAAAATTACCTTCATAAATGGCAATTTTTGCTTCCAATGCATCAAGATTATTGGCCAGTTCGTTGTTTCCATATTTCGAAACTGTATCTTTTATTTCTTTTACCAGCTTACTTGCTGAATCAACTTCACCATTCACCACCAAAAGCTGCATTCGTAAATAATAAGCAACAAAAATCAGTCTTATATCACCAAGTTTTTCCACTTTTGGAATAATTTCCACTATCGAAACCATAGCTTCAAGACAGTGATTCAACTGATACTGGCGTTCTGCGATAATCAATTGATACATAAGTTCAGAAGGAGCTCCATACATTGTAGAAAGGGATTCCAGAACTGTATCTTTTTCTGTGGCCAGCATATAGTTATAACCGGTAAAATCCCTAAAGCCATTAGACATACTTGGACGCCCGGCAGTAAAGGTTAAGCCTTGCATTTTCATTCCAGCTTTCTGAAGTTCATTCATGTTTTCAACAAAAACTTCATCATCAATGCTTGGCAGAATCATTAACAACAAATGTGAGATAAAATATGCATGAGGCAAATCAGCCTCTTGGATTTTCTTTATAAGGTTTTCTGCTTCCGACAGATTTCCTTCTAGGATTCGTATTAGCACAAGAGCAGGAACTAGGTTTTCTTTAAGAACAAGCTCATAAGGCAACTCCAATACAAAATCTTTTATTTTCCATAAATCATTCATGAAATAAGTAGTATTCATGTTATTTATGACTTTTCTCAACTCTCCGATAGAAAATACTCTATCTTCCATACTAGTATGTAGTATAACATAGTATTATAAAAAATGAAAAGAAGAAAACTACATTTTTTGCTACATTCTGCACTACATTTTCCCACTACATTATTTTGTGATTTTTTTTACATAATTGTGTAGTTTACAACTGCCCAAGTCGCTTATATTATAAACTTGTAATCAGGAAACGGGTTGCCTAACTTGGTTACGCAGTTAAAAATGATTTAATAATAATTTAAAAAACATTACAAAATAATTTAAAAAAAATTTAAAAATCATTTAAAATCATTTAAAAACAATTACAAAACCATTTAAAAATTATTTAAAAACAATTTAAAAAACATTTAATAATTTCGAAAAGTTCAATAAATAAATGTACCTTTTACATCAATTTGTTTCTTAAAAACTTTTCACATAACAAAGGACTGCTTGCTTAAATCTGCGGTCCTTTTTTATTTTAACTCAGGATTTTCACAATGAATATTTTTAATAAACTGATTGTTCGCGACCCCTCCTTCTACAAAAAAGTATTAACTCTTGCCATGCCTATCGCTCTACAAAGTATGATTGCCATTGGTGTAAATATGCTGGACACAATTATGGTGGGCAGTCTTGGAGAAGCCGAACTTTCTGCCACATCCCTAGCCAATTCTTTTATTTCAATTTATCATATTTTTTGCATGGGTATTGGAATGGGCGCTTCCGTTTTAATTTCCCGATATTGGGGCATGAAATCCTCCGAACCAGAAAAGGCATCTTTATCTCTTAAAAAAACCGTGTGCATAATGTTGCGTATTGCTCTTTTTCTGGCCTTACTTTTTGCCATCATTACTTTCTTTTTTCCGTCCCTTATTATGAGAAGCTACACCACCGATGAAAAAATTATTTCCTTTGGTGCACTTTATTTCAAATATTCCATCATCACTTATTTTTTTCTGGGATTGTCTCTGGTTTGTACCATTGCATTGCGCAGCGTTGGTCAGGTAAAACTTCCGCTTTATGTTTCCATGGGTGCTTTTTCTATAAATCTTGCGGCAAACTATGTTTTAATTTTTGGTAAGCTTGGATTTCCAAAAATGGGAGTTGCTGGAGCCGCCTTGGCCACTTTAATTTCACGAATATTTGAAACAGCTATTATCTGTGGTTATCTTTTTTTCAAAGATAATAAAATTGGTTTTAGATTAAAGAACCTTTTTATGAAAACCAGCGACCTTATTGGAGAATATATTAGAATAAGCATTCCCGTTCTTGTTAGTGATGCAATTCTGGCCTTTGGTAATAATGCCGTAGCTATGGTTATTGGCAGACTGGGACAAACCTTTGTAGCCGCCAACGCCATTACCAGTGTAACACAGCAGGTTAGTTCAGTAGTAATTCAAGGAGTTTGTCAATCTGGAGCAATTGTTACTGGTCAAACTTTAGGCGAAGGGGATAAAGAAAAGACAATAACCCAAGGCTATGGGTTTCTTGGACTTGGATTTTTACTTGGCATTTTAGCTTCCCTTTGCATTATAATAATCAGTCCATTTATAATAAAATCTTACAATGTTACAGAAACAACTGCACAGACTGCACACCAACTGATGAACGCTATAAGCATAATCATTTTGTTCCAAGCTACAAATAGTATTATGACAAAAGGCGTATTGCGAGGTGGTGGAGACACAAAAATGCTGATGCTGGCAGACAACATCTTTTTATGGATACTTTCTATTCCTCTGGGAATTGTGGCCGGCTTTGTATTTCACTTATCCCCTTTTTGGATTTATATTTGTCTTAAGTTTGACCAGATTTCTAAAGCAGTGTGGTGTGTTCTTAGATTAAGAAGCGGAAAATGGATTAAAAAAATAAATACCGCCAAAAATTAATGCCACTTTAACTGATTTTAATAATTCTAGGTAAAGTTTTCATTATTTCGGCGGTATTCGTTAAGTTTTATTGTTTAGTTCTTGTCCTTTGCCATTTCTTCTTCCTCTAAAACCCGATAAGCAACTTTACCAACCAGAGTTTTTGGAAGTTCAGCACGGAACTCTATATCATAAGGCATTGCATAACGGGCAATACTTGTTCGGCAATAATCCAAAAGTTCTTTTTTTACTTCTTCAGATGGTTCAATTCCAGGTTTCAACATTACAAAAGCTTTTACCTTCTGAATCTTAACAGGATCTTTTACACCAATGACACAACTCATCTGAACTTTTTCGTGAGCATCAATAATATTTTCCAGTTGACTTGGATAAACATTATAGCCATTTGTAATAATCATTCGTTTAATTCTCTGCTTGAAGTAAATAAATCCTTCTTCGTCCATAGAACCTAAATCGCCTGTATGAACCCAAGTCATTCCATCTTCATGCTTTTTTAAAGTGTTGGCAGTTTCTTCCGGCTGATTAACATATTCCATCATAACAGTTGGACCAGCCAGACAGATTTCGCCTTCTTGACCATAAGGAAGTTCTTCTTCGGTACCAGGCTTAACAATTTTATAATACATATCAGGCAACGGAACACCAATACTACCTTCTTTTTCCTTGTTGTATGGAGTTAAACAAGAAGCGGTTACACATTCCGTAGTTCCGTAACCTTCCCGCACTCTAACTGAACAATTGTGACTTGCCAGGAAAGCATCGAACTTCTTTTTTAATTCAATAGACAGAGAATCACCACCAGAGAAAATACCTTTAAGACAAGATAAATCTGCATCTTTTAAATAATCATTCCTAATAAGTGCTTCGTATAAACTTGGAACACCAGCAATATAATTTGGTTTACATTTTATGATTAAATCGGCATAAGTTTTTGGTGTAAAACGAGGAACAAGAATACATTTTGAACCTTTTATAAGCATTGTATGAATTGAAACTCCAAGACCAAAACCATGGAACATTGGCATAACAGCCAGCATACTGCTTCCTGGTTCAAAACCGTGGCAGGCTTCTTCCAACTGAGAGCCCAAAGAATTAAAATTATAATTGCTTAACAAGATTCCTTTTGTTGTACCTGTAGTTCCGCCCGAATAAAGAGTTACCGCTGGAGCGTGACAAGAACGGTTTGCTACATAATCACCTGTGTAATTGTCGCCCGCTTTTAAAAAGGACTTCCACATTACTACATAACCGTCGGCAGTTACTTTTGGATCTTTTCTACCCAAGGTAAGTGCGTAACCAATAGCTTTTACTGGACTAAGAGCATCCTTTATACTTGTAATAATCAGATTTTTAAGACCAACTTCAGACTTAATCTGTGCAAACTTTGGATAAAACTGATCTAAAGTAATTGCCGCCACAGATTTTGAATCATTCAAGTAAAACTTAATTTCATTTACACTGGAAAGCGGATGAATCATATTACCAATGGCACCAATCATATTGATGGCATAGAACATTGTTACAGCTTGCGGACAGTTTGGCATACAGACGGTAACTTTATCATTTTCTTTAATTCCAAGAGTTTTTAAGGCTTTTGCACAACGAATAACTGCTTCAAAGGCCACTTTATAATTTGTCTTTTTACCCATAAACTCATAGGCAATATATTCTGGATATTTTTTTGCAGTCTGTTCAAACTCGCCGCTCATGGTCAATTCCGAAAAATCAAGATGAGGCTTTATTCCGCATTCAATATAAGTTTGTAACCAGGGTGTTTTCACTGCATTTGATGTGATGTTTGTCTGTTCCTTATCAGTTTCCATTTTATTTTCCTTCATAGTCCACAACATCAGTTACTGGTGCATCCAATAATTCTGGATGAGCCAAAAGATGTTTTAATAATTTGATAGATTTTGAATAATAGTATCCATCGGCAATTCGTTCATCCAAGGTAATGCCTAAATCCAAAGTCATATGCATTTCCATATTGCCATTTTCATCGTAGCAAGGAGTTTTATGATATTCACCCACAGTTACGAAAATTGAATTGGAACCTCGGTTTGCCAGATGATGATAGCCCGCATTCAATTTGATTGAGCCAAGATTTGAAAGGAAAACTGTACAATAGGACGGATCTCCTTTCATAAGGGAAGCAGGTACCCAGCCATGAAAATCTAACCAGGAAAGAAGTGCCATAAATGCTCTTACAATAAAATGTGGAAACTTTGTCAAAATATCAATGGCATCGGAAGCAGAATCTCCACCACCTTTTTTAATTGGATTTATAATTTTGTAAAGTTTGTGATAAACATAATCTATTGGAATATAATCTGCATTTGGGTCACCTTCCTGTGGGAAAGTTAAATATGCAATGCCTTCTTTTGATTCATCTGTAAACTGTTTTTTTACCATAAAGGCCTGAGAAAGTTCTTTTCTATCCCAAAGCCGCTGACCTTGAACAAAACGATTCAATTTTGGACGGTGGGTAACGGTTTTGGCAAAGGCGGCCACAATTACATGGAAAACTTTATACTGGAACTCTGGATATGGAAGATTTTGATTCTTTTTTTCTAGATATTCGTTAATTGCAGTTAAATCAATGGTTTCTCGAATAAATGCTTCGTTATCGCATTTGTTTGGATACATAAAAGGCATAAGAATTGGCAGACCAGTTAAGCCTCTAACAAGCCAGGCGTCTTTCCTATCGCCTAAACGGTTTTTTCGTTTTTTGGAGGTTTCTTCATTTTTACTCATAATTTTTCCTATAGATATATATAGAGAAGAATTATAATCGAAAATCGGAAATAAAAAAAGAAAAACCGTCTGAACTCTTTCTCTGAGGATTTTATATAACAGATTTATACTAATTCGTCATCATTATTAGAGAACTCTGTGCCAAAACAAAAAGAATCTTCGCCAGTTTCTGAATCTACAAATATAATTTCATCTTCCCTATCCTCTTCGCCAACTAAAGTAAAATCATTAAGAAAATAAAGAGAGTTTCTTTCTATGCCAAAAGAATCTTCGAAGCAGACTTGTTTACCTTTCATGTTGGTGTACAAATAAGATTCATTATTACTTTCGCTATGAAGTTTTTTTAGAACCCAATTTTTACTTGGAGAATCAAGATTATCAATATCATAGATTTCTATAACTTCTGGCATTGGGCTGTATCCGCTTTCAAGTTTAAAAATTGCGGCATGAGTATAATAGCAGCCTTCAATCCAATCACAGGCGTCGTTTTTTACCAACTCGCGGATTTTTTCCAAAGAATCTTCCATAAACGCAATTTCACTGTGATTTATAAAATATCTGAACTGAGGATTTGGAACATTTTCTTTTAATTTATAAAACTGATTCTTTTCATCTTTCAATTGGTA
>JAKSTL010000006.1 GCA_024402595.1 Treponema sp. | reverse complement strand
ATTTCAAGGCCCGAAGGCCATGATCTTCACAAACAATTTAATCCAGCTTTTTTATTTGCTGAATTGATAGATTCAATTTTATAAAAAAATTGATAAAACAATGTAGTCAATTTTTCAGAACAAAACTAGCGTATTAAACGCATATTTTGTTTAGAACCTTACTTGTTCTATTTCTTTCCTTCCCTATTTTGTCAAACATCTTATTTTGTTTTCGCAACTCAGTGTTGCGAAGGTGAGATTTAATATATAAGCAAATAAAAAAAGTGTCAATACTAAAATAAAAAAAAATTAAAAAAATTTATTTTTTTTTATTTTTTCCTTATTCCAAATCATCCAGCACATATCTGCTGACGGTTTTGCCGGCGGCATGGGCAAGGTCGCGGAGATGCTGGATTTCGGTTTTGGTTCCGCTGATAGAAACTGTACAGGTTCTTGGTTCATCACCGAGCATAGGATGTCCCGCTCCAGGTCTGGCCCCGCCTCGTCCCTTGTGTTTCTTTTCTTTATTTTCGATGTCTGTATTTTCCATTTTTCTATCCAGTAATAACCAGGTTTTTAGTAGCCCCAGCTACCAGTTTTTTTCTGATCCAGATTGAAATCTGCAGACTGCTTTATTTCTACTTCTGCAGGATTTTCTTTTTCTATAACCTGGATTTTGCCGCATGGGCGTTTGAAAAGAATCTGTCCGTTATTAGTCTGTAAAACAGACTCCCATCCCTGTTTACCTAATTTGATTAAATCTTCTTCTGTATCCGATCTAACTTCTTTATATTCCCATTTGATTATTTCCATAACAATCCTCCTGATATCTAATACGATGCTGACCTTCTGAAAAGTCAATAGTTTTTCTAAAACTTTTAGTATATTCCTTATATAGGCATCAAGATATAACTGAAGTTTTTCTTTTTTACCTTTATTAACAGATGATGGATTTTCAGGATTAAAACTTTTTTCGTTACTATCGTTTTTACCTCTTGAATAAGTAACATTTGACTTCTGCATAGCCTGTTGGATTTCATCCTTTTTTTCTGCTGAAAAAGGAGCTGTATTAAGCATTCGTTCCAGACGGTGCTGGCGGTTGCCTACAATATCACCTTCTGAAGCAGGGCCATAAGGACTTGTTGATTTATCTCCTTTTAAATATGAATCAAGAACTTTGTTCGCATGTGCTGTCTATGCATTTGCACCGATATTCTGACCGCCTTCAAACTGATTCCTCATGTATTCACCCAGAGTCATTTTTGTACCGTTTTCTGTAGTCGCACCTGCATAATTCATTGTGTTGGAAGAACTTCGAGTCGGATTAGTTTATTAGCTGTAAAGTTTGGATCATCTGTTGCAAATCTGTTTGTTCCTGTTCCGCCACCAGAAGCTCCAGCGCCACCGCCGCCACCTAAGCAGCCTCGTTTTCAAGTCCAGGTTGCCGCATTCTGCATGCCCTGTTTAATTCGGTTGCCGGTTCTGTTACTAAGAACAATACAAGGTCATTATGAGAAAATATATTTAGGATATTATTGAGTTTACTAAAATGAAAACTTTTTAACTTATATGGTGGTTTCGATAAACCAAACCACCACAGTATCTAATTACCACTTCTTCGTAAAAGTTCCAGGCAAGTTCTACCATTATGATAACTGGTTTTCCAGTTGCCGCCTTTTGATTCGCTAAGAATTGGATTTCCGTCCTGATCAAGCTCGTTCCACCATTCGCCACCATTCTTATCTACCTGATGATTTTGTATCCAGTTCCATTGCTGAATGCAAGCTTTCTGATATTTTTCCTGGCCAGTCATTTCCCATGCATTGTAAAAACCGTTCATTGCTTCTGCCTGATTCCACCATACTCGGCGACGGTCTCTTAGTGTTCCCTGGTCTTTTAAGAAGTTTTCCATACAACCATTAGTCTGATCAAAACCTTCGTCCAAAGCAACTTCTGCAACTTTAATTACTGTATCTCGAACCGCTTCCATAACATCTTTTTGATTTAATTCTTCGGCGGCTTCCCAAAGCAACCAAGAGGCTTCTATATCGTGACCATAAGAGATTTCGTCGTCTAAAAGTTTCCAAGACATATCAAAGAACATTCCAAGATGAGCATTTGGCTGAAGAATAAAATCTTTTGTTACAAAAATTAAATCTCTAAGAGATTCTCCAACTTCCTGACGAATTGCCTTGGCGTCTGAAAATACAACAGGTAAAGTTCTATAAAGATTTGTAAAAGCTTCCATTACATGAAGATTTGTGTTCATAGATTTTGGACAATTCATATCTTTTGGTGAAAGAATCATATCTTTTGTTGGTTTCCAGTCTATGGCTCGGGCTTCTACATAACCACCATCCTGAGAATCTTTGGCGTAAGTTTCCATAAGATTGTACAATTCCAAGGCAAGATTCATTGCTTGTTCGGACAAAGTTTCCGGGGGCGTTGCGGGGGTGTCCCCTGCTGAGGGGTTAGTGGAAGACTGGGAACCAGGCTGGAGCGAAGGGGAGGCTTCCCCTTCTGTATTATTATTTTCTCTTAATTCTTTAACAGCAGCGGCATATTCCGACAAACCGTAACAACAGAAAGCTTCTCCATAGATTTGTTTTTTGCTAACTTTTGGTGTACCGTCTGGAAGAACCGACCAATAAACGCCCCTATTTTTTGTATCTACAAACTTGTTTACTATTACATCGTAGGCAAAATCTGCCATTTCAAGAAAGTTTGCATTTTTTGTATAGCGGGCAACGGCACTGTATGTCCACAAAAAACGGGATGTCATAACTATGGAGCGTTCACATGCTGTATTGCAATTATTATCGTTATCGATGTGACCAAAAAATCCTCTATTCACTGTGTCGCGAGAATATTTTTCCCAATAAGGAAGAATATTTGTAAAAAGTTCGTCTTTTATTGATTGATAAAAATCTTGTGTAAATTGGGCCATTGGTTTACCTCGCCTAAAAAACAATATAATTTAAGTAAATTTAACTTAATATTAAGTAATTATACTGTGTTGGGAAAGGAAAAGCAATTTATTTCTTAAAATGAACGGTGCAAGAAAGGCTGCGGTTGTGATATAATGAAGGCGATTATGAGTAAAAAAAAGAAGCCTAAGTTTTATATTCCAACCTATAAAATCATTATTTTTTGTGGAGTTGTAATTGTTTTTTGTTTGTGCCTTTTGCTGGGGACTACAATTGCCGCTAACAAAAATGATAAGAAAGAAAAGGAAAGCTCTATTTCTCAGCGGTTTGAATATCCGGAAAAAAAGGAATTGCGGGAAGATATAACTAAAGGATATGCAATAAATCCTAAAACTTCAAAAAGTCAGAGTGAAAAAAAGGCTGAACGAAACACTGAAAATAAAAAAACAGCTGAATCTGACGGAAATGAAAGTTCAACTAAAGATTTGGCAAAAAAAAATGTGGTAAAAAGCGAATCTCAGAAAAAACAAAATAAAACTGAAAGTGAAAAATCCGAAGACTCTGCAAAGAATATTGCAAAAAGTTCTACGGAAACTACAAAAAATATGGAAGCTTTGGAAGTTGGAAAAGCTGAGCAAAAAATAGAAACTGTAGAAAAATCTTCTGGAAATAAAACGGAAAATAAAATTGAAAATAAACAAAAAACCGAAAGTAAAACTGACAATAACGCCAAAACTGAAACAGAGAAAAAAGCACAGCCTGTAGAAACAAAAAAGGTAACAACTGTTGCAACCACTGAAAATCTTACAACCAACAGAACCAAGGATTTTGGATTTCCACAAGCGGTAAATAATGCACAACTGGTTTTTGTTTTTGATGACGGCGGGCAGAATCTGAATCATTTGGAAAAGTTTTTTTCTATTTCTTTTCCTATTACAATTGCGGTTTTACCAAGGCTTGCTCATTCGCGGGAATCTGCAGAAAAGATAAGAGCTTCGGGAAATGAACTGATTTTGCACCAACCAATGCAGGCTGTAAACTCAAAGGTTAATCCTGGTCCGGGTGCAATTACCCCGTCAATGACTGAAGATGAAATAATTTCTACTTTGTTCCAGAATATTAACGAAATTGGGCCTATTGCGGGAATGAACAATCATGAAGGTTCGGCAATTACGGCGGATGCGGAAAAAATGAGTGTGGTTATGCGCATTGCTTCTGAAAATGGCATTTATTTTTTGGATTCTAGAACAAATGTCGAAACTACCGTGCCTTATGTTGCTGGCGAAATGGGTTACTCTTATTACGAAAGAAATGTTTTTTTGGACAATACAAAAAACAGAGATGACATTCTGAACGAAATAAAAAAAGGGCTCTCTATTGCTAATAAAAATGGAGTTGCTATAATGATAGGACATATTTGGTCTGCCGATATTCTTCCAGAGCTTCTTAATGAGATTTATCCGGAATTAAGACAGAAAGGATACACTTTTTCTACGGTTTCAAAATCTAAAGGAAAAAAGCAGTAAAAGGGCGGACAAAAATTAGAGGTTTAAAATGAAGGTTCTTGGTATTGAATCATCTTGTGACGAAACTGCCTGCGCAATTGTGGAAGACGGCAAAACTATTTTAAGCAATGTGGTTGCGACACAGATTCCATTTCATCAGATTTACAAAGGGGTTGTTCCTGAAATTGCCAGCAGAAAGCACGCGGAATGGATTCTTCCTGTGGTTCGTCAGGCGTTAAATGAAGCAAATCTTACTATGGATGACATTGATGCGGTGGCGGCTACCAATAGACCGGGACTTATGGGCTCGCTTTTAGTGGGTTTTACATTTGGAAAAACCTTGGCATGGGCCACAAATAAACCATTTATTGCAGTTAATCATATGCTGGGACATTTGTATGCGGCACAACTGCAAACTCCTGTGGAATATCCATTTCTTGGTCTGCTGGTTTCTGGTGGACACAGCATTATTTGTAAAGTTAATAATTTTGATGATTTGGAGATTCTTGGAACCACTGTTGATGATTCTGTAGGAGAAGCCTTTGATAAGGTGGCAAAATATTACAATCTGGGGTATCCGGGTGGTGTGATTATTGATAATCTTGCAAAAAAAGGTGATGCAAAATCGGCAAGTTTTCCTGTTCCTAAGCTGGATCCGGTTGAACACAGATACGATGTTTCTTTTAGTGGTTTAAAGACGGCGGTTATTCATCAGTGTGATTATTTTTGGAAAGATGGATATGAACATTCGGTAGAAAATATGTGTGCGGCTTTTCAAGAAACTGCGGTTAAGACTCTTGTAAACAAATTGCTGCTGGCGGTGGATGATACGGGATTAAAAACTGTTGTTTGTGGCGGTGGTGTTGCCGCTAATTCCAGACTTAGAGAATTGCTTGCTGAACGAAAGGATATAAATTGTGTTTTTCCACCATTAAAACTTTGTGGTGACAATGGGGCAATGATTGCGGGGGTTGCTTACCACTTTTTGCAACGAGGTGACAGAAGCGACTGGAACACTATTACCTGCGCTCGAATACCACAATTTAAGCGAGGTTTGGCTCAGGTTCAGAAAAAGAAATAAGCTGATTTATACGATTTAAAACCAGTTTTTTATTTTCTACCCACTTTGGCGCAATCAAAAGTTTTTTTGGTGGGTCACCAGTAAGTCTGTGAATAATTATGTTCTGGGGAATAAGTTTTAGGGCTGTTCTTAATAAATCAAAATATTCTTCCATTTCTAAAGCGGAAAAACAGCCCTTTTCATAATCTTTTGCCAAATCTGTCCCTTGCAAAATATACAGATTCATAATTTTTATGCCATCGGTGCCAGAAGAAAGTGCAAACTTAAGAGAGTCCATCATAATTTCTTTTGTTTCCTGTGGAAGTCCAAAAATTACATGGGTAACCACATGAATCTTTTTTGAGGCAGAATGAAGCTTTTTTACTGCGGTAGAATAAACTTCGTTTTCAAAACCACGACGAATGTATTCTACAGACTGAGCACAAGAAGTTTGAAAACCCAATTCAACTTGAACATAAGTTTGTTCTGCCATTTTTCCCAAAATCTCTAGGCATTCTGCAGAAAGGCAATCTGGACGAGTTCCAATGGCAATTCCTACAATATCTGCGCAAGAAAGTGCTTCTTTCCATTGTCGCTGCAATTTTTCCAAATCGCCATAAGTGTTGGTAAAGTTCTGAAAATAGACAATGTATTTAGGCTGATTTTGGGCTTTTAATTTTTTTGACACCAGTTGTTTTGCAATTCCTATCTGTTCAGTAATAGAAAGCTTATTTGAAGGAACAAAATCTCCACTGCCGTTGGCGCTACAAAAAATGCAACCACCAAAACCTTTTGTACCGTCTCGAGTAGGACAAGTACAACCCGCATCTATGGAAATCTTATAAACTTTTGTTCCAAAAAGAGACTTATAAAACTCGGAAACCAGAATGTGATGAGGCATAACTAAACTAGCGTAATTTTTGGTATAAAGTTGCGTCTAAATCTACGGATAAAAAACCACTTCGGGCTGTTTCGTAAAAACGAGTTTCTTCCCAGGCGGCATAAAGTGTTGTTCCAGAGATTACAAAATCAGAATAGACAAAATTGTCTGGAAGTTTTGGAAGACGAATGGCAATGGTTTTTCCACCACGCAAAATGTGTTTTCCTGGCAAAGCACCTTCTATAAACAAAGTTCCATCTTCAAAAAGCACGGAACTCCAGCTTTCTGCAATAATTGCCTTTGCCTTTAACTCCATTTCCTGTGTATTTTCTATATGATTTTCGTATTGTCTAGAAGAAGCTCCTCCCACAGATTTTATTTCCAAAATAAATGGCACTTTTGACGAAAAACCTGTAAGCATTTTTTTTATTCGTTCTGGTGCCAAGGAATAATCTATTAGCGCTTTTGAGGCTCTAAAGGTGTCTACATCACTTTCTGAAATCGTAATATTTTCTTCGGCAATCCATGGAGAAATGGAAAGAATTGGCGTGTTAGGATGCCAGTTTAGATAGAAAAAATTAACTTTGCCGTTGTAAATGGATTTTAGGGAACAAAGCCAGTTTTCTCCATCCCAAGTGTAATCTACAACTTCTGTAAATGGTTCTTTGGTAAGATTCGTGCTGTTTACCAAAGGATAAGAAATGCGAGCGGCTGAATCAAACTGTACAAGAAAATTATGCTGCATTTCATCGTCTTTATAATTTGGGTCCTGTATGGAAGGATTAAAAAATGAACTTTTATATACAGAAAACAAAGGTGTATCATTAAAAAATACAAGATTTTCCGCTGTCCGATTTGAAAAAAGCATTACATCCTGGGCAAGATAAAAATTGTCTTTTTCAAAACAAAGCATTCCCAATCTGTTTACAACGGCAAAGGCTTTTCCGCTATTTTGGGTGTATTCTTCGGAAGAAGCGCTGTTGGCGGAAGAAATACGAATGGTTTCTGTCCAAGGTTGAAAAGCTCTATTTGGAACTTTTTGTGGCAAATCTATGGGTTCCACGCCCGATTCGGTAAAATAAAACCACTGATGATTACTTTTTGTATTTTCTACCACTATTTCTGGTACATATTCTGTGTTTTGATTTTTTTTACAGGCAACAAACAAGGCTAAAGTTATTCCCAGCAAAAAACAAGTCAAAATTATTTTTTTCATTGATTCCTTCTACAAGGTGGCTGTTTTATTTGATTATTCACATTGAAGCCACGCCCTTTTCTCTTGTATCGGTAAAAAAAGATAGTCTTTTGATAGATTTTTTGCGCTGGAACCTTTTAAAAGAAGAAGATTTGTATTTTCCACCAAAAACACGGACTTTTTATTTTTCTGAAGCGTAAAACAATTATATTTTTGGATAACAGGATTTTCTGGAATAAAAGAAGAAAGAATGTGGGGAGAGGGGGATGCGTTGGTAACGGTAGAGGCGTTGTTCGCAAATAATGCGTTTGTGTCGATGGATGCGTTGGTGGACTCGGGGGATGCGTTGTTCGCGAACAATGCGTTGGTAGAGCCAAATGCGTTCTTCGCGCCCAGTGCGCTGGTAGAGCCGGCCGTTGTGGTTTCTGGGGGAATTATAGCGGAAAAGACGGATTTTACCGAAAGAGTGCCGGCGGTAATTTTTCTATAGGCAATAGCTTCTAAAATAGTTTGGAAATCTATTTGCCAAGGATTATAAAAAGCCAGCTTAGAAAAATCTTGTATGGGAGATTCTGAATCTTGTGGAAAAAAAGTCTCTTTGCTTTGGTCTATTTTTTCTAAAACCAGCTGCTGAAGTTTTTTCCAATTAAAATAAGAAATATATTCCCAAATTGTGCCATCTTCATTTAAAAAAACTTCCTGTGCAGAAGAAAAATACAGTTGTTGCATTACCAATGCCCCAAAACCTTGTTCCCAAGATAATTTGAGACATTTGTTTCGATTATTGTTAAAAAGTGGATGAACTGCATTTTGAGGTTCCAAATCGTAGGGGTAAATTGCACCGGCGGGTTTAAAAAAATTAAGATCGGCGCCACCAAAAGAGCGGGTAATTGGTTGAATGGTAATGCTTACCGGTTGATTTTTAGAAACTTTGAGTTCAAATGATTCTACTGCGTCTTCTTTTTGGAAATTTTTTACAATTTCAAAAGATTTATTAAGATTCTGTCCAAGCACAGAAACCTGCCATTTTACCAAATCTGGGAAAGTGGTATTTTCATAATATTCCCCTTGAGGCGGCCATTCTGGAATATAAACAGTTAATTTAACAGTTTTATAACTGTCTTCAATTTCTCCATTATATGAACAGGAAAAAAAACAAAAAGTCTGAAAAAGGAAAAGCAGAACCCAAACCGACTGTAATTTAGAACCAGCCATATTTAAAATAAAAAAACTCTTTCTTCGCATATTTAAATATACAAATTAAATTACGAAAAAAGAGCATTTTTCAGAAAAAAAACAAATTATTTCTGAAACTTTTTTATTTCCATCTGGCAAAGAGAATCGCAAAGTTCGTTATCTTCTTCCCCGGCATGACCTTTTACCCAAACCCAATCTACATCAAGGCTTGAATTAAGTTCATCTAAAACTCCCCAAAGTTCCTGATTTTTTACAGGCTTTTTGTCTGCCGTTTTCCATCCCTTTGCTTTCCAGCCTTTAATCCATACTGTAATGCCATTTTTTACATACTGACTGTCTATGTGAACAATTACTTTTCTTCCAGCAAAAGATGGGGTATTTTTTACAACAGACAAAGCATTTATTGCCGCAGTCAATTCCATTTTATTGTTTGTGGTCATGGCGTCTCCACCACTAAGCTGTTTTTTTACGCCATCTGCTTCAACTACAATAGCCCAGCCCCCTGGCCCAGGATTTCCCGAACAACCACCATCAGTGTGAATAATAATTTCGTCTGACATTTATGCAATTACACCTTTTGTAGAAGGAATAGCACCTTCTCTTCTGGAATCAATTTCAACCGCGCCACGAATAGCTCTTGAAACCGCTTTAAAACAACCTTCCACCTTATGATGGTCACTTCGGCCACGAATTACATCAATATGCAAATTACACTGAGCACTATTTACAAATCCCTGCCAAAAGTCTTCAAAACAGTCGGTCTGGAAAGAAGCCTGTTCATTTCCACTAACAGAAACCAATGGCATTCCAGTTAAATCTGCATTGCAAACTAAATAAGGTCTTCCACCAAAATCTACTGCCGCCTGAACCAAAGTTTCGTCCATTGGATAAATAAAAAAACTACTTCTGTAAATTCCTGCACAATTGCCCAGTGCTTTTCTAAAACATTCTCCCAGAACAATTCCTGTATCTTCAATGGTGTGATGCTGATCTACATTCAAATCGCCTTTTATAGAACCAGACAAATCGAACATTCCGTGCTTACAAAAGCTTTTTAGCATGTGGTCAAAAAATCCAATAGGATTTTCCACCTGACAAATACCTGTTCCATCCAAGTTTAATGTTAATTCTATCTGAGTTTCCCCAGTAATTCTTTTTACAGTTGCAGTTCGCATAAAGTTCCTCTTTTATAATCTGCTGATATTTGACCACAGCAGTTTTTGCTTCCCTTAACTCCAGACAAATTATTCTGGGCGTTGCGGGCAAATTGTAGAAAAGAGCGCCCGCTGGGTGGGTAGCGACCAACGAAGTGGGCGCGCAGGGAGGGGCTCCTCCCTCTTTGTTAAAGCATAACTTTTCTAAGTTCGTATTCTACAATGTCTGTTGCACCAAGAGCCTGAAGTTTTGGCAAAAGAGTTGGCACTTCGGACTTTTTAACGGCAATTTTTACTGCATAACCGTTTCCGCCAAAAAGAGGAGAAACTGTTGGGCTTTTCATTGCAGGAATACCTTTTATTAAAGAATCAAAATCTTTTTCTGCACAGTTCATTTCCAGCATTACTCTGTCCCGAGCGTTAAGAACGGTTTCAAAAAGCATTTTTAATTCCATAATTTTCTGCTTTTTTTCTGGATTGTTCATAGCTTCAACGCTGGCGTACATTCTTGTACTAGATTCCATTAAGGTATCAACAATTTTAAGTCGGTTTGCTTTTAAGGAAGAACCAGTAGAAGTATTATCAATCAGAATCTGAGCAATTGAATCGTCGGTGTCCTGAACAAAACCTTCGGAAGTTCCCCAAGTACGGAAAATAGTTCCATCAATTTTTTTGTCTTCTACATATTTGCGACTTAATGCCTGATACTCTGTTGCAATTGTGACTGGAGTTTTTAAAAGTGTTTCGTAATCTTTTGCTTCTGGAATGGCAGCAACAATTCTTACTGGATCAAAGCCCAAATCCATAATTTCTACAACTTTATCTTGAACTCCATTTTCGTAAACCCAGTCTTTTCCGCTAAAACCAACATCTGCTTTATTATTTGCCAAAAGAAGGCTGGTAATTTGTGGTTTTACAACTTGAAAAGCCAAGTCTTTCTGATTTGTTGTTGGAAAATATTGTCTGTCTGGAAGATGGATCGAAATACCCACATCACTTAATAATTCATAAACTGACTCGTAGATTCTTCCTTTTGCTAACAAGATTTTTAATTTATCCATTTTTTTCTCCCATTCAAATCATTTTGCATAAAGCTTGTGATTTTGTATATTTTTTCCTTTGGTTTTGCTATTTGATTATGCTATTTTAAAGAAGATTTAATATTATTTCAATTATTCATAATCAATTCGGATGTTATGTTTGCGAGCCCAGGTTTCTATAACTTCTTTTAAATGGGCGGGAACTAATTCTTCGCCAATGCCTGTTACAAGCACAACGGTCATTTTTCTAATTTCCAAACAGCCAACCCACTCATAGGCCACGGCTTTTTCGTCTTCGGTCAATTCTTCTTTTGTTTTTCCTGAAGGAATTACTTCTTGCGAAAGTTCGTCTCTAAGCCACAAAAGCACACTTTTTTGAGACAGCACATCGCTTTCTCGACCAACAAGCTCTTTGTTTTTTATAGCTTTACAAAGTTTTTTCAACTGTACCGTATTTTTTGGCAGATAGAAAACAAAACCTTCATTTATATCTTCCCAGCTTTGATGTCGTGGTGAATATTCAACTACTTGTTTTGCCCTGAACATTTCGGTCTTAGGAAGCTGCTCTTGAGGAATTGAATCCAATATTTCATCGTGAACTTCGAAGGTAAAGCCTAAATCTATAGTTTTTGTCTTTATATCTTCTGGTAAAAAGTCGAAATACTGGTGAAAAATCATTGCGCCATCAACAAAAACCACTGGGTCTTCATCAATACCTTGTATCAGCTTATTAAAAAGGTCGGCTTCTGAATATTTTTCCCGAGCCTTAGAAAACCAGAAAGCAAGGGCATCGGCTATGTAATTTTTCTGTCCTTTTACATAATACATTCTTCCGTTTACAAACTTAATTTTCTTTTCGTTGTATACATAGCGGCTTTCACCAAAAACTTCTTCAATAAGAGAGGCATAATCGAAGAACTTTAAAATCAATTCTTCTTCCTGAAAACCTATTTGACACAAAAATACGGCTAACCCAAACAAGGAAGGCTTTTTTTCTATCATTTTGCGCACTGAATCATAAGTTTTTACGCCTATTTTTTCGCAAACCTGATTATAGGAAAGAAGATTTGTTCTGTCGGCAAAAAGCCAGTCGCAGCCTTCGCTAAAAAAGGATTCTTCCAGGTAACCAAAAACTGGAGCGGCAGGATTTTTTACAAAAGAAAACAGATATTTTAAACTGTTTTTTTCATCGTTGCCTAAAAGTGGATTTAAATATTCTACGCCGTAAATCTGTTTTGAAAAAAGAGACAGAACCGACTGAACTTTTTCTGTAAGATCCATTGGCAAAAAATACAAATTGACATTGTCTCTGCTGCCAGACTGTTCTATTTTTCCAGAAATAAGATTGAAGGTGTAAACTTGTGTAAAGCTCATATTTGGCTGGCGAGAATCTGGAATGGCAACTATGGAATATTTTACAATTAATGTAAGAACAAGTTTCTGCACATCTGTTCTAACTTCAATCCATTCCACGGAAGGCTGTCCAATTTGGCTGGTTCTAGCCATAATCTGTCGTCCACAACCGGTAAACTTATTCCCCAAAGAATCTCGCTTCATTTTTTCCCAGCACATACAATTTGGACACCACACAGTTCCTTTTGTACTGTCTGTTGGTATAAACCGAGCTAATTGCGGCACTGTTTGAGAATGAGTCCATTTGTGACTTAAAAAATCATAGAAATAAAACACAGAAAAGCCCCCAACCCTATTTGGATAATTACCATGCTAATCAAATATTTTACATACGATAAAGAGAATAATCAAATAAAATGTATTAGTTGATTTTTGTAAAATATGTGTTAAGGAACACCGATTATATTTTGTAGAAAAGATTTTGCCTGTTTTTATTTTGGCAGGCTTATTTTTGGAGAAATTATGCTGATTAATAAATATTTTGAAGTTGAAGATGACGAAAACGGATTTCCTTGTTTGGTAAAATATTTGGGAAATGAAAAAGTTGTAAAAGTTCCTGAAGAAATTGTTTCCATAACATCCTATGTTTTAGAAGAAAGCGATGATGTTGAAGAAGTTATTTTGCCAGAAGGTTTGACCTTTATTGACGAACATGCTTTTTCTGAATGCGAAACCTTAAAAAAAGTTACTCTTCCTTCCACAATCAAAAGAATAGAAACAGAAGCTTTTTGCGACTGTCCCCAGCTGAGTGAAATAAACTTGCCAGAGTCTTTAAAAACTATTGGCGCAGGTGCTTTTTCTGATTGTCCCGCTTTAAAAAATATTAAAATCCCAGATTCTTTGGTGGAACTTCAATTGGACAGTTTTGATGATACCTTGGAAGTGCTAGAAGGCAACAAGGCTTATAAATCTATTCAGGGCATTATGTACAATATAAAAACTAATTCTGCTCTTTTTTGTTTAGACAGTGATTCCAAAGAGATGAATATTCTGCCGGGCACACAATTTATTGCCGCCAATGCATTTACTTTTTGCCAGAATCTTCACTCTGTTATTATTCCGGATTCAGTTGCTTATATTGGAAGAGAAGCTTTTTCTTTTTGTGCATCTCTAAACGATGTTATGATTCCTGCCTCTGTTAAAGCAATTGATACAGGCGCTTTTAGTGGCTGCCAAAAGTTGAATGGAGTTTATTTTCATAAAAACTGTAGAACTCAAATTGCGGACCAAGCTTTTGCCAATTGTCCAATGTTGCGCGAAGTTACTTTGCCACCAAATGTTTATGCTTATGACGAAGCCTTTGATGACACTTGTGACGTCATTGAAAAATAACAGCTTTTTATAATTTTTAACAAATAATTATATTATACTTAATCACTATTATTATGTGGGGATATTATGACTACTAAAGTTGCTTTAGATAAATGCGAAGACTATAATTTTGATTTGGTTTATCAGTCAATTCGTAAACTTTTTGAACTAGTTCCACCTCCAGATGTAAAAGACAAGGTTGTTTTAATAAAACCAAATATTCTTTATCCCAAAAAACCAGAGCTGGCAGTTTGTACCCATCCAGTTGTAGTTGGTGCTACTGTAAAAGCTTTTTTAGATATTGGTGCAAAAAAAGTGATTGTTGGTGAATCTCCTGCAATTGCTAATTCTACCAGTGCGGCTAAAGCAACGGGAATGTACGAGCAGATTATTAACAATGGCGGCGAATGGGTTGAATTTAACAAAGCTGTTACAGTTCCTTGCAACAATGGAAAACTACAGATTCAATTTGATTTTGCAGAACAGTTTACTGAAGCAGATTTAGTTGTTTCTGTGGCAAAACTTAAAACTCACCAGCTGATGGCATTCACAGGTGCAATGAAAAATCTTTTTGGGCTTGTGCTTGGTTTGGAGAAAGCTCAAATGCATTATCGTTTCCCAAATAAAAAGGATTTTGCAGCGTACCTTACAGATTTAGTTTTATGTGCAAATCCGGGTTATGCCATTATGGATGCCATTGTTGGAATGGAAGGTCCTGGTGGTCCTGGTAGTGGCGACCCTGTAAAATTAGGATTTTTAGCTGCTTCCGATAATATTCTTGCTCTTGACTGGGAATGTGCTTCTTTAGTTGGTTATAATCCACATACAATTATGAATTTGGAAGATGCATTGCAGCGTCAAATCTGGTTGAAAAATCCAAAGGAAATTGAAACTGTTGGTGTTGCCCCGGAAAGTGTAAAAGCGGCTAACTTTAAGATTGTGCGAAATCCTTCGCCAACTTTGTCAAAAATGCTTCCACCATTTATCAGTTGGATTGCAAAAGCGGTATTTGTAAAAACTCCACATTTCAACGAAAAAAAATGCAAGAAATGCCAGCGCTGTTTACAAATCTGTCCACCAAAAATTATTTCTATGAATGGAAAAGATGGAACTGCAATGCTTGAAGACAAATCTAAATGCCAACACTGTTACTGCTGCCACGAGATTTGCCCATTTGATGCTATAGCATTAAAAAGATTTTAGTTTTTTGACAACTGACAGCACTTACTGTTAGTTGTTAAAGGCTTTTACAAAACGCATAAAGGCATCTTGTCCAGACTGATTTCTTTTAAAAACGCCCGCATCTTCTAAAACCTTGCTAAAAACAATTCCGGTCTCTTCCTGTAAAATACTTAAAGCGTTTTGTGCATTAAAATCTGGATGTTTTTCCATTACTTCCAAAGCCCAAGGTTCATGTTTTGCCAAAACCTCGTCTTCTGCCAAAGATTTTTTTGCAACCAAAGCTTCTGCCAAATCGGAAAGTTCTTTTTTCAAACGACTTGGTAAAACTGCCAGTCCCATAACTTCAATTAACCCAATATTTTCTTTTTTAATATGATGTAAGTTTGCGTGAGGATGGAATACGCCCAAAGGATGTTCTTCTGTAGTTATATTATTGCGCAAAACTAAATCCAGCTCATACATATCACCACGACGACGAGCTATTGGTGTAATTGTATTGTGATTTTCTCCATTGGTCTGTGCAAAAATAAAAGCTGCTTCGTCAGAATAATTACGCCAGCATTCCAAAATATGGGTTGCGGCCCGAACTAAATCACTTTTATATTTGCAGTTCAAGCGAATAACAGACATTGGCCACTTTACAATTCCTGCTTTTATATTAGGATACATTTTTAAACGGATTGGAGTTTCTACAGGAGCCTTTTCCATTGGGAAAACATAGCGTCCACCCTGAAAATGATTGTGAGTCAAAATGGAACCACCAACAATAGGAATATCTGCATTGCTTCCTAAAGTATAATGTGGAAACTGACTTACAAAATCTAACAAGCGTTCAAAGGTTTTTGGCTCAATTTTCATAGGTTCATGCTTTTCGTCAAAAACAATACAATGCTCGTTGTAATAAACATAAGGTGAATATTGCAAGAACCATTTTTCCCCCGCCAGCTCCAAAGGTATAATTCTATGATTCTGTCTTGCGGCATGATTTAATCTTCCTGCATAACCTTCGTTTTGTTTACATAAAAGACAGGCTGGATAACCACTTTGCTTTGCATTTCTTGCGGCCGCTATGGCTTTTGGATCTTTTTCTGGTTTTGAAAGATTTATTGTAATATCTAAATCGCCATATTCTGTAGAAGTCTGCCATTTTACATCCTTGCAAACTCTATAACGACGAATATAATCTGTATCGCAACTGAACTTATAATACCAGTTGGTAGCCGCTTTTGCACCTTTTTGTTTTTTGAGCGTATTAAAAATATCAATTACAACAGAAGGTGGCGGAACCAATTGTCCCATAATTTTTGTATCAAACAAATCGCGAGAAACAATGCCGTTATCTTCAAAAAGATTATTTTGAGCAGCAAAATCCAGCATTTCGCCCAAAACTTTTTCTAAATCTTCTGATGCAATTTTTTCTGGTAAAGTGGTCGCTAATTCTGTATCAAAACCGTCCAGTTTAAAAAGTTCTAGCAGTTTGTTCTGAGTATAAATTGTATCTTCCGAAGAAATGAGTCCGTTGGATAAGGCATATTTTACCAGCCAGTTTATGTTTTCAAAAATAGTCATTTCTGTATTCTCCCACAAATAAGTGTTTATTCTTGATTTCTTACAAAGGTATAAAGTCGCCCCTCGGTAGAAAAACAATCTGTCGGTGTAATTTTTACAGGTGTAAAAGTTACTGTATCATAATCTGTAACAACTTTTTCCTGAGTAATTTTCTTTTTTGCATTTACAACTTCTGTAATAGTTTTTGTTCCAAACTCCAAAGCATAAGTTTGATTTAATTGAGATTCTGTAGTATTACTTCTAACCTGAATGACATTGTAAGAACCAATTTTCATAAATGAATAAATGCCTGTTTCTTCATAATTGCTGGTTTTTAATGTATAGCAGCTGTCTTTAAAAGAAATTGAAGAAAATGCATCGGCAGAAGTCCAGGTTGAAGGTTCTTTTTCCAGTTCCTGTTGATATTCGTTTGTTTTGTAATCGTTTGTATTTGTGTCGAGGGAACTTTGCAGGCTTAGTTTTTTATAACTTCCATCCCACATATTTGTTTCTTTAATAAGAAGATTGATTTCGTCGCGAATAGAGATTCTTATTTCGTCAACATTTACCAAGGCAACATCAAAACGGCGGTGAAGATTTGTAATGGAAGAATTGACGGTTGTTAAATAAATGCCGTTATGACGCAGTTTGCTGTCTTCCCATTCATAAACTTCCTGATTTTCGTTGTTTACAAGAATTACTTCTCTGCTATTGTAATCAAAGTAAATGTACCTGATGGATGAACCTGTATTTGTGGTTTTATACCAAAGTCCGTTTAAAAAATCTGCAAAAGTTTCTACCGTTCCATCTTGAATACGAGAAAGTTCTTTTGCCGCCAGACGACTAGCAGAAACTTTTACAGTGTTTTCCAGTTCATAGCATTGGCTGTCTGGATTCCACTTATATTCTTCCTGAATCTGATTAAGATTAGCATTTTTTGAGTTCTGTTCATCTTTTTCTGATTTATAAACCCAAATAGAAAAACTTTCGCCCTTTGCAATTGATAAGGCATAAGATTCTGAGCGTTCTGTCTGTTGAATAAAAATTGTTCCATCTGAAGAAAAGTCGCCAATGCACACTAAATCTTTTACACCATTCTGCTCTTTGAACAAAAAGACTTTCATTACATAACGACCGTCGTCATCTGTGCCCTGATAAATTAAGGAGGTTTTATGATCGCCTGTTAAATCTAGTCCAGAATAGGAAAAAGTTCTGGTTCGGGAAATGTTGGTTGGAATCTCTGAAAGTCTTTCGTAAACTTCGGTTTTTTCGTTGTAAAGGGCTGGAATTATTACAAAATGATGTACTCCAGATTTGCGAACGATAATAACTTCGTCATCAAAAGAGTCGTCATTAAAATCTAATGTTAATGAACTGATTAAGGTTTCGGTTGGTAGCAGTTCTACAAAAGTGTCGAAGGTTTCTGCTGGTATTGAAGAAAGATGATTTTCTTCTTCGGTGTCGGAAGCAGAATCTGAAGCTTTTGCGGGTATAACTTTTGCTCGGGTTACGGAAGTTTCTTCTTTTACGGTAAACTTTTTTGTGTAATAAAATGCAGCGCCCAAAACAAAGGCTGTAAAAATAAACAGAAATCCAATCAGTTTTGTTTTCATATTTTTTAAATATAATGATTTATTGGGGTTTTCTCAATAATAGAAACTTATAAAACTGTCTTGTAAAGGCGTGTAAGGGCAGCGAAGCTGGTTTGACGCACAGCGGAAAACCGTCCGTTAGGTAAGCCCTGAAAGGCCGTAAGTACTTTGGTCGTAAGTTTTGCACCTATAAGTGTTATTAAAACTATGCCTATAACCATTATAAAAAAAAGAAAAAAGGTGGATTTCTACAATAATTTAAGTTAGGTTGTCTAAATCTTTGCACCAAAAACACTTCGCTTTATTATAAAATGATGTAGAATTATGCAAGTAAAAGATTTTATTTATTTATATGATTACTAAAAATGTGGTGATTGTATAATTATTTGGAGGAATAAAATGAAATTATCGAGATTCATACCTTTGGTTGTTGCTGCGACATTGTTATTTTCTTGTGCTTCAAAACCAGCGGAAACTAAAAAACCAGCTTCAACTTCAAATGGAACAACTAAAACTGAACCTGCTGTTCCAGAAGTTCCTAAGGTTGAACTTTTGTTTAATGAATCGGCAGCTGTAAAAGATACTGGCTCTAAGGCTTTTAACTGTACTTCTGCAAAAGAAACTGTAAACAATATGACTGTGGGATGGAATCTGGGAAACACTATGGATGCCATTGGTGGAAGCAGTCTTTATTCGGAAACTGCATGGGGTCAACCTAAAACTACAAAGGCTATGATTGACGGATTGGCAGCTTCTGGTATTAAAACCATCCGTATTCCAGTTTCTTGGGCTGCACACATGGACAAAAAAAATTACACTGTAAAAGCGGATTGGATGAATCGTGTAAAAGAAATTGTTGACTGGGCTATTGAAGATGATATGTATGTTATTCTTAACTGTCATCACGACAATTACGGTACACCAAATAAATTACCAGCTGGTTTTGGCTACTATCCAAACTCAAAAAATAAAATTGAATCTGAAAGATGGCTTTTGAATCTTTGGACTCAGATTTCGCTGGCTTTTAACAATGGTTACGATGAACATCTTATTTTTGAAACTATGAATGAGCCTAGACTTTGTGGAACTGGTCATGAGTGGTGGTTTGATGCAAATGCAGAAGAATGTAGAGACGCTGCTAATGTTTTGAATGAATATAATCAGCTTGTTGTAGATACGATTCGTGCTAGTGGTGGAAATAACGAAAAACGATTTATTATGTGTCCTGGTTTGCAGGCTAGTCCTGATTCGGCATTGGCTTCTGCATTTAAAATGCCAACTGACAACGCTCCTGACAAATTGATTGTTTCTGTTCACATGTATTCTCCATATACTTTTGCTATGCAGTCTCCTGGAGAAAAAACTTTTACTTCAAGACATCAGGCAGAATTAGCTAAAACTTTCAAAAATCTTGATACAAAGTTTATCCAGGCAGGATACCCTGTTGTTGTGGGTGAAATGGGTGCTGTAAACAAAAAGAATACAGAGGAACGAGTAAAATGGTTTGACTGTTTTATTCGTCAGACTCGCAAATATGGTATGACTGCTTGTCTTTGGGATAATGGCGCATGGGAAGTTTCTGGTGATGACTACAACGAAAAGTTTGGTTTTTACAACAGAAATACACAGACCTGGTATTTCCCAGAGCTTATTGAAGCTATGATTGAAGCTACAAAATAAATCTGTATAACCTGATTTTTAAGGGTTTGTGGTTTGAAGCTTAGGTTTTGAAGTTTAAGTTTTTGATTTAAGCTTTGAGTTTTGAGGTTTAAGCTTTGGACTTTACGGTTTACAGTGAAGCAGAAAGATTTTGTGTAAAGCTTTTACATAAAACTTTGTGTTTCATTGTAAACTATTTTTTTGCCCTAGACTTCTGGTAATTTTGATAAATCTGATTTTTTTAAAAAAATAGTTTTTAAGAATTAAAAAACTTGTTATAATTAAGCTAGCAAATCGGACGAACTAATCAGATAAAGTCTTTTCAAAGTAAATTAAGGTTTTAAAAGTCATTTTTTAGTAAAGTAATTCTTATAAAATCATTTAAAGTCATTTTTAAAAAATCGTAAGCATAATTCTAAACATATTCTACTATTCTATTAAATCTATTGGAGGAAAAATGAAAGGTATTTTTAGAAAAACATTGTGGACATTTTTTCTTGCCACAACTTTATTAACTTTTGCAGCTTGCACTGTTAATTCAAAAACAAAAGAAGCCGAACCTGCCGCAGTTTCTAATTTGAAAGCTATTGCGGGAGACGGAAAAGTAACTGTGAGATGGAATAAACCGGAAGCATCAAGTTTTTCTGGCGTGGAAGTTTTCTTTGGTGAATCGAAAGAAGAACTGGCCAGTGTGGAAAAGATTTCTGATGTAAATGTCTCTCGGTACACTAAAAAAGATTTAACTAACGACAAAACTTATTATTTTCGGGTAGATGCATTTTTTGGAAATGACAAGGTTTTTGAATCTAATGTTGTAAGTGCTACACCAAGCGAAATGGCCGCCTTGGATATTGCTAGCGTTGATTTTACCAAGGATTTGATTGTTGGATGGAACTTGGGAAATGCTTTTGATGCTTCTAACAACGGGGATTGGGCTTATTCAACTGGATTGGGAATGGAATACAACTGGTTGCCTCACAAACAACCAACTTCTCGTAAGCTTATTAAAGCGGTTAAGGCTGCGGGCTTTAACACAATTCGTATTCCTGTGTCTTGGCATAATCATATGTCTAAAACAGACGCTAATTACAAAATTGATTCAAAATGGATGAACCGTGTAAAGGAAGTTGTGGATTGGGCGATTGCTGAAGATATGTATGTTATTATAAACATTCACCACGATAATCAGAGTGAAAGCGATATTAAGTCGAATCCGGGTTTCTGTATTTCTACTGATGCTTCAATTCAGAAAGAATCTAAGGCATATATTCAAAAGGTTTGGGAACAAATTGCAGATACTTTTAATGACGATTACAACGAAAAATTGATTTTTGAATTATTAAATGAACCTCGCTGTGTTGGTACTGACATGGAATGGGGATTCTGGGGCGGAAATGCGGGAAAAGCAAAAACTTACTGTGATGTTATTACTGCCTACGAACAAGTTGCTTTGGATACTATTCGTGCTTCTGAAGGTTTTAATGCTTACCGTTTTGTAATGACTCCTGGATATGCCGCTTCTCCAGATTTCTTAAGCAGTTATACTATGCCTGTAGATACTGTTGATGACAAGCTGTTACTTTCTGTTCACGCTTATACTCCTGGGGATTTTGCTTTGGAAGGAGAAAAGTCTGACTACGATTCTAATAAAGCTTACATTGAAAACTCTATAAACTCTGTATTCAATAACCTTTCTAACAACTATGTAAAAAATGGAATTGGTGTTGTTCTTGGTGAAGCCAGTGCCTCTGATAAAAAGAATCTGAGTTCTCGTGAAAAATGGACAAAATATTTCTTTACAAAGGCGGTAAATGCGGGTGTTCCTGTTGTGCTTTGGGATAACGAGGTTACTGCGGCAGACAACGGGGCTGGTGGCGAAAATCATGGATATTTTAACAGAGCAACTGCGACTCAATACTTCCCAACTATTATTGAAACTATGATGAATATTGTTGGTGCTGAAACAAGCGGTGGTGGTAGTGGTGATTCTGGAAATGAAGAAAGTTCTGCAGTTGTAACTCTTTTAGATGCTGAAAATTATACTGGCTCTGAAGAAGTTGTAACTATAGACGGCAAAAAGTTTATAAAAATTACAATAAATGGCTATAGTACTGAGTTTCCAATTCCTGCTGTGGATTGTTCTGAATTATCATCTTATACCGTTGAATGTATGGCTGATTCTATAGTACCTAATGTTCAAGTTATAATTGGTATTAAAGATTCTTCTTATAAAGATATTTCCAGTGGAATAGTTATGAATCCTTTAACAACATCTTTAACAACTCTTTCAGGTAGAATTTCAACTGATTCAAAAGCAAGCCCTACGAAAATTGCAGAACTTATACAACCGATGGCTCAGGACACAAGCGACTGGAGCGGAAAAAACGGAATTGTATTTTATATCAGCAAAATTACGGGTGAATAATAATTCTCATCTAATATTCTAAACTAATTTATACCTGCAGTTTACATAGATATTTTATAACTTGGTAAAATTACATATAAATTGCAGGTTTTATTTTTTTTATTGCAAAATATTCAACAATAAGTTTCTTTTATTTCACTTTACGCAATATAAAATTACAGATAGAATAATATTTGTAAAACATTAGGCAAGGGTATGGAACACCTGCGAAGCAGACCACCGCAGCGAGCCAGCCGACGAAGGAGGCTGGGGAGTGAGGAGGTTGAGCGGTAGCGAAGTGTGGAACACCCGACCTGACGCGACCGAATGGGAGCGGAAGGATGCCACCAAAATCTTATTTTAAGGAAAATCAGAAGGTATTAAAAATGGGTGAAAATTATTTTAACAAAATCCCTTGGCGTGAAGCTCGCTTGCAGTTGGGTCATTGCCGTTCTATGGCTAAAGAAGAATTTGCTGACGGTGTAAATGCTCTTAAAGGAAAGAAAATCGTTATCGTTGGTTGTGGTGCTCAGGGTTTGAACCAGGGTATGTGTCTTCGCGATTCAGGTTTGGATGTTTCTTACGCTCTCCGTGAATCTGCTATTACAGAAAAACGCCAGTCTTGGAAAAATGCTACTGAAAACGGTTTTAAAGTTGGTACTTATGAAGAAATGATTCCAACTGCAGATTTGGTTGGTAACCTTACTCCAGATAAGCAGCACACTGGTGTTATAAATCAGGTTCAGAAATTGATGAAGAAGAATTCCGCTTTGTGGTACTCTCATGGATTCAATATGATTGAAGAAGGAATGATTATCCGTGACGATATTACAGTTGTAATGTGTGCTCCAAAAGGTCCTGGTACAGAAGTTTATCACGAATTTGCTCGTGGATTTGGTGTTCCTGATTTAATCGCTGTACATCCTGCAAACGACCCAGAAGGTAAAGGTTGGGCTTATGCTAAGGCTTTGGCTGTTGGTATGGGCGGTTCTAAAGCAGGTGTTCTTGAATCGGCATTTATTGCGGAAGTTAAATCTGACCTTATGGGTGAACAGACTATTCTTTGTGGTATGCTCCAGGCTGGAACAATTGTATGTTGGGACAAAATGA
The DNA here is from genome assembly GCA_024402595.1 of Treponema sp. Classification (GTDB taxonomy): domain Bacteria; phylum Spirochaetota; class Spirochaetia; order Treponematales; family Treponemataceae; genus Treponema_D. Next base: position 33,710 of record JAKSTL010000006.1, on the reverse strand, counting down.
TTGAAGAAGGAATTGCACCTGAATATGCTACAAAATTCTTGATGCACGGTTGGAATGTAATTTGTGAAGCTCTTAAATGGGGCGGTATCACAGGTATGATGGATCGTCTTTCTAACCCAGCAAAAATTAAGGCAAATGCTCTTTCAAAAGAAATTAAAACTTTGCTTACACCACTCTATCAGAAACACATGGATGACATCATTTCTGGTGAATTCTCAAGCACAATGATGAAAGACTGGGCAAACGGCGACAAAAATCTTCTTGCTTGGCGTGAAGACACAGGTAAGCTTGCATTCGAATCTACAAAAGAAGCCGATGTTGACATTTCTGAACAGGAATTCTTTGACAAAGGTATCTTGATGGTTGCAATGGTAAAAGCTGGTTGTGAACTTGCATTCGAAACAATGGTTGATGCTGGTATTAAAGAAGAATCTGCATACTATGAATCACTCCACGAAGTTCCTCTTATTGCTAACCTTATTGACCGCAAACGCTTGTACGAAATGAACCGCGTAATCTCTGATACAGCAGAATACGGATGTTACCTCTTCGCTCGCGTTGCAGCTCCAATGATGGCAAAAGATCTTATGCCAAAACTCCACACAGATGTTATTGGTAAAGGCCTCGAGCTTAAAGACAACGGTGTAAGCAATGCAGAACTTGTAGCCGTTAATGCAGAAATCCGTAACCACCCAATCGAAGTTGTTGGTCGAAAATTGCGTGCATATATGACTGCCATGAAACCAATACTTTAGTCCGAAAGGAATAAAGTATTGGAAGCGTGAGTAGTTTTCGTGGACGGTAAAGTTTGCATAGAAACTCACGCTAGCAATGAAACCAATACTTTAGTCCGAAAGGAATAAAGTATTTCTTATAAGAGGGAGGAGCCCCTCCCTCGCTGCAAAAAAGCGCCGTGCCCGGCGCTTTTTTTTCGCTACCCACCCAGCGGGGTAACAAACGAGTTTGTTTCCCCGCAACGCCCCGAAATCCATTCAAAGAAAATATCCAACCAAAGCGTAACTTTTAAACTTTGAAAACCTATTTGTTTCCATTATACTTATGTCTATGATAAAAAAACTCAAATCTGTATTTACCAAACTTATAGTTTTATTTTTGAACACTTTAGGTCTTTCCTCCTTTATTGCCTGCGACGGATGGATCAATGATGTTGGTGGCTCTGTATGTATGTACGGTGTTCCAGGAAACTTTTTTACTGTTACCGGTTCCATAACTGGCGATACAGACAACAATGGAACAAAAGAAGGTGTTCCAAACTTAAAAATCTCCGTTTCTACAGAAACTTCCAATGCAATGAATGAACATTCAGAAAACGAAACGCTTGCTTCCATAAATACAGACGAAAATGGCCATTATTCTCTTAGCTGGAACGATATGGATTCTAAAAATTTCAGTTTTATATTCACAATAGAAGATGAAGATGGCGAAAAAAACGGAACTTTTGAAACGACAAGCTTTGAAGAAAACTACACAGCTTTGTCAAAATCCGCAGAAAAAAGCAGTTTTGGAAACCTTATAATCAAAACCACAAAAAATATCGAATTATAAATACAAAGTTTTTAATTTTAATCATTCAAGCCTCCACCCTCACTTGTATTTGCAAATTACATTCCTTGCTATATAATTTGTTGCATGTCCATAAAACAAAAAATATTTAACATATATCGCAAAAATCAAATTAAAAAACACGAACTGAACTATCTTTTTTGGGAATGCACACTTCGCTGTAATTTGAATTGTCTTCATTGTGGCAGCGACTGTCTAAAAACTTCAGGCGTTCCAGATATGCCCGTTGCTGATTTTGCCAAGGTTTTGGATGATATAAAAGCAAAAAATAGTGCCAAACATATGACCATTTGTATTACCGGCGGTGAACCACTAATCCGCAATGATTTGGAAGAAGCCGGTAAAGAAATTATACAAAGAGGATTTCACTGGGGAATTGTTACAAACGGAATGCTGCTTTCACCAAAACGATTTGTTTCTTTGCTGAACGCAGGAATGACCAGCATCAGTTATAGCATTGACGGTTTTGAAAAAGAACACACTTATCTTCGGGTAAATCCAAGTTCTTACAAACATGTTTGTGATGCAATTCAAATGACGGTAGATTTTCAAAAACAGTACGGAAATCGCTTAATTTTTGATGTAATCACTTGTGTCCACAAAAACAATTTGGGAATCTTACGAGAACTCCGCCAAGATTTAATCAATCGTGGAGTTTCCCACTGGCGCATTTTTTCAATTTTTCCAGAAGGTCGTGCCGCTCAAAACGATTTATCTCTTACAAAAGAGGAATACAAACAACTGATGGATTTTATTGTAGAAACTCGTCAGTACAAGGATGAAAAAGGTCGTTCCATTCATCTGAATTATTCTTGCGAAGGATATTTGGGCAAATATGAACTTAAAGCCCGAGACTTTTTCTTCTTCTGTCGAGGTGGAATTAATGTTGGCTCTGTAATGTGTGATGGATCTATGAGTGCTTGTTTAAGTGTTCGCAGTCCAGATTTTATTCAAGGTAATATTTATGGTGATACAGCTGGAACTGATAAACAGGAAGTTACAGTTAGTTTTATGGACACCTGGAACAATAAATATCAGAATATGAGAGACCGTTCTTGGGCAAAACATGGAAAATGCGAAAACTGTAAACAATGGAAAAATTGTCTAGGAAACGGTTTGCATTTGCATCACGATATGAAATGCGAAGTTGCTCACTGCAATTATGAGTTCTTGAAATAAATAACTAAACCTATTATATTATTTTTTGTTATATTTAAACTTTTTATTATGGAGAGTATATATGAAAAAATTGACTTGGACTTGGAAAAAAATTGTTTCCTTAATCGCAGGCTTTTTAGGTATTGGAACATTGGTTTCTTGTTATGGAATGCCTTTTGATCCAGAATCATACAATCCAGAGTATTTTATAAAAGGAACTGTTGTTGGCGACACAGATAACGACGGCAAAACAGAACCTGTCCAAGGAATCGTAGTAACCGCTGAGCATAATAGTTATAGAGCCTACACAGATGAAAAAGGTAAGTTCGTTCTCTATTTAAATGAGTCTTATTATGATGCTGGTCATTCTCATGCTAACATCACTTTTACCGACGAAGATCATCTTGAAAACGGATGGTTCGATCCAACTTATTCCACTAATGTTAAATTCGGTGACATGGGAATTGTTGAATTAAAACCACATACCCCTGTCGCAAACGACGACTAAAAACATTTCTATTTCAAGAAAAATTAGCCACACAAAAACCAATTTTGTTTATATAAAATTGAACGGTGTTTTGTTCCTGCAACTAAGTATTGCGAGTTTTTCAACAGAAAAACTCGCGCAGACGCCAAAATAAATGTTTGTGCTAAATAAAATTGAACGGCGTTTTTCATTTTCAACTATTTGTTGCGAGTTTGCCATTGGCAAACTCGTGGCCACACAAAAACCAATTTTGTTTATATAAAGTTGAACGGTGTGGCCTGGTATACATAATAATTCAACCAGTTTGAATAAAACAAATGCGCCGTTGAACGCCAGTAACTAGTTGGCATTCTGTTTACATTGTTAGTTGGAAAATAATTTTTTGGAAGCGGAACCTTCATTCCTTTACCAATATCTCTATAGTATTCTTCCGCCAAAGTTTCTGTATCATATTCCAAATGGCCAGTCATAAAGATTTCCCTATTATCCTTTGACCTAACAATAGTAACCCCCGCCTCTGCACTTTCCGCCAGAATCACCAAATCATCACAAGCCAAAATATCTTCCTTACGCAAAGTTGTATGCCGAGACTGAGGAATTGGAAAAGTATCATCAAAACCACGAAGCAACGGCTCCCCTTCCACACATCGTTCGTTCATAAAAATACCAGACATTTTTTTATCAAGCCCATATTTTTTTATACCATGATGATGATACAACCCCGCAAAACTTCCCCAGCAAACATACAAAGTAGAAAAAACATTCTTTTTTGCATAATCCATAATCTGGCAAAGCTCTTCCCAATAATCAACCTCTTCAAAATCCAACTGCTCAACAGGCGCCCCAGTAATAATCATTCCGTCAAAACGCTGTTTAAACAATTCGCTGGAAGGAATATAAAATCTATCAAGATATTCCTTATGCGTATTTTTACTGTCATGATTTTCCATTCGCACCAAAGAAATCTCAATCTGCAACGGAGTATTACCCAACAATCGCAGCAATTGTGTTTCTGTAACTTCCTTTGTTGGCATCAGATTCACAATAGCAATTTTCAACGGACGAATATCCTGAGTTGCGGCTCTATTTTCCGTCATAACAAATATATTTTCCTGCTCCAAAACCTTGCAGGCTGGCAAATCAGATTGAATCTTTATAGGCATGAAGAACTCCTGTATGTATTTTCCTAATTATAGCAAAAATAATCGCTGTTTGCTATAATCACTCTTATGGATATTGAAAACGACAGAAAAGCGGCCATTAAAAAGCTAAAACTTCTAACCTATAACTCCAAAACCAATGTTGAACATTTTCGCACAAAACTGGACAACACCTATAAAACAGTCTTTTTACCAAACAACGTAGAACTTTCAGAATATAAATATGGCAATGTACCTTGTGATGTCCTTGCTCCAGAGATTTATTCATCCAACAGAGTTATGCTTTATATTCACGGAGGCTGCTTTACCGGTGGTTCCCGTGTTGCATGGAGAAGTTTCTGCTCATCTTTAGCAACAAAATGTTTTTGTCGTGTAGTAGTTCCAGAGTTCAGACTGGCTCCATCTTTTCCTTATCCCGCCGCCAACGAAGACATTCAGAGCGTTTTCCGTTCCCTTTTTACCGAAGAACAGATTTCCGCCTCATTAAACGCAGAAAAAGGTTCAAAGGCATCAGTACCAGAAATTATCATAGGAGCAGACGGTTCAGGGGCATCCATTGCCTGTGCCTTACTTTTTAATCTTAGAGAAAAATACAGAAATTGTATAAAACATGTTATTCTCTTTTCACCTTGGCTGGATGTTTCAGAAAAATCACTGGTAATGACAACAAAAAAACTTACAGACGAAATACTAGTGCAGGATGTTTTTAAAAAAAGTGTTTCCGATTACACCTATTCATCCAACACCAGCATTCCATTCATTTCTCCACTGCTGGCTCCCGATGATTACCTGCAGAGCTTTCCCGCAACCTTCATTCAAATGGGCGAAAAAGAATGCCTTCTTGAAGATGCAAAAAAGTTCCAGCAAAGACTTCTTTCCGTGGGTTCAAAATGTCAGCTGGATGTATGGCCAGATATGATGTTTATGTTTCAAATGGCCGATGAATATCTTCACGAATCTCATTTAGCTTTGGATAGAGTTGGTAAAATTGTAACAGAAAATGTAGCAGGACAAACCGCCATCGAAATTGAAAACAAGCCAAAACTTGAACACAGCATCCGTTCAGAAGCTTAAAAACATAAAATTAAAATATATCAGGGGAAGCTCGCAAGCTCGCAGGCCTTCCCCTCGCGCCAGCCTAAAGTCTGTCGCTACCCCTTCCCCTAAGGGGACACCCCTTAAAATCCCCGGAAACATCATCCGGAAAATGGAGACCTTTTATGGAACTTTTATCGCCAGCAGGAAATGTTGAAAAATTATCTTACGCCTACGCTTACGGAGCAGATGCCGCCTACATCGGTTTAAAAAAGTTTTCATTGCGAGTAAAAGCAGACAATTTCTACGAAGATGAATACAAAAAAGTAATAGAACTCAAAAACAAATATCCAGAAAAGCGCCTTCATTGCGCATTGAACATTTCTTTCCACGACGAAGAAATAGATTCACTAAAAAATAATCTGGACTATTTTAAACAATATCCCATCGATGCATTTATTGTTCAAGACATAGGAATCGTTCCCCTTTTACAAAAAGAGTTTCCAAACGCAGAACTTCATCTTTCAACACAAGCCAGTTGCGTAAACTCAGAAGCCGTAAAAATGTACCAGAAATTAGGCTTTAAACGAATTGTCCTAGGTCGCGAAATCTCCTTAAACCAAATCCGCAGAATAAAAGACGCCGTACCAGACATGGAACTAGAAGCTTTTGTTCACGGTGCAATGTGCATAGCATACGCTGGTCGCTGCTTAATGAGTGCCTATTTAACAGGAAGAAGCGCACAAAGCGGTTTTTGTTCCCACACTTGCCGCTGGAATTTTAACCTTTACGACACAAATCTTAACCAGACCGCACAGGGAGACTCCCACATTATTACACCCGAACAGGCAAAACTCATTGCCCAATCAGGAAACCTTTTATTAGAAGAAGAGCAGCGCAAAGGCGAATATTTCCCAGTTTATGAAGGAGACGATTTTACTGCCATTCTATCATCCAAAGACCTAAAAATGATTGATCACCTTGCAGATTTTAAAAATGCTGGAATTGATTCCCTAAAAATCGAAGGCCGAATGAAGAGCGTTTATTATGTTGCCATGGTAACCCGTGCTTACAGAAAAGCCCTTGATGCCTTAGAAGGAAAAATTACAACCCAAGAAGCAGCACCATTCATTGCAGAATTGGAAAATGTTAGTCATAGAGCCAGCACAACAGGTTTTTATTTTAACAAAGCCGAAGCAGACAAAACCACTACAGGTGCCAGCGATTCAAAATACGAACTTGCCGCAGAAATTGGAGCAGAAATTAGCGGAACAGATTTTGAAGCAATCTATCAACTGGGACAAAAAAATTACAAAGATTTTACAGACAAACTGGAAGCCATGCATCCTTCCGCAAAAGCCGCCCGCTTAAAAGATTTAGAAATCCACACCGACCGACAGATTGTTCCTTTTGAAAAACATGAAGGCTGGAATATGTACGAAATTACAGCTTTAAACATGATAAAATCAACTAACGAAATAGAGTTTGTTTCACCAGATTTTGTAAGTTTAACCGCCTCTTCTACAGACTATTATTTAATCAACCCAGAAACAGGAACAAAAATGAATTGGGTTTGCGACGGACATCCTTGTGTAATTTATACAAAATACAAACTTTCATCAGCCGCTTTAATCCGTACTTTAGACCCCAACTATGTAGAAGGAAAAATCCGCGACACAGGACGCTAAACAAAGATAAAAAAAGGGCTGCACCAACTGGAACAGCCCCATCCGCTCAAAATCATTTTAAGCTTTTATTTTAATTCTAATTCTTTGCACTCACCGTAATTTTAAGAGCCTTACAGCTGTGTGGTTTTAATACAAACTCAGTTTTACCACCCAAATCCTTGTGCTCCCACAAATCACGAATGTTATCATCCTTACCCAAAGTCAAATTGATTTTTACAGTCTGCTCTTCTTCGCTCAAATTAAAATAACATTCATAATAAGACAAATCATCATCACACTCGTTAGCCCAAATAACAAGATTTTCATTGCAGCTTTTTGAACTCTGGAATGCCTGATTAGGACATTTGTTCATAGCAATAATTTCATCATTTGTAAGCAAGCTTAAATTAAAGTCGCTTAATTGAGGCAAATCTGTGCCAATCATTAAAGGTGCGCGGAAAACACTCCACAAAGTAATCATAGTGCGAGTTTCTTCCGGTGTAAACTTACAATCCCAGCCTTTATATTCAGCATCAGCAGCAGCCCAACCATAACCAAGTTTTCCCATAGGAAGCATATCACAATCAGGCCAGTTACCATTTCCAGAATGAGTCTGCCAAACTTCGCAGCGTTCAAACATAGCCTTCAAAAGTTTCCAGTCATCCCAAAAATCATCAGTGATTCGCCACATATTTGCGTAAGTTTTATAATGATGAGCTTTTTCAATAACAGCAGGTCCAGGACTCAAAGAAAGAACAATTCCACGGCCGCTGTTTTTAATTGCAGTAGCCATCATTTCAACTTCCTTTTCGTAAATTGGCTCTTTTACATGACGGCAAATATCGTCAACCTTTACAAAATCTACACCCCAAGAAGCGTAAAGTTCAAAAATCGAATCATAATAATCCTGAGCATAAGGCGATCTAAAATCAACACCATACATATCCGGATTCCATGCACAAGTTGAATAAGCGCAGGCAATCTGATCTGCAGTAACCTTAGTTCCGTCGTGAGTTTTAATAGGCATATGTTCATGAGCCGCAAATCTTGGAATACCACGCATAATATGAATACCAAACTTCAATCCCAAAGAGTGAATGTAATCTGCCAAAGGTTTAAAACCCGCTCCATCCTTACTGCTTGGAAAACGGTTTGGTGCAGGAATCTGGCGCGAATATTCATCCACATTAAAACGACTAAATGGAATATACTGAATATTATCCTTATTTCTTGTTCCCGCAGCCGAATCTGACCACTGAATATCAATTACCACATATTCCCAACCATGCTGTTTCAGATTTTTAGCCATATAATCTGCATTAGCCCGAACCTGTTCTTCGTTTACCAAAGTGTTGTAATAATCGTAACTATTCCAACCCATTGGTGGCACAGGCGCAACATCATTCTTATCATAAAATGCCATTTTTCACCTCTTTTTATAAACTGGGCGCTCCCCTCCACTTCGTTTCGGGTCGGAGTACTACGGGCTCGGTAACCCTCGGTAAAAAAACCTTGTGTTACAAGCCTTTTTCACTGGCATCCGCCACCCTCCGTGTTCCTAGCGCACAAAAAAGTTTTCACAAATACAATCTTACCACACTTTTTTTTATTTCGTTGAACAAAAATAAATGTTTTTTGCACTATATTCTAACAGAGATGGTTAAACAAGCCTGACAATTTTTCTTTGCCATTCCAAACTGGTTTCAGAATCTCAAACCAATTAAGTTTCTTCGGGAATTAAACAAGCTTAACAAAATACTTTTTGGTTAACATCAAATTATATTTCTTCACTTCTTCAGATTTTTGGTTTTAATAAGAATTGATGTTCCAAATCAGATAAAGGGGCAGGCTAACAACCTTTGTTCCATCAAAGTCATTTGCGGCAATATTTTTTAATGAAAGTTTGAATCCTTTGGAGTTATGATATTTTTTACAAAATTGTTTGAAACTTTTTGCCTGAGTATTTGTAGCAGATTTTACTTCTATCGGCACAATATTTTCCTCATCTTCGTAAAGAAAATCTAATTCTGCTGAATTACCAGATCTCCAAAAGTATGGATTTTTATTTTGAGTTACAAGTTCCTGCAAAACATAGTTTTCTGTAATAGCCCCTTTAAAAGTTGAAATAGCCAAATTATCTTCTAAAATATTTTTGAAAGAAACTCCAAGTTTTCTACATAAAAGTCCGCTATCTGCCATATACACTTTAAAATATGTTGCATCGGCATTTGCAGATAAAGGAACTTCTGGGTTCTGTATCATTTCTATCAAATGGACTAATCCAGCATTTTTCAACCATTGTAAAGCACCTTCCAGTTCATGTGCACGCTTACCTTCTTTTACATGAGAAAAAATGAACTTATTATTTTCTTTTGCCAACTGTTTAGGAATTGAATCCCAAACCATGCGGATTTTTTCAATCTCCGAGACTGGTGCATGTTTCGAAAAATCATCTGCATAATCAGCAAGAATTTCGTCTTGGATTTTTGCAACTTCTGTATAATTTCCAGAATTGGCAAACTCTTTTACTACTTCTGGCATTCCTCCAATAATTAAATACTTTTTAAAATGTCGTTCTAATGGAATCTTATAAATATCTGGAATTTCTCGAGCAACAGGCCAATCAACAAACAATTCAATATATTTTTCTTCCCCAACAGCCATCAAATATTCTTTGAAGCTCATGGGATAAAGCTGCATTCTGTTAACTTTACCAACAGGAAAAGATACATTTTCTTGTTTTAACGCTACTCCAAGAAGAGAACCTGCACAAACAAGATGTAACTCTTGAAGATTTTCGCAAAAATATTTCAGTGCAGTTATTGCTTTAGGGCATTCTTGAATTTCATCAAAAATAAGAAGTGTTTTACCTGGAATAATTCTTACATTTTCTATCAGTTCTATTTCTCTAATAATTCTATTAACATCAAAATCATAATCAAAAATGGCTGAATATTTACCTGCAGATTCAAAGTTCACATAACAATAGTCTTCAAAATATTCAGAGCCAAATTGTTTAAGTAAATATGTTTTTCCACACTGTCGAACTCCAGTAAGAATTAAAGGTTTTCTTCTACTGCTGTTTTTCCATTCAACTAAGTTTTTTATAAAATCTCTTGTCATGTTTCAATTATACAAAACTCCTATGACTTTTGTAAAGATAATTACATTCTTCCTACGACTTTTGCAATTTCAATTACATTTTTCATATGACTTTTGTTGTACAATTTATTCTCAATTCCTAATTCTGCATTCCTATTTATTCTTTTCTAACAGCGAAAAAAATGCTAATATCTATGTACTATGGATTTAATCAAGAAACTTGACGAATGTGAAGAACGCTTTAAAGTTGTAAGCGATATGGTAATGGACCCAAACCTGGTCAAAGACGCAAAAAAATACAAAGACACAATGCGTGAACATGGTTATCTTTCTGAAGTTTGTGCACTTTACGATGAATACAAGAAGGTTTTAACTGGCATTAAAGATGCTAAAGAGATGATTACAAACGAAGACGATGTGGAAATGCGCGAAATGGCTCGTGAAGAATTAAAAGACCTGGAAGAAAAGCAGCCACAATTGGAAGAACAAATTAAAATTAAGCTTGTACCGCCTGATCCTCTTGATGAAAAAAATATTATTTTGGAAATCCGTTCTGCTGCTGGTGGTGATGAAGCTAGTCTTTTTGTGCGAGATTTGTGGGAAATGTATTGTCACCTTGCGGACCGAAAAGGTTGGCGAACAGAAACTATGGAAGCTCAGGAAACCGAAGTTGGTGGATTCAACAAAATTGTTACTTCCGTTTCTGGAAAGTTTGTTTACGGAACTCTTCGCTGGGAATCTGGTGTTCATCGTGTTCAACGAGTTCCTGTAACAGAAGCTCAAGGTCGTTTGCAAACTTCTACTGCTACTGTTGCGGTTCTTCCTGAAGCTGAAGAAACTGAAATTGAAATTAAACCAGGTGATGTTCGTGTTGATGTTATGCGTGCTGGCGGTCCTGGTGGTCAGTGTGTTAATACTACAGACTCTGCGGTTCGTTTAACTCATATTCCTACTGGTATTGTTGTTATTCAGCAGGATGAAAAATCTCAGATTAAAAATAAAGAAAAAGCTTTCCGAGTTCTTCGTGCCCGCTTGTTCGATTTGGAAGAATCTAAAAAACAGGCCGAAAGAGCTGCTGCCCGTTCAAGTATGGTTGGTTCTGGTGCCCGTTCAGAAAAAATCAGAACATACAACTTCCCACAGGATCGTGTTACGGACCATCGCATTAACTATTCTGCCCACAATCTTCCTGGTTTTATGATGGGAAATATGGACGATATGCTGGATGCGTTGAATGTTTATGCAAAGGAAGAGCAGTTAAACGAATCTTTAGTTTAAGTTCCTCTTTTTCTTTCAACAAGCTTTACAAATCTTAAATCCTAAAACAGGGCTATCTAATAGAACATTTCCGTTTGTTAGATAGCCCAATTTTTTGGTTATTATTTTTTTCCAACTCTTTGATTTCCTGTTTTTCTTAAGTTTGTATTTTTTGTTATTGTAGTTTATAATTTATATAATTCTATTCAATTCAAAAAGTCTAATCATCATAATTTTACGCACTTTGGATTTATCATGCTTTATGGTTACAAGATTTTAGTTTACTGTACTTCAAAAATTGATTATGAAAACTTTTCTGATTTTATTTCAGCTTTAAATATAGAACTAATTAAACATAACTGGCGGATTTTAGTTTTCTGCACAGATTCCGACCTGCATTCTCAGACAAAAAATAAGGATGGTGAAAGAGATTTTTTTAATCTTATCAATTTTAATGTAGCCGACGCTTTATTAGTTTCAAACCGCTACATTTTGGATGATGAATTAAAATCAAACTTGGTGCGCCAGGCAAAAATTAGAAACATTCCTGCTATTTTTATTGCCGCAAATAATCCAGACGCTTATAACATTAATTTTAATCAACGGTCTGGTTTGGGAAAAATCATTACGCATGTCATAAAGCATCATCGTATTCGGGACCTTCATTTTATGGCGGGCTCGGAAAACTCTATTGAATCTGAAGAACGACTGGAGATTTTCAAAAATACTTTAAGCAAGTTTAATATTCCTTTTGATAAGGAAACTATGGTCAGCTATGGCGATTTTTGGGATGTTCCAGCAAAGTCTGCCACGGAAAAACTTTTGGCACGAGAAAAAATACCCAAAGCTATTATTTGTGCCAACGATACAATGGCAATTTCTGTAACTTCGGTTTTAAAGGAAAAAGGATTTTATTGTCCAGAAGATGTAATTGTAACAGGCTTTGACGGCATTCCTTCTATTCATTTTACTACGCCAAAAATCTCTTCTATTGTCTGTGATGCAAAAAGGCTTGGCTACGAAACAGCAACATTCCTTTTGGATATTGTAAAAAATCCACAGAAAGCACCTTATAACAAAGATATTGAACCAACTATGTTCATTTCTGAATCTTGTGGATGTATGGCAAAACAACCTGCAAACACTTTGAATTATCTAAACTATCTTAAAGATTGCTACAGACGATACAGAGTGGAAGATGCGGCATTGAATAATATGACGGTTTCTATTCACGACTGCAAGGATATTACAGAAGTTATTGCTAAATTAAAAAATAAGCTTTTATACAATGTTATGTGTCTTGTAAAGGCTGACTTTATTGTTGCTCAATCCAATCCTAACATTCCAATGACAAAATCTGTTTATGGCGACACAATGTTTGTTATTGCCGATTCTGATAATGAAGAATATATTGACCTTCCTTTGGAGCAGCATTTTATTAAAACAAAAGATTATATTCCGCGCATGAAGCAAATCTTAACTTCATATTCCTACCCATTAATTTTTACGCCAATTCATAATTCTGATTTATCTATTGGCTACCTTTGCTTTTTCTTTAAAAACTACGAAAAACAGAATTACACAAAGGTAACTCAAATTGCCTCCTGGATGGGTAATGCTTTGTCAGGCTATAGAAACATGCAGTATCAACGGTACCTTCAAACAAAGCTGGAAAAAATGTACCAATATGATACTTTAACTGGACTTTTTAACCGCAATGGATTTATTCACACTTATAACAAAATTATGGGCGATAAAAATGTAACCACCCTCACCATGGTTATGTGCGATTTGGATAATCTAAAACATATCAACGATAATTTTAGCCACAACGAAGGTGATAATGCTATTTGTATTGTGGGAAAAGCTCTGTCAAAAGGGGTTGGTAATGTGGTTTCTGGTGGATACTATTGCCGTTACGGTGGTGATGAAATAATTGGTATTTTCCCGACGGAAGTTTCTGCAGATTTAATAAAAGAACAGTTGAATGCTTTTATTGATTCATATAACATCACTTCTAACAAACCATACAAAGTTAGCACAAGTGTAGGCGTAGTAACTTCACCAAAAGCCACTTTTGAAGAACTGTTTGCCAAAGCCGACAAGCTTATGTATGAAGAAAAAGTTACAAAAAAACATTGCAGGAAAAATTAGCATTAATTATAAAAATCAGGGCAAATATATATGACTCAAACAATTCAACAATTCAAAAAAGAGGCAGTTTCTCAACTTATAGATTTTTCTCCTTCGCCACAACTGGATGTTGAAGTGTTGATGCAATTCGCATTAAATCTAACAAAAACTCAGCTTTTACTTAAATCCCATAATCCAATTTCAGAAGATCAATTACAATGGCTTAATTCATCTATTGAAAAAAGAAAATCTGGTCTTCCTGTTGCGTACATTACAGGTCATAAAGAGTTTTTTGGTTATGATTTTGCAGTTTCTCCCGCCGTGCTTATTCCAAAACCAGATACAGAAATATTGGTTGAACAAGGGCTCCAGATTATTATGGAAAAGATAAACGCCCATCCAAATGCAACGCTCACGGTTTGTGATATGTGTACTGGCAGTGGATGTATTGGTATTGCTACCCTGCTTTCATTAATAGAAAATCAAAAGGTGGCCGATGCACAATTGCCTAAGTTCACACTTATTGACATTAGTGGGGCAGCTTTGGAAATTGCAGAAGAGAATGTAAAAAAATTAATTCCTTCACAGTATCAGTCCAGAATAAGGCTTGTTCAATCTAATTTATTTGAACAATTTTCTCAGGATGGTGGATGGACTTTTGATGTGATTTTAACTAATCCTCCATATATTCCTCATAAAATGGTTGATTCTTTGCTTTTGGACGGAAGAAATGAACCTAGGCTGGCTTTGGATGGTGATATAAATCTTTTTGGGGACAGAGCTCTTGATGAAAATGGGTTGGAAATTGAAGACGGGTTGGCAATTATTCGGAATCTGCTTCCACAAGCTAAAGTTCATTTAAGTCCACGGGGCGTAATTTTAATGGAAACTGGGGAATATAATGCAAAAGCAGCTGCCCTTCTGGCCAAAGATTTAGATTTTTCTACAAAAATCCACAAGGATTTGGAAGGACAACTGCGGGTTGTGGAATGCAGTGCAAAAATTAGATAATTTTTTTATCTTTAGTGTTTATGCCTGCTTCAAATCATCATAAAGGAAAAATACTTTGAATGGCGGGAATCCTTCGATGGGAGGTTGTGCCATAAAAGTATAGCCTTCTGTAGAAATTGGTTCAAACTGCTGAAAAGTTATAAAATCTACAGCGGTTGCTACAGGATACACAAAAGTTCCAGAAAAATAATTCTGCCAGATAAAAGGGTCTGAATAAAGCACGGATTCAAGATTTTTTCCACTGCCAGTTACAACCGAGCCCCAATCATAATCCTTAGAATAATCTAATTTGTCTGAACTGTTATTGCTGATTGTTACAAACACACCAATAATGGAATCCTCCAACAAAACTGCATCCAAAACTTTAATTGTAACAGAATCGCAGGTAATTGAATCACCCAAACCTAAAGTTACATTTTTAGTGTTCAGCGTTACACTACCCTTTGTGGAAGCAGTAAGTTTTGAGTTATTAGCACAAGAAGCAACACCCAAACAAACCAAAATTACCAACAAACAAAATAAAATCTTTTTTTTCATAAAGGCACAACTCCTTAAAATAGTTTATGCCTTTATAATAGCAATGGTGGTGTATCATATAGTGATACATGATACAAAAAATGTAAAAAATTGTTGTTATTTTTAAAGCTTATATTTCTTCGCCTTTTGTAAAGAACACACTAATTCCTTCGTTAGGAAATCTGCTTTTTACCGCCTGAATGATGGCTTTTATTTTTTTTGCTCCAATTTTGTCGGTATAAGCAAAAAGCACAAAGTTCATTTCTGGCCAGATGGTATCGCCTAATTTTCGGGAAGAGTTTCCTCTACCATGAGCATCAGGAATAATTGTATATTGTATTCCAGGTAATTCCTGTTCCAAAAGTTCAACAATATCATCTTGAACCGACTGGTTGGACATAATTTCTGCTCTATAAACTGGTTCCATAATTTCTTCTGTATTTTCCATATATTTTATCTTATCCTTTGTACTTTTTTATAACACCAATGTCATTGCGCACTTAATTCGGAATCTCACCAAAAATTGTATGAATATTTTAATTATGAGGGGGATGTCCAAAAAGTTCGCATCATAGCGTCATCCTGAACTAGTTTCAGGATCTCACACTAAATCTAGTGGGATGCTGAATCAAGTTCAGCATGACAAATACTTATTGGACATCCCCGACAATTTTCTTGAATTGTTTAAGTTTAATGGACTATCTTATCATTAAACTCAGAATCTTCGTATTTTACTACAATCTGAGACTGTTTCTTTTTACCTTGACGCATAACAAGACTGTACAAAACAGGAATAATCAGCAGAGTAACAAAAGTTGAAGACAGCAAACCACCAACAACCGCCAGACCAATTGGTTGAACCATAACAGCCTGTCCATCGGAAGCAAAACACATTGGAAGCATACCAAGAATTGTAGTCAAAGTAGTCATTAAAACTGGACGCAAACGGCTTTTACCTGCCTGGAAACAAGCTTCTTTTAGTTCTACCCCTCGTCCTACAAGAAGATTTGTATAGTCAACCAGAATAATACCGTTGTTTACAACAATACCAACCAGCATAATCAAACCAACCATAGACATTAAAGAAAGAGCCTGTCCTGTAAGCTTATAAATAAAGATAACACCAATTACCATAAACGGAATTGTAGCAAGATTTATTAAAGGCGCCTTAAATGATTCATAAGTTGCAGCCATAACACCAAATACAAGAATGACCGCCATAGCTAAAATCTTTAAATAAAGCTTCATTTGGGTTGTAGTTTGCTGCCATGAACCTTCATAACTTACAGTTACACTTTCTGGCATAATAAACTTGTTAGAAATACCTTCCTTAATTTCGTCTTCAACAACATTGGCATTTTTATCTGAAAGAATGCTTGTTCGAACATGGATAATTCGTTTTTGATTTTCGCGGGCAATGGAAACTGGACCAACACCTTTTTTCAAACTGGCAAAACTTGAAACTGGAATCATACCACTACTTCCACGAACATAAATGCTTTCCAAATCGTTGATAGTTTTTCTGTCTTCTGGACGATAGCTAACCACAATGCTGTAATCCTTACCGTTGTTTCTATATACACCAGCAGAACTTCCGTTAATAGCCTGATTTATTGCAGTTGCAACTGTAGAAACATCAACTCCAAACTGATAAGCAATTTCACGATCAATAACCAGTTCAACCTGTGGCAAACCTCTGTTCATACTTATAGAAGGTTCTCCACATTCTCCAGTTTCTTTAATAACTTCACAAATCCTATCTGCAACATCAAGAGCCGCAGCCAAATCTTCTGTTCTAAGAACAATATCAATATCGGAACCAAACATCTGTCCACGCCAACCAGCACGGAAACTAAAGTTTACACCAGCATAATCTGCAAAATGAGCACGAAGTTTATTCTGCATTTCTTGTGTACTGTCTATTCGCTTATCTTTTTCTGGCAATGTAATCTGAATAGAACCAGAGTTTGTAGAACCTCGTCCACCACCAATAGAAGTTGTTACATTTTTGTAGCCTTTAATTTCTGAATAAACATGCTGTTCCATTTCCAGAACAATTCGCTTTGTTTCTTCAAAAGTTGTACCAGTTGGTAACGAAATGTTAAGAGTAACACTATCATCATTTCCAGATGGCATCATATTAATTTGCATTGTTGGAATAAAAGAAAATGCAATGGCAAGAATACAAAGAGAAACCACAATAGTAATAATTCTGTTTTTCAAAGCCGCTCTTAAAAGCCATGAATAAACCTTTGTAATTCCATTGATAACCATTTCAAAAAAGCCATAAATAACTTTAATCACAGGATTTTTTACAGGTTTTTCATTTCTGTTGGTAAGAGGAAGAAACTTTCCCGCAAGAACAGGAACAAGGAAAATGGCCACTGCCAAAGAAGACACAAGAGCAATTACAATTGTAAAAATAATGCCTTTGAACATCTGTCCCATCATACCAAGTTCTGCAATAAAGAAAAGGAATGGCACGAAAACACAAATTGTTGTAAGGTTACCAGAAATAACAGACATCAGCATTTCCTGACTTCCTAAAATTGCCGAAACCTTTGGACGGGCGCCTCGTTGCCTGTAAGAATAGATGTTATCAATCATAACAATAGACGCATCAACAATCATACCAAGACCAAGGATTAAACCTGTCAAAGTCATCATGTTCAATGTAATTCCAAACATACTCATGGCAAACAAAGTAATAATCATGGAAAGTGGAATGGAAATTGCAATAATAATTGTAGATTTTGCACTTTGCAAGAAAACCCACAGAATAATAACAGAAAGGATAAGACCTTCCACAAGAGATTTTACCAAAGTGTCGATTGTTTCGCGGATTTGCACTGTATCATCAGAAATGATTTCCATTGTAATATCATTTGGAAGCATTCCTTTAAGTTGATCAATTTTTTTGTAAACATTGTTCGCTACGGATACAGAGTTTGAACCAGAAACTTTTGTAACAGAAATATAAACGCCTTTTTCGCCATTGATGTAAGATTCCGAAGAAGTTTCGGCGTAACCTAAATATGCACGACCAACATCACTAAGTCTTACATCATAACCATTAACGGTGGAAATAACCGTATTATTTATTTCTTCAATGCTTGTGTACTGACCAACGGTTCTAACAATATAATTCTTTGTACCTTCCTGAACTTTCCCACCACCAAGTTCAAGATTCTGTCTGGAAAGTGCACCAGAAATTGACGAAAGTGTATAACCATAAGCCGCAAGCCTGTTTTGATCAAGTTCAACACGAACCTGAAGGGACTGTCCCCCATTAACACTGGCTTCACCAACACCATCAGCCTGTTCCAGAATATTAACGATAGAGTTTTCTGCAATAGATGAAATATCTTCAATAGAACGGTTTCCCCTAACAAGGATTCGCATAATTGGTGAAGAATCGCCAGAAAATCTAAAAATGGTTGGTGTACTGGCGTTATCAGGAAGAGAACGGGTAATTCTATCCAATTTATCGCGAATATCATTTACAACCTGATCCAAATCTGTTCCATAGTCAAACTCTAAAGAAACAGAAGAAGAACCTTCATTTGAATTAGAAGACATTCTTTTAAGGCCATTAACACTTACAACCGCACTTTCAATTCGTTTTGTAATGGTCTGCTCAACAGATTCTGGCCCCGCATTTGGATAACTGGTCTGAATCATAATAAAAGGATTTTCTGTTTCCGGCATAAGAGCAACGGCAATTTTGCTATATGTAAAAATACCAAGCATTCCCAAAAGTGCAAAGAAAATAAGTATTAAAACGGGATGCTCCATTGTTTTTCGACTTAAACTCATTCTATTATTTCCTTGTAGTGTACAAACCTAATTATTTGCAGAAATATCTTTTACCTTTGCACCGTCTGTCAAAGTAAGCATACCTGCAACAACAACTTTTTCATTTGGATTGATACCACTGGCAATTTGATAGTATCCATCAACATTCTGGCCAAGAACAACCAGCCGTTTTTGAACAGTGTCATTATTTTGAACCACATACAAATAACTGTCTTTACCAACAGTAACAATTGCATCCTGTGGAATTGCAATGGAATTAGGATAATCAACGGTATAAAGCTTAACTTTTGCAAACATACCAGCATTTACTCGTGAATCTTTCTTATCAAAATTAAGAATTACAGTTTTTGTACGGCTGGCAGGATCAAGAACTGGGGAAACACGAACAACAGTTGCCTTAAATACAACACCAGGATAAGCCTGCAAAGTAATTTCTGCTTTAAGCCCAGGTTTTAAGGCGCCAACATATCGTTCTGGAATATTTGCAGAAATCTGAAGATTATCAATATCGCCAATTTTTGTAATAATTGTACTAGCATTTATCTGCTGGCCAACTTTTACTGGAGTTTGAATAATACTTCCACTGATTGGCGCTGTAACAGGACTCCACTTATAAGTTACACCCGCAGCAGAAGAGTCTACATAGGCAATAATATCGCCTGCATTTACTTTGCTTCCAAGACTAACATTTACTTGAACAACTTTACCTGAAGTAGCAGATGCAAAAACATCAACCGAGCGCTGAGTTTCTATATTACCGTTGGTGTTTACAAAGTCGTGCATTGTCTGAGGAATTGCCATAACAGTTTTTACAGAAGTTACTGTTGCACCAGCTCCACCCCAGCCACCAGCAGAAGGTTTTCCTGCACCAGGAGCACCACCAGCTTTTCCAGCGGGAGCCCCAACTCCGGGAGCACCAAAACCATTTTTGTTTCCATCTTTTGGTCGATTTATAAACTTAATCCCACCAAAGGTTAATGCAATGAGCACCACTACCACAACCGTAGTAATTGTAACTTTTTTTACACTTACCATTTTTTCACCAAAAGATTCTTTTTTTGTAGCCGCATCCTGCTGAGAAATCTGCTCCTGTATTTCACTCTCTCTGGTTTGTTTTGCTTCTTTTTCTGCCATTTTATATTTCCTTGTTTATAAACTGATGTATTTTATTCAACTTTGTTTGCAAGCTGATTAAGAGTTCCAAAAGGAAGACCCAAAGAATCTTCTAAGGCCAATATTCCGCTAATAATCTGATATTTTTGATTTGTAACATTATATTTTGCACTCATAAGATTGTTTTCTGCATTTTGTAAGGCCGAAAAATCAGAAGACCCCACTTCGTAGGCTTTCCGTGTCATTTCGTAGGTTTTTTGCATAAGTGCAACATTTTTTTCGTATAAGCTCAACTGTTCCTTTGCTTGAAGAATTGCATTGTAATTTTTACGAGCAGTAATAGCTATTTGTGTTTTTGACTTTTCCAAATTCTGCTTTTGTTTTTCAATATTAGAAATCTGTTCTGCAATATTGATTTTTCCAGAAGACCAAGGCAAATATCCGTCCAAAGGAATAGAAACACTGGTAGAAAAAGACAAACTGTTACCTACATTTCCCTTAGTCTTAGTTTCTTTTTTTGTTACATCAGTTTTTCTTGTATTCTGAGAAATAGAATCACTTAAAGAAAATCTTACACTTGGAGAATAAACCGAATATTTTGTTGCTTTTAAACTGTTTTCCATAGTTTCAATAGCCAATTTTTGAGTTTTTATGGAAGGTATATCTTCAACTGTATAATTCAGCACAGTGTCATCAAGCTGAACATTCTGCAAAGCTTCATCAAGATTTCCCTGCAATTCAATTTCCTGCTCAAAAGGAATGCCTAGTGAATATTTAAAATCGTTTAGTCTGTCTTCAAAAGATTGTTTAAGATTTTCTACTGTTGGAATCTGTTTTTCGTAATTATACTGAGAAGTCAAAAGTTCAAGTTCAGAAAGTCGTCCCTGATTATATTTTTTTACATTAGATTCATAAGTTTGTTTTGCAGTTTCAAGGCCCCGCTGCTGCAGTTCAATACTATCGTTAAAATAAAGCAAAGAATAAAAACTATTTCTAACAGACAATTCAATACTATGTTTTGCAGTATCCAAGGACATTTCGCCTTTTTCTAAAGCAAGTTGAGCCGCTTTCATTGTGGTTGCCACACTTGGCGATAAATTAAGCCCTACACTAGCACCAATATTCCATCCAAAAGAACCAGAAACTGGATCATCTGCAACTTCTTTTCCAGTTAAAGCGGCTTGTGCTTTTTTAGCATCTTTTGAGTCTTTAGATTCTATTAAAGTTGAACTAAGACCAGTATTAATTCCTGTAGATAAACCAAAAGTTGGTGCCACATTATTCCAGGAATATTTTTCTTTAAGAGACAAAACTTCTAAATCCATCTTACTTTGTTTTATAGACAAATCACTTTCTAGCGCCAATTTGACCGCATCTTCAACAGAAAGGGAAAGCGCAGACGATTGAGCGTCACCTGTTTTTTCCTGTGCAAAAATAAAGCCTGCAGATAAAACTAAAAAAGTTGCAAATAATATTTTTTTCATAATAATTTCCTTTTTTTATATTGTTCATCAAAAGTATTAAAAAAGTTCACCAAGACGGTTTGGTTAGAAGTTCCCTATTATTATCATCGCCAAAAAAAGTGATTAAATTAAGTGGAATTATGACGAATTACTTCTATTGTACTATTAATATAATATTGTTACTTCCCATTATTTAAAAAATTACTGTTATAAATCTATTAGTTATATGGAGGCATTTTTGCTTACGCAAAAACCAGGCTTTTCGCATTTCCGCGTCGGGGCGCTTCATTCTAAAACCGTGGAATCAAATCACCTGCAACAAATTGATTTTTCAGAGGCTAAAGCCTAAAAGACACACGGGGAAGTTTCGCCAAACTCAACCTCCCCGTGCGCCACAAAAAAACATCGCCACGGTTTTAGAACGCCTGCGGCGATGCTACAATCCTTTGCCCGGATTTATTTAATTTTATAAAAGTTTATTTTGTCTTTACAGCCACAAAAGCAGCAACAGGAATCTTAGAATCTGTTTTGTAGATTGTAATTAAAACTTCTGCATCTTTTTTAATTTCTGCAATTTTCTGTTCTTTAATTCCAGCAAAATGAGTAAAAGCAGTAATGGCAACTGTTACTTCTTTTGAATCTGGAAGAACTACAACAATTTTTGAACCAACTTCATCCACAGATTTTACAGTTCCAATCACAAGATTTTCTTCGCAACTTGAATTAAAACCAAATTGTTTGTTCCAATTAAAAGCAGGAGCAGGCATTGCTGGAGCATCCTTTCTTATATGCTCCGACTTTTGATGGTAGCCTGGTTTCTTGTGGCCATCATATCTTTCATGCTGTTTTGCATTCTTATGACTATCAGGAGTTCCATTTGGATGAGCAGATAAAGTTCCTGTTAATAAAACTGCACAAATTGCCACCATAATCATAGATTTTACATTTCGTTTCATTTTTTCACCTCTAAAAAAATAATTTTCCACATCAAAACTTAGTAATTTCAATAACCAGCAAGTCTTTAAGTTTTATGCTTGTAAGTATAATTTATACCATCCTCCGAATAAATAAATTAAAGCATTCTTAAAGAAAAATTAATGTTTTCTAAGAATTAAAGCCAAAAAATCGTGTAAAATAAGTATTATGGTAAAAATACTTGTAGTTGAAGACGACTTAAGCACAATTGAGTTTTTAAAACCAGAACTAGAGCATGAAGGCTTCCAAGTATGTACTGCAGAAAATGGACGCAAAGCTTTGGAAGTTTTTGAAAAAGAAAATCCAAATTTAATACTTCTTGATATAATGCTGCCAGAAATAAATGGTATTGAAGTTTTAAGGCGCATAAGAAAAAACTCACAAGTTCCCGTTATTTTAGTTAGTGCCCGAAATGAAACTTTCGATAAAGTTAATGGCTTAAACACGGGCGCAGACGATTACATTTCCAAACCCTTCGAAATTGAAGAACTTTTGGCTAGAGTTAATGCGGTTTTGCGACGAAATAACGGCAATTCTCAAAATCATTCAACTATTACAAACGGCGAAATTGTTTTATTTACCAATAATATGACAGCCACTGTAAACGACAATCCAATTCAGCTTTCCAAAACCGAATATTTACTGCTTAAACTTTTTATGGAAAATAAGGGACAGCTTTTAACTAGAAACCAAATTATTGATGAAGTTTGGGGGAAGGAATATATAATTGAACAAAATGCCATCGATGTTTATTTGAATTATTTGCGAAACAAAATTAAAAAGTTTTCTTCCAATGAATATTTCAAAAATCAGCGAGGAATTGGATTTATAATGCAGGTTATAAAATAAACTCCTAATATTCATGTTCACGCCCACGAACGGTTTATAAAAACAAAAGAAATTATGAAAAAACATTTTTTTACGCCGCAAATTAAGATTTCTCTAAAAGTCACTTCTGTTATTGGAACAATTGTTATTCTGTTTTTTGTAGTTTTTACTTTTTTTCTGCGCTGGAATCTTACAAAACAAAAAACTCAGTTGCTTAATTCTGCTTACATTTCCATTTTAGACAATCTTTCCCATTCTGATGATTTGCTAGCCAATATTTTTACAGGAGATATGAACGGCTTTCTTCAGGATGTACCCTTTTTTATAAATCTAAGCTTTTCCGATAAGGATAATTATTTTATTTTCTATACAAATAATTCTTCTATTCCACTTTTTGCCGAAACTTACGGAAAAATCAAACATTATTTTTCTAAAAATTATTATTCCGATGGAAATCTGGATGTTTTTTATGTTACTCAGGAAATTGCGTCTAATTTAATTTTGCAGGTTTCGCTGGATGTGGAAAATGATTCTATTTCTAAAATGATTGTTTCTATGCCAAAAATTATTGGTGTAATGATTATTCCTATTCTTTTAATGTGCTTTTTTGTAGTTTTAATTTTTTTGAACAAAGATTTTGAAAAGGAACATACTTTTTCGGCCAATGTTAGCCACGAACTGCAAACTCCTGTAAATGCAATTTTAGGACACGCAAAACTTTTGCAGAGATGGGGCAAAAACGATGCTGAACAAATGGAAAAATCTTTGGAAATCATCATTGGTGAAGCAAAATCTATGAAGTCTACTATTGTAAATCTTCTGGAAATTACAAAATTGGAAAAAGGAATGGTAAGTCTTGAAAAAACTCCACTTTGCATTGAATCATTTTTTGACGATTTGAAAAACGAGTTCCAATACGAAAAAAATCTGATTATAGAAACTAAACTTTTAGAAAATGGACCTCAAACGATTTTGACCGACCAAGAACTTTTTCACCAATTATTTTTGATTTGTATTTCGAATAGTTTAAAATTCTGTCCTTCTCCTTGCAAAATTACAATTTCTTGTTTTAGCGAAAAACATAAAACAATTTTTGAGATTTTAGACAACGGCGAAGGATTTTCTAAGGAAGTTTTACCTCATATTTTTGACCGCTTTTATAGAGGGGACAGTTCCCATTCCAGAAACAAAGGTGGCGCTGGTCTTGGTCTTTCCATTGCAAAATCCATTGCTACAGCTTTGAATGCAAAAATCTCCGCAAAAAATCATCCAGAATCTGGCGCTATAATTCGTCTGGAACTTGGAAAGTGATTGTAATTTACAAAAATGGCAATCTTTGAAAATTGAAAATCAAAGCAAAATCGTGATGACAAAAAAACTGAATATTTTAAGATTTAATTTGAATTATCTTTAAGTTTTTCTAAAACTTTTTCCAATGGGGCTTCCAAATCTTTTGCTGCTTGTTCTGGAGAAATCTTGTATTTTTTTACCAACAAAACGGCGTCTTCAATGGATTTTCTTTCTTCACCAATTGCAATTCCTTCATCCCGAGCATACAGTTTTTCTCGCTCTAAATCCATGTATTGTTTCCTCCATTGAACATTGTGTTTTGCTGCTTTTACAAGAGATTCCAATTCTTTTGAAAAATTGCTGGTGACCTTATTTGAAGCAACTAATTTCAAAAAAGCCCTTTGCTCATCGTCGTTGATTTTATCACAGTTTTTTGCGATAAAAAAGTATTTGTAAGCTCTATCACCTAAAGGAAGAGAATTATTTTCCTTACAGAGATTTTCAAAAGTATATACTGGTAATCCGCAATTGAAAATATCATCTAGACAAATAAAAATTATATAAGAACTTCTTAAACTTTCATAATGCTGACCTGATTTAAGTAAATCAACATCCATTACACCTTGATAATATCTAGCCCGCTTGGGAAGTTCTTTAGTATTTATGGCTTGCATTTCAATATTGAATGCATTCTTCTGATTCTTTGCGTAAACATCTAAGCGAACACCTTTAGATTCAAAATCAATATTAATTTCTTCTTCCTGTTGCATTTCAATATAATCAATTTCCATCGATAAAAGTATTTCCAGAAGCCTTTTACAAATATTTTTGTTATTTCGCATGATTTTGTAAAAAATAAAATTATTTGAAATTCCAGCCTGTTCCCATTTTTCTTCTAGTGTTAATTCATTTTCGTTCATAAGATTCTCCATCATAATTTTGGTCAAATAAAACTTTTTTATTCTCAGAGGAATGATATTGAACGGTTTTCGTCTTTCCGTCTTAACATAAATTTGTCAAAAAACTTATATTTCGGACCACTTTTGAAGGCTATATTCGTAAAAAAACTTCTTTTCTCTTTTCCCTTTTGAAAATCTTTGCTAACTTATAGGTATGAGTGAAGAAGAAAACATTTTTAAAGCGGACATCAATAATCCACAGGCTTTGATTCAAGAGTTTTTCAACAAATATTCCTACTTGTCTGAGCAGGATAGGGAACAGATTTTGCGTGCATGGAATTATCTTTTGGAAAAATGTGGAGACGAAAAAAGAGATTGTGGCAGCCCGTATTATCTTCACCCTTTACGCATTGCAAATATTTTAGCCCAAAGTAAACTGGACGCGGAATCTATTGTGGCGGGCATTTTGCATAGTATAAAAGATTTTGGTGTTACGGCAAACGATATTACAAGAGATTTTGGTCCTCAAATCGAAAAAATTATTGCTGGCGTAAACCGAATCATGGATTTACCTATCAATTCTAAAACATTACTTCAAGCCGACTCTATTCGAAAAATGCTTTTTGCAATGGTAGATGATGTGCGTATTATTCTTATAAAAATTGCCGACCGTCTTGACCGCATTCGTCACATTAAAAGTTTGCAAAAAGAAACACAACGCCTTTTGGCAGAAGAAATCATCGATATTTGGGCACCTTTAGCTGACCGACTTGGTATGCAAACCGAAAAAAACGAGTTTGAAGATTTAAGTTTGCGCTACAAAAATCCCGATGCATATTTGCAAATTGAAAAAATTGTTGCTCAATCCAAAGCTGAACGAGCTGCCTATTTGGAAAGTGCTGTAAATAAAATTAAATCTGCGGCCTACAAGCATGGAATTGAAGTTACCATCACCAGTCGTGCAAAACACTTTTATTCAATTTACCAAAAAATGCGAAAACGAAATAAATCTGCATCGGAACTTTACGATTTGCTTGCCTTGCGGATTTTATGCGAAAACAATACTCAGTGCTACACATTAATTGGAATTGTTCACAGCCTTTGGACACCTTTGGACGGTCGTTTTAAAGATTACATTGCTGTTCCAAAAGCTAACGGTTATCAGTCTCTGCATACAACAGTTATGTGCGAAGGAAAACCTCTTGAGATTCAGATTAGAACTTATGAAATGCATAACATGGCTGAACACGGTATTGCTTCTCACTGGCTTTACAAAAAGGGAACAAACCACGATTTGGTAGAAGCCGACAAGCTGGAGATTTTTAACAAGCTGCAAAAATTAAAAGAAACCGTTGCAAAAGAAGGTAATAGCCCAGGTGGAAAACCATTTATGGATGATGAATCCTTTTCTCATCTAAAAAATGAACTTTTGGGCGACGAGATTTATGTTTTTACGCCAAAAGGTGATGTCCGAAAACTGCCCGCTGGAGCAACACCAATAGATTTTGCTTACTCAATTCATTCGGCAATTGGTGAAAAAATTGTAGCGGCAAAGGCTGATGGAAAAATTATTCCGCTTTCAAAAGAGTTGCAGAACACACAAATTATTGAAATTATTACAAACCCTCAAGCGCATCCAACCGAAAGTCAGCTTAAACTGGTAAAAACCTCTAAGGCTCACCAAAAGATTCATTCTTGGCTTATGACCAATGATCCAACCTTTAGCGAGCGACTTAGTGCCGATAAAGCAGAAGAGGCTGGTGTTGTTACAGCAGGAACTGATAAAAAAATTGGTATACCTCAAAATCTGCTGCTAAAACGAAAGCGACCAAAGAGAAAAGAACAGTCGGATGTGGTTCATAGCCCAATTATGAAGAATGTTTTAGTTCAAGGAGAACGAAATGTTCTTTATGGATTTGCTCAATGCTGTCATCCACACTACCCTAATCTTATTGTTGGATATGTTACTCGTTCAAAGGGAATTACCGTTCATCGCGCAGATTGTTTAATCTACCATCGCATTCCAGACAAAGAACGAAAAACCATAGAAGTTCAATGGGATGATTCCGACGAAAAATAAGTTTAACAGATTACTTAATTTATTCCGCAACCTCAATTTCTACAGGGCAATGGTCTGACCCCATTACATCCTTTAGTATGGTTGCCGATTTTAATTTTTCTACAAAGGCAGGATTCACACACTGGTAGTCCAAACGCCACCCCACATTTTTTTCTCGTGCATGAAAACGGTAGCTCCACCAGGTATACTGTCCAGGCTCCTGACAAAAATGTCTGAATGAATCTACATAGCCAGAATTAAGGAAACTATCCATCCAATCTCGTTCTTCCTGCAAATATCCAGCATGTTTTTCATTAGTTTTTGGATTTGCCAAATCAATAGGTTTATGAGCAACATTATAATCGCCACAAAGCACAATATTAAAACCTGACGCCACCAGTTCATCGCATTTTTTATGAATTGCCTTGTTAAACGCCAATTTATACTCCAGCCTTGGATGATTTGGCTTTCCATTTTCATCTACATCATCCTGACTGTTTGGAAAATATGCAGAAATAATTGCCGTTGTACCAATTTTTACAATTGTCACTCGACCTTCATCATCAAAGGTGGCATCTCCAAGATTTTCTACTGAATCTGGTTCTTGTTTACAATAAATTGCTGTTCCAGAATATCCGGCTTTTACAACACTGCTATTAAAATATGATTTATAACTAACACCTGTAGAAGAATCTGTTGGTGATAAAAGTTCCGGAGACAACTGAGAAGGATTTGCTTTTGTTTCCTGAATGCAAACCACATCGGCCTGTGTGCTTAATAACCAATTTACAAAACCTTTTTTTTCAACTGCCCGAATACCATTTACATTCCAGGAAATAATTTTCATATTTTTCTCCAAATCCAAGTGAGTTCATGTTTGTTATAATTTAAATGCACTATTTTACTGCCAGGAATAGCTTCAAACTCGCTTATAAGAGGCCAGTCAATTTCGCCCTGCATTTTAATTGTACAAATCATATTGCAAGTCATTCCAGAATCTAACCAGTCCTTTATCCATTTTAACAAACGCTCTGGATAACAAATTACATCGCTAAACACCCAATCTACAGGTCCAATTTCTTCTGGTTTTAATGTAAAAGCATCGTGGGCCTGAAACTTTACCAAAGGATTTTTCATCAATTCTGGTGCAAGTTCAGCTCTATCCACTGCATAAACTTCTGCTCCCAACTGAACTAAAACCCAAGTCCAGCCTCCAGGACAAGCTCCCGCCTCAAAACATTTTTGACCAGAATGAGGCAATTCCACACCATTAAACAGGCAATCCATTGTAAGACTTTCCTGCACTTTCAAATATGCTCTGCTTGGTGGATTTTCATGGTCTTCCACAAACTTAAGAGTTCCCGCTGGCAAAAAAGAAGTGGTTTCTGCAGAAGCTATTAATGTGTGTTCATCAATAAGTGTATAAAGTCCTATGGCACTGGCAGGAATGTTTACAGGAAACTTACGCTCTTTTAAATTGATATAAGGTAATTTGTCTTGAATTAGCTGAGCCCGACGAAAACAATTATACTGATAAGGAGCCCAATTTCGCTGTAATCCTTTTAAATAATTTGCGGCTTCTCCAATAGAATCGAAATGTAGCAAAAAAGGATTCATCATTACTGTTCTCGCCCAATAAGGAGTTTTTCCACTGGATTTTTCTAGAAACGCTTTTTTGTCTTTAAAATAAAGCAAATCTCCATAGCGATTTTTTGGTTGTTCATCAAAACTAAAACGATTTTTTAACTCTGAAATTAAAAGTTCTGTTTGTTCTGGAAAAGGTAACATAGCAATTCCAGAAAGATTTTGAATATTTGCTGCCATATTATTTAAAATGATTTCAATTAGATTATGCCTGGAATAGAATCATCATTATCCTGTTCCAGAAAGTAAATAAAGTCTCGCAACCTAGCAACATCAGGTGAAAACAAAAAACTAAAGCCTATCTGGGTTGTGCCGTTT
This sequence comes from Treponema sp., assembly GCA_024402595.1. Lineage (GTDB taxonomy): Bacteria > Spirochaetota > Spirochaetia > Treponematales > Treponemataceae > Treponema_D. The sequence goes on along the minus strand of JAKSTL010000006.1, from coordinate 4,195 downwards.
TCTTCGCTTACCCACATTGGTTTACAAAGAAGCTGCAAAGGCGGTTCATCAAAATTACGAGATAAAGTAATTTTCAACATATATTCGCTGTCCAAATCTGCAACTACAGGAATTGGAAAATGAACCTTACAACCTTCCAAACTAATGTTATCTAAAATACCAGCCAAAGAACAAAGTTCTGTTGCAATTACTTTGCCCATTTCGGAAAACCTTGTACTTTGCCTGTTATTTACGCTTTCTTCGGCGGTTTGTTCAGTTATTTTTTTTGCCATAAAAACCTTTATTTATTTTTTTTAAGGAATGCGGCAAAAGGATTATAGGTTTCACCATCATCTTCTTTTTGAGAAGAAAGATATTTTTCGGCAGTTGTATCCTGTTCAACAGAAGAAGCTGATTTTAAAGAGATTCGTTTCTGTTCTGCATCAACTTTTTCTATAACAACGGACATTGTCTGACCAACAGAATAAACCTTTTTAAGATTTGTGCTTGCTTTTACATCTTCCAGTTCACTGATATGCAAAAGTCCATCAACGCCATTTTCCAGCTTAACAAAAAGTCCAAAATCTGCAACTCGACTAATTGGAGCTTCAAGTTTTGTTCCTACAGGATATTTTTCTGCAACAGATTCCCAAGGGTCTTTAATTAATGCTTTAAGACTTAAAGAAACTCTTTCTGTTTTCCAGTCTGTTTTAATTACCTTTAATGTAAGTTTCTGACCTTCCTGAACTACAGAAGAAACATCTGTAACACGGTCTAAAGCCAGTTCGGAAATTGGAAGTAAAGCTCGGAAACCATTTACATCAATAAAAGCACCAAAGCTCTGAATTGATTCTACAGTACCTTCTACAATCTGGCCTTCTTTTATTTCTTCTGCCAGCTTCATCAATTTGTTAGCATGTTCTTTTTCGCCAATCTGACGGTTAGAAACCAGCACATCTTTTCCATCATTTTTGTATTCTGTAATAATAAATGTCATGTGTCGGCCTACATAAGCAGCAGGCTCTTCACGATTTTTAAAACCCATCTGCGAATATGGACAGAATGCACGAGTTGAACCAATTTTAATTTCAAATCCGCCTTTAATTTCTTTTTCTACATGACCGTCCACAGGGATTCCGCTTTTCCATGCATTTTCCAACATTTCTGCATCAGCATTTTCCCCAGCAATTTTTGTAGTAAAGCGCATTTCTCCATGACTTTCGCCAGTAAAAAATACCTTTATTTTTTCGCCTTCTTTTACAGAAACATTTCCATTTTCATCTGCAAGTTCATCTTTATCAAGAACACCTTCCGACTTTGCATTCAAATCAAGAAAAATAGTTGAATCAGAAATCTGAACAATTTCAAGTTCTACAGCTTCGCCAATTTCAAATCTAGTCTGCATTTTTTTCCTCTAATAATAATTTTATTCCGCAGTATAATAAATCTTCTTAAGTTTTACCAATTCTGCTGCGTTTGTGGAAACTGGATTATATTTTATAAATACTTCCGAATATTGGTTAAGTAATTTTACATCTTCATCAGAAAATGCCTTTATATCATTGTTAGAAATGTCCAAAAGAGGAACACTTTTTACATTTTTAAACTTTGGAACTTCGGTAAGTTTACAGATTGCATTTTTGTTTGAATCTACTACTATAGCAGAGAAACGCAATTCCTGTAGACTATGAAGTTTTCCTAAATCAATTCGTGTAAGTTCTACTGCTTCGCTTGCTGATGTTTGAAAAAGAACATTCAAATCCAGCATTTTAAGCTTTCCAAGTTTTTCGATAAATTTTAAAGAGTTTACAGAACAGTTTGTCATATAAAGTTCTTTAAGATTTTTTGCAGAACTAAGAAAAGAAAAATCTTCAACAGTATCTATATTCTGAAACTCAATAATTTCAAGATTTGGAAGCTGCTCTAAACCAGAAACGCTGGCAAACTTGTAATTTACAGAATCTCCGTTCATAGCACCCCAGAAGGTTGTTTCTTTTTCTACATCCTGATAAACGATTGCTCCAGTAGAAGTTGTAATTTTAAGTTGAACAGTTTCTGCAAAAACAGAAGTTGAAAACAATACAAATAAAACTAGTAAAAATCCATTTTTTACAAATTTTTTCATCTGAATCTCCTTTTGCTCTTTTTGATAAACAAACCAAAAACTTAGATATTATTTTACAGGAACTCCACAGCCCTGATGAGCTTCTTCCCAGTTTTGTGCAACTCTAAGAATCTTTGTTTCGCTGAACATTGGTCCCGCAAACTGCATACCAATTGGCATTCCGTCTTTGCTTGTTTTTCCAGCAGGCACACTAATTGAAGGAATACGGGCAAGGTTTACAAATGTTGTATACAAATCTGAAAGATACATTTCCAAAGGATCATCCACTTTTGAACCTAATTTAAAAGCGGCAGTTGGACAAGTTGGGCACAAAATTAAATCGTATTTTTCAAAAACCGCTGCAACTTCACTCTGAATACGAGCACGAACGGTCATACCTTTTTTGTAAGTGTCTCCAGAGAACTGCTCAGAAAGAACATAGTTTCCAATAATAATTCGTCGTTTTACTTCTGGGCCAAAACCTTCTGAACGAGTATCTACATAAAGTTCGTCATATCCTTTTTGATTATCTACACGGCGGCCATAACGAATACCATCAAAACGGCTAAGGTTAGAAGCGGCTTCTGAAAGAGCAATTACATAGTAAGCGGCAATAGAAGCATCAAGAATAGGAAGGTCAACTTCTTCTACCGAAGCACCTTTTGTCTGGAACCAGGCACGAGTTTCTTCAAAGGTCTTAACTACATCTGGGTCTGCACCTTCGGTCTTTAAAAACTGCTTTGGAATTGCGATTTTAAGAGCTTTGAACTCTTCGTCCGACAAAGCTGTAAGATTTTTTAACTGACTTGCATCTGGTAAATCTGCAGAAGTGTCGTCGTACATATCTACACCGCACATAAGGCTTAAAGGTTCTGCAATATCTGCTGGAGTATGACCAAGAACACCAACCTGATCCAAAGAAGAACCATAAGCTACAACACCCCAGCGGCTAAGCACACCGTAAGTTGGTTTTAAACCATAAATACCACAATAGCTGGCAGGAAGTCGTACAGAACCACCTGTTTCTGTTCCCAAACCAAACAAGGCCTGATTTGCAGAAACTGCGGCGGCAGAACCACCAGAAGAACCTCCAGAAACAAACTCTCGGTTAATTGGGTTACGAGTTGGTCCATAGCAGGAATATTCTGTAGAAGAACCCATAGCAAACTCGTCTTGATTACAGCGACCTAATGGAATAGCACCAGCCCCTTCCAATCGATTGATTACAGTTGCATTGTAAGGTGCAACATAACCTTCCAAAATCTTTGAAGCGCAGGTAAGACGATGTCCTTTTGAAGAAATATTGTCTTTGTTGGCAAATGGAATACCAAGCAAAGGTTTTTCTGCAAAAAGTTTATCTAAAGCTTGAGCACCGTCAGAACGAGCCTGTGCAATTTCTTTATCTGCCAGTTCCGCTTTTTCCAAAGAATCTTCGTACATTTCAATAAATGCATTCAATGGAATTGCAGCCGATTTGTCTTTTTCGAAAGTTTCTATAGAATCTTTTACCAACTGAACACTGGTTGTTTTTCCTGCTTTTAATGCTTCTCTTGTTTCTGCAATTGTATAAAACATATTTTTTTCCTTATTTATATGAAGGGGGAAGTCTCCCCCTCGGCCCCAAGAAATCTTGGCGCCTACCCCTTCTAACGGGTGACTCTTTATTTCCACCCACAAAGGCAAACTGCGCTAACGCTTAAAATTGCCGCCCAAAGCCGTGCCCCCGTAACGCCCCCAAAAGTTTGCACCGCGGTAGTTGAGCCTGTCGAAACCACCCTTCTTAACGGATTTGCTATATTATGCGCCTTCTCCCAAAACTTTAGGAACCTGGAAATATCCGTCCATAAAATCTTTGGAAACTTTTTTTACATCTGGCATTTCCAAGCCTTCTACAACTGTATCGCCACGAAGTTTGTCTGCTTCGGTTTTTGGATATGCGTCGTAAGGATTTTCGCTATTATCGTATTTAGAGAGAATATCAAAATAACCAACAATATCATCTACTTGTTTTTTCAAAGTTGCCATATCAGTACTTTCTGGTGAAAGTCTGGACAAATACAACAGATTTTCTAAAGTCTGTTCATCAATTTTTTTGTGTTGTGTAGCCATAAA
>JAKSTL010000059.1 GCA_024402595.1 Treponema sp. | reverse complement strand
CAAAGAAAAACGGAAACTACTGTGTAATTCAGATTGATCCAAATTATGTTCCAGCAGCAACTGAAACAAAACAGGTATTTGGTGTTACATTTGAACAGGGACACAACTTCCTTAAAATTGATGAAGAATCTGCTCTTTCTAACATCGTTACAAAAAACAAGACAATGTCTGAAGATGACAAGAGAAACCTTCTTATTTCTCTCATCGTTCTTAAATATACACAGTCTAACTCAGTTTGTTTCGTAAAAGACGGACAGGCAATTGGTATTGGTGCTGGACAGCAGTCACGCGTTCACTGTACTCGCCTTGCTGGTCAGAAAGCTGATAACTGGTGGTTGCGCCAGAGTCCACAGGTTTTGGGACTTCAGTTTGTTGACGGAATTAAACGTGCAGACCGTGATAATGCAATTGATGTTTACATTGGTGAAGAATATATGGATGTTCTTGCAGAAGGCAAATGGCAGAATATTTTCAAAGTAAAACCTGAAGTTTTTACTCGCGAAGAAAAAGCAGAATGGATTTCAAAAAATACAAATGTAGCTCTTGGTTCAGATGCATTCTTCCCATTCGGCGACAACATTGACCGTGCAAAAAAATCTGGTGTAACAGTAATTGCTCAGCCAGGTGGTTCCGTTCGCGACGACTTAGTAATCGCTGCCGCAGATTCATACGGAATGGCCATGGCATTTAATGGAATTCGCCTTTTCCATCATTAATTTTTCGAAGAAAAATTAATGACGCGAGCTGGAACCAGGGTTTGTGCATAATGGCTGAAGAAGGCTCGCGCCCATCACTAATTTGCAACGCAAATTAGTGTGCCAGGCTAGAAGTAATGGAAGTTAAAAATTTCATGCAACGGCCTGGCATTCATCACTAATTTTTTGAAGAAAAATTAGTGTCGCGAGCTGGAAACAGGGTTTGTGCATAATGGCTGAAGAAGGCTCGCGCCCATCACTAATTTGCAGAGCAAATTAGTGAGCCAGGCTAGAAGTAATGGAAGTTAAAAATATTATGCAACGGCCTGGCATTCATCATTAATTTTTCGAAGAACAATTAGTGTCGCGAGCTAGTTGTACTGTTTGTGCTAAAACAGATGCAACGGCTCGTGCTTCCTAAAAACCTTTCCTAAATCCCCATAATATCTTTTCTACAAAACATAAATAACTATTTGCTTTTGTTGTCCCTTCGCTCAAAAATCACTATAATAATACTTTACGATGAATTACGAAAATCCACTTATTGTTCAAGGTGACCGTTCTCTTTTACTTGATGTCCATGCACCCTTAGCAGAAGAATGCAGAAATGCCCTTATTCCTTTTGCAGAATTGGAAAAATCCCCTGAACATCTTCATACTTATAGACTTTCTCCTCTTTCTTTGTGGAATGCGGCAAGTGCAGGTTTTACAGCCGCAGATGCCATTGCTGTATTAAAAAAGTTTTCCAGATATGATGTACCCCAATCTATTGAAATGTGGATTATGGAAATCTCATCTCGTTTTGGAAAACTTCGACTAATTGAAGGTCCAGAAAAAGAAGTAGCACTTTCACCATCAAAAACAATGGTAGAAAAAGAACCTACAGAAGTTCTAAAAGAAAAATATCTTTATCTGGTAGCAGATTCTGTTGCAGTTTTTAAAGAAATTGCCGCCAATAGAGTAGTTGGTAAATATATTCAGTCAAAAAACGATTATTGTACCGATGCCGATGATGAAAAGGAAATGGCAGAAAAATCTCCAGCCTTTAGTTTTTTAATAAAACTCACCGACCGTGGAACAATCAAACAACTTTTGCTTCAGGCTGGTTGGCCAGTAAAAGACGAAGTTTTGCTAGCCGACGGAGAGCCTTTAGATGTTTCTTTGCGAGAAACTACTTCTACAGGAAAACCTCTAGTTATTAGAGAATATCAAAAAAACTCAGCAAAAGCGCTGGTCGGCGATAAAGGCCCCGGAACTGGTTTTGGAACAATTGTTCTTCCTTGTGGTGCTGGTAAAACTATAGTCGGAATGACTATTATGGATATGCTAAAAACATCCACTTTAATTATTACCACCAACATTTCTGCCGTTCACCAATGGATAGGCGAACTTTTAGACAAAACAAACCTGCAGCCAGACCAGATTGCCGAATACACAGGAGAATCCAAGACAATCAAACAGGTTACAGTTGCAACCTATCAAGTTTTAACCTGGCGCCCAGATAAAGACGGTCCATATCCTCATTTTTCTATTTTCCACGAACGACCTTGGGGCCTTATTATTTACGATGAAGTTCACATGCTTCCAGCTCCTGTTTTTAGAGTTGTAGCAGAACTTCAAGCAGTTAGACGGGTTGGCCTAACAGCCACATTAGTTCGGGAAGACGGTTGCGAAGGTTATGTATTTAGCTTAGTTGGTCCAAAAAGATACGATGTTCCTTGGAAAGAATTAGAGCGAGATCATTGGATTGCCACTGCGGAATGTGTGGAAGTCCGTGTCGATTTACCAACAGATAAAGAAATAAATTATGCAGTTGCCACAGGAAGAGAAAAGCATAGAATCGCCAGTGAAAACGCAGCAAAATTACCAATTGTCCGACAGATTGTAGAAAACTTCCCCGAAGATAAGATTCTTGTTATTGGACAATATATCAGCCAGTTAGATGAAATTGCCAAAGACTTGAATGCGCCAATCATAACTGGTAAAACTCCTAATTCAGAACGAGACAAAATCTATGGAGATTTTAGAAGTGGAAAAATAAAGGTTCTGGTTGTTTCTAAAGTTGCTAATTTTGCCATAGATTTACCAGATGCTTCTTTAGCAATTCAAGTAAGCGGAACTTTCGGAAGTCGTCAGGAAGAAGCCCAGCGCTTAGGCCGAATCCTTCGTCCAAAGGAAAGAACTTCCCGCTTTTTTACCCTTATTACCCGTAATACCGTAGAAGAAGAGTTTGGTTCCAACAGACAAAAGTTTTTGGCGGAACAAGGTTATGCCTATAAAATAATCCGCTATACAGATAAAGAATGTTTGACGGAAGAAGCTTTATTGGCCAATGGTGCTGATAATTTTAATTCTATGTTTTAATCTGGAGAGAAACTATGGAATGTAGAAGTTCAGTTTTAACATGGCAGGAATGTATCTCTGCTTTACCAGACAACAAGTTTTTTGATGTGGTAAGGCTCTATTTAGGAGAAGTAAAAACTCCTTACAACAAGCAGCGTCTCATTGAACAGTTAGCAGGATTTTTGCGAAACGAAGAAAATCTTTCCAATATGATGCTTTTTCTTGATGAAACCGATATTAAGTTTCTTACAGCCATTCATTTTATTCCTAATGCAACCCAAAACATCCTTTTAGATTTTTTTTCATCAGAGTTTGAATACGGCGACATTTATGGAGAAATATCCAATCTTATTTCAAGGCTGCTTATTTTTATAGAAAAAGATAAATATTCAGATAAAGAGTATTTGCGCATCAATCCGTTAATCTGGGATTCTTTACAACCTCGACTTTCAATTTCAAATATACTTTCTTCTCCTTCTGTTATGGCTTACTCCATGGAAGACAATTTTACCATTTCCCCAGATTTGCTGGTTTCTTTAATCTGTTTTATTAAAAACTTTGGTTGTTCCTGTAAATCTGACGGTACCATCAAAAAAAATGATGAAAAGCGTCTTGTCCAGATTTTCCATTCTCATCCATCATGTATGGAGATTATACAGCTTCTTATAAATGGTTTTTTAAACCTGAACCTTATTACAGAAGGCGAAAAGTCCTTTTTGGTAGACGATCAGCGTTTTAACCTTTTTGCAAATCTTAAAGAAGTTGAACAGTATGGACTTTTGTGTGCAGCTTCCTGCTCCAGATTCAGCAGAGACGGTTTGCGAAAAGAAGCACAGCTTTTATTAGATTGCATTTCTTCAATTCCAAAAACTGGTTACACAAAGTCTACATTAAAAAAACTGGCATTTTTAGTAGAATCCTACAACGATGGTGGCGCTTCCATAAATGTAAAATCCCGATTCTCAAAAATGCTGGATGCCGCCCGCTACGATGCCTCTAAACTTACAGCCGATGCGGAAAATGCAGGAAAAATAATTGAAAGTCTTTTAGATTCTGCCATAATGCTTGGGCTTCTTCAAAAATTGGGCAGAACCGAAAACAACGAAGATCTTTTTATTCCGGGGCTTCCTTTTCAGCGGGAAGATGTTTCTGAACACTTTACAGACGCAAATCTTCCAAAACTGTTAAATATCGACTCTACCTACACAGTTACCATTATGCCAGGTCTTTCATTAAAAAGACTTTTACCATTGTCAGATTTTCTTTCAATTAAAACCAGCGGAGTAGTTACAGAGTTCGAAATAACAAGAACCGCCTCATCAATTGCTTTTGATAAAGGCTGGCTACCTTCCGCTATTTTCGAAGAATTGGAAAAATACACCTACTATCCTCTCCCTCAAAACTTAAAAATGACCATCTCGGACTGGTACAATTCCTATTCTTCCGCCATGCTCTACAAAGGTTATGTACTTAAGGTTGCAGAAAACAATATCAGCTTTACCGAAAACAACCCAAACATAAACAAATACATAAAAGAAAAACTAGCAGAAGGTGTATATCTTCTAAATATTCCTATAACCGCCGATATTTCTTCCTTTATTAACGAAAGTGGTCTGGAGTTTATGGGAAAAATTAAATGTTCCGGAAATCAAAGCGAAAGAATTGGCTTTCCTGCATTGCGTCGTGGAAAATCTCTTTCTCTTTTCAATAATTCTGCAGCCAACACAAATGAAGCCACAAATAAAGATACAGATGAAAGTTCAATAAAGACTATCAATATTTCAGAAGCCGCCGCTGTTCTAAGTGCCTTAAAAAATGCAGTTGCAGATTTAGAATTAAGCAAAAATCAAAAAGAAACTTTAATCAACAAAATAAACCAGAGGCTAATACTTAATCAAAAACAGCTGGAAATTGCATCAATCCGAACCGAAATCCTCGAAGCAGAAGGTATGGATTACGCTGGCAAAGTTCACCTTTTTGAAGCCGCCATTAAAGAAGAAGATTTTATAGAAATTACAATGCCTCAATACAACAACACTGCGGAATATTTTAAAATTGTAGGCAAACCATTGGGGCTTTCAAAACAATACGCCGACACAATTGCCCGAGTTGAAGTTTTCCCTAACCACGAAATAGAAAACTTTGTGGTTAGCCGCATAACTCATTTAAGAAGATTACGCTACTAATTTTTATAAGAGATTTTGAGGTTAAAAAAATATGGAATTATATTTAATTCGCCATGGACAAACCGACTGGAACAAAGAAGGCCGTCTCCAAGGCAGCATAGACATAGAATTGAATGAAAACGGCAAAGAAATGGCAGTGGCCGCAGGAAAGAGACTGGAAAACATTTTTTTCAACAAGATTTATTCATCTCCATTAAGCCGGGCTTTCACCACCGCCAAACTTATTCGAGGCAATAAGAACACAGAAATCATAATTGATGAACGCTTAAAAGAAGTAAGTTTTGGCTGTATGGAAGGAGAATCCTACGAAAAATGGACCGCTCCCGATTCCCCATACCGATATTTTTTCTCACAAACAGAAACCGACAAATATTTTCCACCAGAAGGCGGCGAATCTCTTGTAGACTTGTGTGCCAGAACAAAAGCCTTTATTCAGGAAGAAATTGAACCACAATGTCATTCCGCAGAACGAATAATGATTGTGGCTCATGGTGCACTTTTGGCAAGTGTTATGTGCTATCTCGATAATCACGGAATCTCTAATTTCTGGGGAGATGGATTACGCAAGAATTGCCAGGAAACAGTTTATGCTTTTGACAGCGCCACTGGAACCTGGCATCGCAAATAATTTTTATTTTTTCAACAATTCAAGATTCTTCTTAATTAACTCACAGCGCTGCTTTACACAATCTGGAGAACGGTGAGGATCTTCTGGTGTATTAAAAGTGTAATCTACCAGTTTTTCCACAGTAGTTGTTGCCACATGCATTCTTGTATCCGAAGAAGCGTAATAAATGAATACCTTACCATCTTTTTCAATAGCACCATTAGTAAACACAACATTAGAAACATCCCCAGTTCGTTCTCCCGCCAAAGGTACAAGGAAAACACCACTTGGTTCCGCAATCACCTTGCTTGGATCTTCCAAAGCCGTAGCATAAACATAAAGCACATATCTTAAGCCATCAGCTGTGTTTCTAACACCATGGGAAATATGAATCCATCCCTTATCAGTTTTAATAGGAGTAGCACCAGCACCATTCTTAGCTTCTGTTATAGTGTGGTAAACCCTTTTAGAAATAATTTTTTCTTCATCAATAACAGGATTCGTAATATCATCACACAAACCAAAACCAATTCCGCCACCGCTGCCAGTGTTTATAAAATCATCCATTGGGCGAGTGTAAAAAGCATATTTTCCATTTACAAACTCTGGATGTAAACAAACATTTCTCTGCTGAGGAGATTTTTTTGTAACAAGATTAGGCAGCCTTTCCCAAGTGTCCAAATCTTTAGTTCTAACAATACCCGCTGCGGCAACTGCGGCTCCCAAATCTGGGTTAGAAGTATCTTTTGCTTCAGAACAGAAAACACCATAAATCCATCCATCTTCGTGCTGAGTTAATCGCATATCATAAACATTGGTTTCTTCTGCACAAGTGTCTGGCAACTGAATAGGGTAGTCTCGGAATCTAAAGTTATCAATTCCATTTGGACTTTCTGCCACCGCAAAAAAAGATTTTCTATCATTTCCTTCAACGCGGCAAACCAGACAGTATTTCCCATTCAAATAAATTGCGCCAGAATTAAAAACACAGTTAATACCCAGTCTTTCCATAAAAAACGGATTGGTTTCTTTGCAAATATCGTATTTCCAGGTTAATGGAACAGAATCTCTAGTTAAAATCGGATTCGTATATCGGTCATAAATACCATTGTAAAAATCTGTATTTACCGTATTTTTTTTAGATAAAAAACTTTCCTGTTTCTCAAGCATCTCAAAATATTTTTCGTGAATCATAAAATCTCCTGCACCTTTTTGTAGTGTTCATTATCAGTATAAAATGATTTACTTAAAAAATAAAGTAATTTTAAGTAAAAAATGGCCACATCTCTTCCACAAAACGGTGTTCCGGGCTCTCCTACGGTCGGTACTGCGTACCAGCTTCGCTGCCCTCCATACCTTGGCAGACTTGATAGATTAGCGTTCAAAAAAAAGAAAGGGGACTATATAAAAAAAGCCCCTGTTTGAACCAAGCAAACAGGGGTTGTAAAACTTAAAGTTTATCTATAAGCATTGAACATTTTCCAGAAGGAATTGGCAATGTCTTTTTCTTTTGGTCAAGAATATTGATTGTAAAGTAATACAACTTTTCGCTTTCCATCTGGATTTCCCAACCTCGGTTACTTTTATTACTAAGAATTGTAATTAAGTTTCTCTTCAAAGAAAGGTTTTCAATTCCCATAATTTCCAGGTTTGGAATAATCCAGTCTACAGTTTTTCTAGGCAAACTAATAGAAAGACCAATGACATTTTCAATCATAAGTGCAATTGTAGAAAGTGCAGTTGTAAGCAAATATCGTTTTCTTGGGAAGTTTTGATTTTCTGGAATTGCCACAAGACCTGCTTTTCCTTCTTTGTTTGGTAAATAGGCTTCCCACAAATCTCCAGGTTCTTTGTTTTCATTAGGCATCATTGCTTCAAGAACAAAGTAAAGGTGGCGAATTGCACATTCTCTTGCCAGCTCATACTGACCATATTTTTCCAAACCTTTTATAACCATAAAGTTAAAGGCAGGCGCAACACTTCCGCAGTAACCGTCGCCATTTTCAGAAAAATGAGGATTATCAGCACTTAAAGTTGGGAATGGATGCTCTGTTCCAAAGGAATCTGGATTATTAAGGTGCTCAACCAATCTGTCGGCTTTATCGGCATTTGGAATCTCTGCCAGCATAGTCCAATAAGCTGCAATGGTTTTTACAGAAAGCTTGTTCTGGTTTTCATCCAAATCATAATAGAAGCCTGTATCATTATCCCACATAAGAGAATTAATTCTTGTCTTAATAGAAAAGTACATTTTTTTGTACTGAAAGCTTAATTCTTTATCATTTAGAATATCGCCCAATGCAGACATATAAGATGCATTTATGGCCATACAAGCGTTAAAATCTACAGGATAAACACAATTTTCTCTTGGAGAGTTAGTCATTGTACTAACTGCCGCAGGAACGGCATAAAGACCATTTTCCTGTTTAAAAGAAGAATCCAGCCATGCCATATATTTCTGCAAGAAAGGCATAACATCTTTAATTCTGCGTTTATTTGCAGATTTGTGGTAAAGATTGTATTCAGCCCAGGCAAACAATGGCAGACCAATTCCATTTGGATTATCAGCATTTAAAACTGGCTGGTCGTTTGTAACATCATATTTACTTCTAATAGCTCCATTTTCTTCCTGGCGGGCATAAAAGTAGTCAATATTATTACAAGCATCAAAGTTTCTGTTTGAATATACAAGGAAGAATGAGGAAAAAATAGATTCAAATTGATTTATGATCATTTTCTGGTCTTCTGGGTAAACGAAAAGTCCTTCCGAATCTTGTTCACCAGTTTTTGGATTCAACCAATATGAAGAAACCCAGGCCCAGGTTTTATTGTAAATATCTACGAAATCCTGATCATAAAAGTGGATTTGTGGAAAATCATGCTTGTTCACAAGTACTCCTAGTTAACATTTTTCATAAACTAAAATCATCATTAGTATATCACAAAAAATGAGAAAATGTGAAAAAAACGAAAAATATTTTTTTTATAAAATTAAATGGCTGCAAGTCCAAGCTTCAGGTCTTCAATAATATCGTCTACGTTTTCAAGACCAACAGAAACTCTTACCATACCGCCGTCAATTCCTGCGGCTACCAGCTGTTCATCAGATAATTGTCTGTGTGTTGCCGAAGCAGGATGCAGAACACAGGTTCTAATATCTGCTACATGTACTTCGTCAGAACAAAGTTTAAGAGCATCCATAAAACGAACAGCAGCATCTCTTCCGCCTTTAATGCTTATAGAAATTACACCACAAGTTCCTTTTGGAAGATATTTTTGTGCTCTCTGATAATATTTATCACCTTCCAGCCCTGGATATGCCACAGAAGCAATTTTGTCTGAAGATTTTAAGAACTCTGCAACTTTTGTAGCATTAGACACATATCGTTCCATTCTAACAGGTAAAGTTTCAAGTCCCATATTCAAATAGAAGGCACTTTGTGCGGCAGGATAGCATCCAAAATCGCGCATAAGTTGTGTTCGTGCTTTTACAATATAGGCAGCTTTTCCAAAATCGGCAACATATTTTAGTCCGTGGTAAGATTCATCCGGTTCAACCATATCGGCAAACTTTCCAGTAGCTTTGTAGGCTGCTTCCCAATCAAAATTACCAGAATCAACAATTGCACCACCACCTTGAACTGCGTGACCGTCCATATATTTTGTTGTGGAATGAACTACAATGTCTGCGCCCCATTCAAAAGGTCTGCATAAATATGGAGTAGCAAAGGTGTTGTCAATAATCAATGGAAGATTGTTATCGTGAGCAGCTTTTGCCCAAAGTTCAAAATCGAATACGGTAAGAGCTGGGTTTGCAATAGTTTCACCAAAAATACATTTTGTATTTGGTTTAATAGCCTTACAGATTTCGTCATAAGAAGCATTTACATCAACCCAAATAACTTCAATACCAAGTTTTTTAAGAGTAAATCCAAAAAGATTAATGGTTCCCCCATAGATTGAAGAAGAAGCAACAAAACTGTCGCCAGCAGAACAAAGGTTTAAAACAGAAAGTAAAGTTGCGGCTTGTCCAGAAGTTGTAAGCATACATCCAACGCCACCTTCCAAATCGGCAATTTTCTTTTCAACTGCATCACAGGTTGGATTTGCAAAACGGGAATACATAAACTCGGTAGGTTTATCAAAAAGAGCGGCTACATGGTCGCAGCTGTCAAATCTGTAGGTTGTACTTTGTACAATAGGGATAGTTCCTGGCCCACCGTTTTCTGGTTTATATCCTGAATGTAAAACTTTAGTTTCAATTTTCATAATAATCCTCGTGTTTTTTTTCTATAAAAAGAATTATACATTATTTTAGCAAGGTTGTCAGTGATAAAATATTTTGTATTTTGAAAAGCGCCAATGTACTCCAATATTTTACATCAAAAAAGGCTCCAATTCTTAGGGGATTTTTCTTAAATGTGGAAAGAGATGCGTTTTTTTCTTGTTTTTATAATTTTCAAAATTATAATTTTTACTATGCACTTTAAAGTGTGGAGGTTATAAATGAAAAAATTATTATTAACAGTTACAGCAATTGCTATGTTGACTTGTTTAACTAGTTGTGCTTCTAAAAAAGCTGCAGAACCTGTTGCAGCAGAACCAGTAGTAGAACGAGTTATTCCTGATGGTCCAGTTACTCTTGAACTTGGAACAGATTATACTCTTGAACCAGTTTTTGGTACAGATTTATTTACAATTGATGGTACAACAATTTATTATGCCGATGGTGCAACAAACAGCAATCATGCTCTTATGTTAAAGCTTACAGATCCAGGAATCCTTTATGATGATTCTGTTATTGAAATTACTTACGAAATGGGTGATTACAATCCTGCTGAATCTTGTCAGCTTGTTATTCAGCCAGCTTCAGACAATGGCGCTGACTATTCATCACAGTCTTATCCAATTCTTTATAACAATTTTGAAGAAGGTGGAAACTCATTCCAGATTGATGTTAATAAACTTAAGACTTCTTCTGTAAAAAAGAAGCTCGCTGGTGTTCGTCTTATCAACAATCAGGGTGGTTATCAGCAGTTTACATGGCAGGGTAACTGGTCATTTACAATTACATCTGTAGTTCTTAAGAAGGCTGAGTAGAAAATATGAAAAAACTAATTGGTTTAGCACTTACAGCTTTTGTTGCATGTACTATTTTTGCGGGATGTGCATCAAAGGCAACAGAAACAGTGGAAGTGCCAGAAACTCCTTCAGTTGAAGTTACAGCAGAAACTGGAGAAATAGCACATCCTAGATTGTATACTTTTGATCTTATCGATGCTGGTACAACCTGTACTATTCCTTACAATCAGTATGGCCCTAACTATCAGTTAAGTATTGATTTCTGGAAAAGAACAAAAGCAGATCGACCAAAGGTTGGAGATACAGTAAAGATCTGTTTTAAAGGAACAGTAGATAAAGACATGTCTGTTTTGTATGCGGGTTGTTTAGCTGACACTTCTGCGGCCGCCAGTTATTGGACGGTTTTGACAAGTGATTCAGAAAATAATAAACAAATTGCTACTGACATTAAAGCGGATACACCAATTGAGTTTACTTATACATATACTCTTGTTAATGAGCCAAAAGGTGGACTGTCATTTGTTTTAGTTTATGATTATGCAGAACAGCCTGCAGAATATCCAAAACTTAATGAATCTGTAAGCCTTACATTTGAAAGAGTAACAGATTCTACAGATACAGTCGCAGAAAAAGGTGGTAATTCAGTTCCAGTTGGACCACAGATTTATAATGTTGCTATTGAAAAATATGCGGCATTCTTCGAAATCCAGACAAATCATCCATGGATAAATGGTGCTCAGGATATGTCTTTGATTTCCAACTACGAAGGTTATGTAGATATTACAAATGCTTTCGGTGGTAATCTGCCACAAGCAGGTGATACAATTCACGTTACATGGAAAGCTTCTGGTGATACAAATATTCCAGAAATCCGTTGCCGCTTAGTTGACCGTTCAGCTGCTGCAAACTGGTGGACAGAGCTTAGTTTTAATAGTGCTGAAAAAGAACCATTGGTAGATTATTCTTTGGTTACCGATGTTGTAAAAGGTCAGCCATTTGAAACTTCTGTAGACCTTCCTGTTGCTGTAACTCCAGAGGAACAGGTTGTAATTACTATGTACTATGACTACGATGCTGAAGCTCCAATAGGTCCTTCAATCTTTAAGATTGTTAGATAATTTGTTCTTCATGCAAGTATAAAAAGGGTTATCCAATTTGTATATTTTGTGATGATTTTTTTTGAAAGTCATCACAAACAGGTGGTCGTTTTGATAAAACTTAATGACTTCTGACAGTATACTTTTGGACACCCTTTTTTTATTTTATTGTTCCAACTTCACTTAATAAAACCTGAATTAGTTTTTCAGGAGATAGATTAAAAGCATCTTCTCCAAAAGCGGTTGCGGCAAGAGCGTGAGATTCCACTGCGGTAATAGCAGCTGTTTTTACATCATAACCTTGGGCTAAAAGGGCTCCTGTCATTCCTGCTAGAACATCTCCACTGCCACCTTTAGAAAGGCACTGAGCTCCATCTGCACAAATGTAGCATTCTTTGTTATAAGAAATAAATGTATTGGCAGATTTCATAATCACTGCGCTTTGTGGAAAACATTCATTTAATAATATTCCAGCCTGCTTTTTTATTTCAACGGAGTTTGCAAGATTTTTTACAGAAAAATAGGTTTCCGTTTTAAAATCTTCAGTAAATTGAGAAGCAAAGTTCATTATTATTCGGTTCAGGCAATTGGTCTTTGTGGCGTTTTCAAAAAGATTTTTTAAAAATATTGATAATTCGGATAGGTGTGGTGTTAGAATAATTCGGGCATTTGAAAGATTGTTTAATGTTTCTAAAAGTAAAACTGATTCTGGTGCAGAAAAAATGCTTGCATCCAATACAATGGCTGGGTTTGGAGTGCTTTGCGCCCAATGTAAAAAACTGTTGTATAATTCCGAATCAAAATTATTAAAAGAAAAGCCAGGGCCTAAAACTATGGATGTGGTTTTTGGTGGAATTGATTCGCAAATCATTAGCTCTGGGCTAATTTTAAATTGATTTAAGTTAGATGCTTTTGTTGCCAAAATGCTGGTAAGTCCGCTTCCAAAGTTTATTGCAGAGGTTGCGGCAATTATTCCGGCACCCGCTTTTTCTCCTGCAAAAACTACTGTGTGACCGTAAGTTCCTTTATGAGAAGCTTTATTTTTTCTGAAAGGTAATTCCGCATCGTCTTTTTCTAAAAGCCAAAAATCTGGGGACAGACCTTCTTCAAACTTGTTTTGTGGTAACCCAAGGTTTGCAATAATTATTTTTCCACAAACATTTCTTGCCAGATCTGAATAAAAAACAGATTTGTATTCTCCCATAGAAATAGTGTAGTGGGCATTGAAATATAATCCAGAAGGAATGTCACAGGCTATTCTTGTAGCAGAAGTTGAGTTGGCTAAATCTAAAAGTTTTTTTATATCTGGGGAAAGGACGCCTTTAAATCCGGTTCCGTAAATGCAGTCTACAATAAAGTCGTAGGTTGTGGAAAAGAGATTTTCTTGCGAGGATGAATCTGAACATTGAAAAAAACTAATTCCTAGGTTTATGCACATTTTTTCCTGTGCAAGGGCTTCGGGAGAAACAGGTGGCTGTATTCTGTATAAAACTACATCTGCAAAATGGCAAATCAGTCTTGCCAAAGCATAACCATCACCACCGTTGTTTCCTTTTCCGCAAAGGATTAAAACTTTTGGGTGGTGCAGATTTTGCTGGTTTGTTTTCGCCTGAATAAAGATTGCCATGGAAGAGGCCGCATTTTCCATCATAAGAAAGTCGGGAATAGAAAAGTGTTCCTTGGCAATTTTTTCTAATTGGGCAGGATTTGAAAAAACTTTCTTCATTTTGCGTTAGAAAAATATAAATCCTAGAATTGCAACTGGAATTAAATAAGCTGCAAACCATTCCAGCTTTCCTTTTCTTACAATTTTCATTAAAAGAGCAAGGGAAATATAACCAACTATAAAGGCAGCAATACAACCTGCAATAACTGGAATGGCGCCAATAGAAGAAGAAACTTCACCTAAATCTTTTAATTCTAGAATAAATGCTCCTAAAATTGCAGGAATTGAAACAATAAAGGAATAATCTCCGGCAATGCTTCTGTCTACACCACTAAAAAGAGCACCTGCAATAGTTGAACCACTGCGGCTTATGCCTGGTAAAGTTCCAATGCCTTGCATAAATCCAATTACAACTGACTGTATAACGGAGATTCCTTTTTTTACAGGAACTTCCTCTGTTGATTTTAATGCTTTTGCTTTTTTCTGATGTTTTTCAAGAAGTGAAGAAATTATAAGTAATGCTGAGGTTACAATAAATCCTGCGCAAACTACTTTTATTGGCATTTCTGGAATAAGTTTGCTGGTTACTACTCCAAGAACGGCAGTGATTATAGTGGAAATAATAATTGCAATGATTGTTTTTCTACCAGCTTCGTCTGTTCCGCAAAGCAAATCGTCGGTTTCTGGAGCGGCTGGCTTTTTTGTAATCCATCTGCCAAAGCATTTTAATAAAGTCCAGATTTTTGGCCAAAAATAAATTACAACTGCCAGTAGTGTAGCAAGATGAAGGAAAACATCGTATAAAAGAGGAACTTCTTCCAGTCCAAATAAAGTTTGAACAAGTTGTAAGTGTCCTGATGAAGAAATTGGCAGAAACTCTGCAAGTCCTTGTAATGCTCCCAATAATATACTCTGTAACAATGTCATAAAATAATCTCCTTTATATCTTCCCAGATTTTATCATCTATTTTTTTATCACCGCAAGTATGACCTAATTTTCGGTCGCCACGGATTTTTTCTCCATGAAAATCGCTACCTGCTGTAATTATAAAACCAATTTTTCTTCCTAATTCTTCCAGTCTTAAACATTCTGTAACTCTTGCTCCCGGATGAAAAGCTTCAATGCCTTGAACTCCGCGATCATAAAAGTTTTGAAGCGTGTCAGGTAGTTTTCCCCAGGAAAGGTAGAGAGACATAGGATGAGCTACAATAGGAACTCCACCGGAATCTTTAATTGCCTGAATAGCTTCGTCTAAATTGGAACCAACACGATTTACATACCATGGCCTACCTTTTGCCAGATATTTATTAAAAGCAGTCTGACGATTTTTTACAATTCCTTTTTTTACAAGTTCTGCTGCAAAGTGAGGTCTGCCTAAAACTGTGTTTGGAAAATCTTGGATTATTTCTTCTAAAGTAATGTTTACGCCATCTGCCTGCATTTTGTGAATAATTTCTTCATTGCGAAGAGTTCTGTTTTTAATAAGGGTTTCTATAATTTCTGTAAATGAAGGAGAAATGTTTTTTAGTCCTAAACCAAGAAGATGAAACTCTCCTGTTGGAAAATTGATATTAAGCTCTACCCCCGGCACAAAAGTAATTCCTTGTTTTTCTGCGGCGATTTTGCCTTCTTCAAGGCCCGCAACTGTATCATGGTCGGTAATAGCCATAACCTTGATGTTTTTTTCGGACGCTTTTTCGAAAATCTGGGTTGGTGTATACTGTCCGTCAGAAGAAGTTGTGTGAACATGTAAATCAATCATGATATTTAGAATAGCATATTTTAAACACTTGTGATATAATTACTCTAACTCTATTTTAGGAGACGACTGGATTTATGCCAAAAGCCATGCAATATACTAAAGGCTCCGTAATTTATTTTGCCGGAGACAGGGATGATCGAATTTTCATTATGCAACAAGGTGCTGTTCTCTTATCTAGCACAGATATTGAAACTGGCCAGCCTGTAGCAGAACAGGTTAAAAGCGGTGAGTTCTTTGGTGTAAAATCGGCATTGGGACATTTTGCCCGTGAAGAAACAGCTACAGCTTTAGTTCCTACAGTAGCAGTTGCATTGACTGTTCAAGAGTTTGAAGTTCTGTTTAGTAACAATAAACAGTTGATTATGAAAATGTTACGAGTTTTCTCAAATCAGCTTAGACAGATACATAAAAAAACAGAATCGATTTTAAATAATACAGTGGCTGATCAGCAGTCTGGTATGCTTTCTGTAGCAAAAAGTTTCTACGAAGATGAACAGTATCGTTCTGCCTGTGATGTGTATTTAAAATTTTTAACAAGATATCCAAACACTCCAAAGCGGGAAGAGGTTGCAAAACTTTATGCAGATTCAAAAATGCGTAAGGAAAGATTTGCGGCTTCTCATAGAGGAAGAGAGGTTGTAGATTCTGGAACCAGCGACTCTTCTTCTTTAAAATTATTTGCACTTCCTGCTTTTGAACGATTTGCAAAAGAATATGAACCTGATCAGGTAATTATTGCAGAATATGAACCTGGAGATTCTTTCTATTTGATTCAGAGTGGAAGGGTTCAGCTTGTAAAATGTGTAAATGGTCAATTAAAGAATCTTGATATTCTAAAACCTGGTGAGTTCTTTGGTGAAATGGCTATTTTGGATAATTCACCTCGTTCTGCAACTTGTATGGCCAGCGGTCATGTTAAGTGTCTTGAGTTCAACAAAGAAAACTTTGAACTTTTGATTACAGGAAATCCTCAGATTGCTTTGGTTTTGCTTAAGCTTTTCTGTAAGCGTATTTATGATCAGAAGCGAAGATTTAGAATACTTGTTATAAAAGATTTGCAGGCAAGACTTGCGGATGTATTCTTGATGTTGGATGAAATGAATCCGGTGGCAAATCCTGCAGAAAAAGTTCGCCGATACAATGTTACTTTATCGGATATTGCCCATTGGTCAGGTTTGTCTCTTGATGTAACTCACGAAGAAGTAAATAAACTTATTGAAAAACGAAAGATTGAAGTTTATGACAGTTACATTATTGTAAACAATATCAATGATATGAAACGAATGTACGATACTCGAAGCGGCAACGCCAACCGCTAACTTCTTCTACACATTCTTTTTATATATCAAAACTCAATTCAAATATTTTTTTGCCGATTTAGCTCACCTGGTAGAGCAGCACCCTCGTAACGTGCAGGTAGTTGGTTCAAGTCCGACAATCGGCTTTTTTTTATTTAACAAGATTCGAAAGGTCGGACTTAAACCAACTAACGAAGTGAGCGCCGACCAAAGAGGGAGGAAGAGCTGGCAAGGATGCCAGCGTAAGCGAACGAAGGCGCCCTGGCGGAGCAGACAGGAGGTCTGCGACAGAAGGGGTTGGTTCGAGTCCGGGAATCGGCTTTATTTTTTTAACAATAGATTTCGAACCGAGTACCGAAGTGAACGCCGACCGAACAGGGAGGAAGAGCGAGCAGGGATGCGAGCGGCAGTGAACGAAG
>JAKSTL010000058.1 GCA_024402595.1 Treponema sp. | reverse complement strand
ACACCTTATGAAGTCTTTTGTTGCACTTGACTTTACAATCTACCGGCTTTCCCCTTTATATTACTAATATTTTATGCAGCTTTTTTAGCAAACTTCTTTTTAATAATAATCAAAGTTGCCAACATAAGTGCTAAACCTACAACCCAAGAAATAATTCCACTGGCAACAATACCAAGACCCAATGTAAGACCTGCAACAATGTAAGTTACAAAAGAAACTACTGCAACTGTAATTGCATAAGGCAGCTGACTTGAAACATGGTTTACATGGTCGCATTGAGCACCTGCAGAAGCCATAATTGTAGTATCAGAAATTGGAGAACAGTGGTCACCACAAACAGCTCCAGCCATACAAGCAGAAATTGAAACAATGCGAATTGCACCTTCTGGGAATGCTGCAATACAGATTGGAATTAAGATACCAAAAGTTCCCCAAGAAGTACCTGTAGCAAAAGCAAGGAGACAAGCAATAATAAAGATAATTGCAGGGAGGAACATTTTAAGACCAGCAGCAGAACCTTCAACCAGGCTAGCAACATAATCTTTAGCTCCAAGAGAATCTGTCATGCCTTTAAGTGTCCAAGCAAGACAAAGAATTAAAATTGCAGGAACCATAGCTTTGAAACCATCTGGGAGACAACCCATACAGTCTTTAAAGTTCAAAACTTTTC
This sequence comes from Treponema sp., assembly GCA_024402595.1. Classification (GTDB taxonomy): domain Bacteria; phylum Spirochaetota; class Spirochaetia; order Treponematales; family Treponemataceae; genus Treponema_D. Next base: position 16,543 of record JAKSTL010000058.1, on the reverse strand, counting down.
TAATCATATAATAAATAACAGTTATGATTAAAGCACCTGTAGAACCAATTACAAGACCAACAGAAGCATCTGACTGAGAGAATGCTACAGCAAATCTTCCATAGGCTTCAGATTCTGCATCAAAGATTCCACCAGAATAAACCATTCCAATAACACAAAGAATAATTAAAACAACTACAGGAAGAACCAAATCAAGAACAGAACCTTTTGTTTCTTCAGCTTCGGCTTCTTTACCTTCGTTCATAATTTCCAATGCTTCTTCGTATTTAGACATTGTTCCATATTCAAAACGCATAAACACCATAGCGAACATCATTACCAATGTAAGCAGAGCGTAGAAATTGAAAGGAATAGCTTTACAGAAAAGAGCAATACCATTTTCACCTTCAGTAACGAATCCGGCTACAGCGGCTGCCCAAGAAGAAATTGGAGCAATAATACAAACTGGAGCGGCAGTTGCATCAATAAGATATGCAAGTTTTTCTTTTGAAACGCCATATTTATCTGTAACAGGTTTCATAACAGAACCTACAGTTAAACAGTTGAAATAGTCATCAATAAAAATCATGATTCCAAGAAGAATTGTTGCACACTGAGCGCCAACCTTTGATTTAATGTGTTTTTTAGCCCAGTTTCCAAATGCAGCAGAACCACCTGCTTTATTCATAAGTGCAACCATTGTTCCTAAAATAACCATAAAGATTAAAATTCCAATGTTGTATCCGTCTGCAATAGAAGCAACCAGACCGTCGCCAAAAAGGTGAGATAAGAAACCACCAAATCCAAGCGCTCCATCAATTGAATAAAAAACAGCGCCAATTACAATTCCAATAAATAGTGAAGAATAAACTTCCTTTGTGATTAAAGCCAAAGCAATAGCAACAATTGCTGGCACCAAAGACCAAAATGTACCTACCATAATTTTTTCCTTAGATTTTAAAATTTATTTTAAGTTTTTGAAATCTGTGTTAAGAGGATCTGTAATCCCTTCTTTTTCCAATTTCTCGAGAACTTGAATGATGTAGTCTATAACATCAAGCAATCCGGCCGCAGTATAAGTTCTAATCTGCTTTAATGATTCAATAGCTTTTTTATTTGTCATATTGAGCCTCCTTTTTAATATACGCTTTTTTAATGGCAAACTGTCATATTGCGTTTTTTTATTAGTAAATTATACCACTATTTTGGAGAAAAAAAAGATTTTCTTAGTAATTTTTAACTTGGGGGAAGCTTGTTTTTTCTATATGCAGCTTGGTTTACAAGGCTTTCAGGCAAACCACTTTCCGGTGTTCCGGGCTTACCTACGGACGGTACTTCGTACGCCAGCTTCGCTGCCCCCTCCATACCGGCCCCAGACATAATACTTTTAATTTCCAATTGGATAGTTTTAGACTATATGGTATTCTTAAAACAATTATGGAAAAGAAAGAGCGAGCTGGCAGAAACAGAACTTTATGTTTACAGGAAAATGAAATTTTTGAATTACAAAAAAAGCTGGTAAAAGTACAGAATCTGGAAAAGGAACCTGCTGAATCTTTAGCAAAAGGCAGTTGTTTTATTAATAAAACAATTAATGGCGATGTTATAGAAACTTTAAAATATATTCCTGATGAGTTTGCAGACTTAATAATTATTGATCCTCCTTACAATCTTACAAAAAACTTTAATGGAACAACCTTCAATGCCCGTTCTTCCCAAGCGTATGATGAATATCTTGAAAGCTGGTTTCCTTTGGTTTGTAAAAAGCTTAAAAAAAATGGAAGTCTTTATCTTTGTGGGGATTGGAAATGTACTTCTTCTTTGCAACGGGCTATGGAAAAAGAACTTACAGTTTTAAATAGAATTACCTGGCAACGGGAAAAAGGACGAGGTGCAAAATCAAACTGGAAGAATGGAATGGAAGATATCTGGTTTGGTGTTAAAAATGCTTCGGATTATTATTTTAATGTGGAAGCTGTAAAACAAAAAAGGCGGGTTATTGCACCTTACAAAATAGATGGAAAACCAAAAGATTGGAACGAAACGGAAGAAGGCAATTTCAGGCTTACTTATCCTTCTAATTTTTGGGATGATATTTCTATTCCTTTTTGGTCAATGCCAGAAAATACAGATCATCCTACCCAAAAACCAGAAAAATTGTATGCAAAATTGGTGCTGGCTTCTTCCAAACCAGGCGATTTAGTTTTTGATCCATTTTTAGGAAGTGGAACGGCATCGGTTGTGGCAAAAAAACTGGGACGAAATTATTGTGGCATTGAACTGAATGAAGAATATGCAATGCTGGCGGAAAAAAGACTGGCATTAGCCGAAAAAGACAAAGTAATTCAAGGTTATAGAGATGGAGTCTTTTGGGAGCGTAACAGTGGTGCAGAACAGAAAAAAAATCTACATAATGATGAATAAACCTGTGGGTTATGTTTGTTCGGCAGTTTCCGATTCTCATAAAACTGTGTATGAATTGCTGCCTAAAGAGTATCAGGCTTTGATGCAAGCTAAACGGGGCGAAAGATTGCATACGGTGGGGCGCTTAGATTGTGACAGTTCCGGCTTGATTATTTTTACAAATGACGGAGATTTTTCTCATAAGCTTACAGATCCTGCTTTTCAAAAAGAAAAAGTATATGTGGTTACTTTGAAAAATCCGGTGTCGCCAGAAGAACAGTTGAAAATTATAGACATTTTTTCCAGACCAATGGTGCTTCCTCCAGAAAAAAAGGCCCCCGAACAAATTACAGAAGCTTCGGAAATTGAGTTTTTATCTGAAAATGAATGCCGTGTTACTATAAGACAGGGAATGTTTCATCAGATTAGAAGAATGTTTCTTGCGGTGGGAAATGAGGTAGTAAAACTTCATAGAATAAAACTAGATTCGTATGAATTGCCAGAAGACTTAAGCGCAGGACGATGGAAAGAAGTGTAAGGAAATATTTATAAATATTGTTTTTTGACAAAGTTATTTCCGTGCTATATACTTTATTTGCTTATTATAAAATCGTTTTAAAATTACATATTTTTAGGAGTTTCTATGAAAAGAGCGGGAAAAATTTTAACTGCTGCATTGATTTTATTTAGTACATTATTTTTATTTGGTTGCGACTTGTTAGGTAATCTTGTAAGTGAAATTATACCAAAAGATGAATGGTATGTTTTTGACAAAGAGTTTGAATATTCCGATGGAAAGAAAATGATGGTTCAGGTTTGGGCTTTCTATTCGGATACAGGTTATACTCATAAATCTATGAGAACTGATGTAACTATAGGCAAAGGTCTTACATTTGTAGTTCTTCCAGATGTCGAAAATGCAAATCCAAGTGCAAGTGAGATTCAATCTGTTTTTGGTGATGTGGCTAGTGGAGTTAATCCTGTTGCAATTAAGACTTTTGCACCTGGAGAACCAATTTCTGCAGCTACAGAAAATGTTACAGTAAATGATAAACTTTGGTTGGCTATTTATCTTACATATATTGGAAAAAATGCAGAAGCCTATGATGAAGGTTGTCCAACTGCACTCAGCAAACACACAGCTAATGCTTACACTTTAGTTGGTGAAGACTTTTCTTGGTCTACATTCTTAAAGCAGATTGTCGTTGCCAATGTTATTGATAACATCTAATTTCTGTTAGGTTTACTTAAAAGAAATATTCAGGCAGGTTGTTTTCAATCTGCCTTTTTTTGTTTAAAATAAAAAAGTTGCCCAATAAGTTCAGCATAATTCGTACTTCTTGGACAACTCTTTTTTTTGAAAAAATTGTGGAGAATAGGGGATTTGAACCCCTGACACCCGGCTTGCAAAGCCGGTGCTCTAGCCAACTGAGCTAATTCCCCGTTGTTTCTATTAAGATACATCGAAATGAGTAAAATAATCAAGTGGAAAGGAATAAAAAAAACAAAATTATTGGTGGTATTGTTCAGTATAATCGAGTAAATCTGTTGGTACCGAAATAATAACCTGATCAATCTGAGCTTGAAGAGTGTCTACTACAAAGTTTTTTATTTCCTGTCGTGTTTCAACTCCTGTTGCCTTAGTAAATAAGAGAACTGCACTTAATTTTCCATCAATTTTAATTCTTGCATCAAAAACTACAGCGGAGCAGGTTAGAGATTTTCTTCCCAACATCAATGTAACTTCGTTCATAAGGGAGTTTTTGGTCAAAATAGAAGAGAGGTCACCTTTGCAGGTACATGCAAAACCAACAGAACTAATATTATCAATTTTAAAGGAATACATTTTATCGCCTGTAGAAATGTACCCCATAACATTGTCCAAAGAACTTGCATCTAGACGAAGATACTGTCGGCGCCCCTTAGCATTGAACTGATCAAGTGTGTCGAAAATAACTTTACTAAAATGGCCTAAAAGTTCATTGGTTAAAAGGAATCCACAAGGAAGATCCAGATTTGAAAGAAAATTATTTTTTTCTGCTAGTCCCGCTCTGGAAGAATAAATACCAAGTTTTGAAGTAGAAAGAACTGGGTCTCCAGAAAAAGACTTTACAAAATTAAAAAGTTCATTTAAAGAAGGCATCTTATCTGCATTTATTAAACAAATTGAATCTGGATATTTTTTTAGCACTCCCTTTACATCTCTAAAATCACGAATTATATAAACTTCATATTCTCGTTCTATTAATGTTTCAATTACTTTTCGTTCCACTTCAATAGAAGGATTTACAAAAAAAATCTTTTTTCCAAGATAATTTTGTTCTTTTGTATTATTTCCATTGTTCGAAGAAGATGAACTTTGACTTGTACCAGTTTGTGAGGTTTTATTTTCTTTATAAAATAATTTTTCCTGATTTATTTCCATAAAAAACTCCGCACCTTAGTTGTGTTTTTAAATTAGTAATGGCTGCCTAAAAAGTTTAAGTAGAGTGGTCATCGTACTCTTTGACACTTTCTTACATAAGACATTATAACCTTTTTTTTGAACTTATAAAGGATTTTAAATTGAAAAATACCGTTCATCAGGACATTTTTCAAAAAAAAGCGACAGTCGGTTTCTTAAATCTTCATTATCTTTGGCATTTAGAAATTGAGTTTGAGCGTAATGAGAAAACTGGAAATTATTACTAAAATAAGTAAAAAATCGCTGAAGTCGGGTTTTCCAGAACTCTTTTGGCTGATATTTTTCAACATCATCAATAAAATTAAGTACCAATTCCAAAAAATCAATTGGTTGGTTGGAATCTTTTGGGGCAGTTTCACCAATATTTAATGCTTGGTTCAACTGATAAAAAATCCATGGCTTTTCAACAGCGGCACGGGAAATCATAATCCCATCTACAGAAGGTGCTTTTGTTATGGCATTCTGAGCACTGGCAGCATTGGTTATATTTCCATTCAAGATAATAGAAATGCCATCCTTTTGATAACGCTTACAAAGTTCTTCGCAATAAAAATATCTTGGGGGACGAGACAGTTTTTCTTTTTTTGTACGAGGATGTAGAGTTAATTGTTCTACGCCTTCGCTTATTAACATATCACAAAAATCATAAAAGCCTTGGTCGGTAAAATCTTCATCGCCAAGACGGAGTTTTACGCTTAATCTTTTATGATTGCCAGTATTAGAATTGTGATTTTCAATAACTTTTTTTACACCTCGAACCATTTCTTGAGTTTCTGAAAGGGGCTTTAACATCCATGCAATGCCTGCACCAAAACGATAGATGTCTGGAGCAGAACAACCCATGTTTAGGTCAAGGCCAATGCCTGGTAATTCTACCAATTGTTCCGCTGCTGAAATCATTAGCGGGTTGCTTTTTCCTGTTAATTGCCAGACAATTTTTTGAGGAACTGGAGTTGCATCAAGATAGAACTTTTCAAAAGGACCGCCAGTTAAAAGTGTTCCCGCATTTATCATTTCTGTAAAATATTCATCGCAACAACCAAACCTTTCTATCAATATTCTAAAAGCTGGGTGGCTGATTGTTGCCATTGGTCCACAAATCAGTTTCACATTAACCTCTTGAGAAAAAGTTTAGCATAAAAATACAAACTTTTCATATCTCTAAAATAAAGTTATAATTTAATGCATAGTTTTAGAAAGTGTAGTATTGTTTTTAATCTGAACTACAGAGGATAAAATGGTAGAAAAACCTGAACAATTAAATAATCATGCAATTCATTTAATTTCTGACGGCAATTTTAAAGATGCTATTGCCTGTTTGAAGCGGGCCCTTGTTATAGATGGGGAAAATGCTTTTTTGTGGTACAATTTGGGAGTTGCTTATAGAGATTTGGGAGAATTGGGAAAAGCTAAAAATGCATTGTTAAAGGCTTATGAATTGAATCCTTATGATGCGGATACCATTGAAAGCCTTGGAACAATTTATATTAGTTTAAAACAGATTGATGAAGCGGCAGATTTAGCTTATGAAAGTCTTGGTTTTGATGAAGAAAATCCTCGTTTCTGGAATCTTTGGGGAGTGTCTTATTTTCAAAAAGAGGAATACGAAAAAGCTTCTGAACTTTTTGAGCAGGCAGTTTTTTTGAATCCTTATTATATGGACGCTCTTTTGAATCTAAAAGACACTTATAGTGAACTGGGAAATCGTTTTGGGGTGGAAGAAGTTCAGAAAAAGATTAAACAGATAAAAAAATAAAATTACAGGAAGTATGAAAACAACGAAATAATAAAAGACGCAAAAACTTTGGAGATTTCTAATAGTTTTGTAAATGGAATGAAGAAGGAATAAAAAAAATGCCACTGAGATTTAGTTTTGTAAAAAGCTTTGAACTGTTTGAAATGGAATCAAGGCTTTGAATATCTCAGTGGCATTTTTATATATTTGTTTTATTAAGAATATAAATGTTCTTTTGCCATAGTGTTAATTTCGTTGGCAATTTTTGTTAATGGTACCTGCTTTTGAACGGCTCCCAATTCGTAGGCAACCTTTGGCATTCCATAAACAATAGAAGAATCTTTATCTTGACCTATAGTCCATGCACCTTTTTTGCGCATTTCTGCCAATTGAGCTGCACCATCTCGTCCCATACCAGTCATAATTATACCAAGGGCGCGGTTTTCATAAACATTTGCAACCGATTCAAAAAGAACATCAGCAGAAGGTCTGTGGCCATTTCTTGGATCGTCTTGAGACAATCTGATTACATTGCCAATTGTACGATGAGAAACATAAATGTGATAGGCTCCAGGAGCAATGTAAATGTGACCGCTTAAAATAGGTTCACCATCTCTTGCTTCTGTAACTGTAAGAGGACAGATTGAATTTAAACTTTCGGCAAACTCTGTAGTAAAACCCGCAGGCATATGCTGAACAACCAAAATTGGCTGCTTTAATTGCGGATCAAGGTTTTTAAAGACTTCTCTAAGGGCATTAGGTCCTCCAGTAGAAATACCAATAGCAATAATTTCGATTTTACCAGATTTAGCGGTTGGAACTATTACGCTTGGCTTTTTTGCTACAGTTGGTTTCCAAGAAGAAAGTGCCTGAACATCTTTTTCGGTTAAAGCAATGCTTTTTGTAGCGTCTTCACCTTTTTTCTTGGCAATAAGACGGGCAGCTTCTTTTAATTTAATCTGATGAGAGAAATAATCGGCATCTCGAACGGTTTTGCCTTTTTTGCGGGCATAATCTCCACCGTAAGAAGCGATTTTTTCTATAATCTCAGTAGAAACATCAGCAATATTGAGAGAAATTGAAGAACCACCTGGCTTTGTAATGAAGTCCGAAGCTCCTAATTCCAAACAACGCATTGTAACTGCAGCACCTTCTGTTGCAATACTTGAAAGCACTACAACTGGAACATCAATTCCCTGTCTTTTTCTTTCTTCAAGAAATTGAACACCAGTCATTTTTGGCATTTCTATATCCAAAAGGATAGCATCTGGCTTATAGGTTTTTAATTTTTCCAATAAGTCTTGTCCATTTTCTGCTTTTGCAAGAACAGAAATACCGTATGTATCATCAATAATGCGACCAATTAGATTTCGCATTAATGCAGAATCATCGCATATTAAAACTGAAATATCTTCCATAATAGCTTCACCTAATAAGTTAAAGTTCTAATTACACCAAGCAAACTTGCCTGCAGGAGTAATAATTTATTTTTTATTTTTCTGGTACAAACAAGCCCATTGGGTTTTCAAGAACTCAAAAGGAGTTTTCATACCAAAAAGAGATTCCGAATGTCCTATGAACAGATATGAATGAGGTGCCATAGAATCATAGAATCGGTTGATAACAGCAAGCTGGGCTGGCTCATCAAAATAAATAAGAACATTTCGACAGAAAACAATGTCAAGGTTTCTTGCCCCGGAATCATTCTTTAAGTTGTGATAGTCAAAGTGAATGGTATCCAAGATTTCCTTATTTGCCTGATAACCTCCAGGAACTTTTGTAAAATACTTTTGAAGATAGTTAGCAGGAATTCCATCAACCTTTTGGTCTGAATAAAAACCTGTTTGTCCAACCAGTAATGATTTTAATGAAATATCAGAAGCTGTAATCTGGAAGGTATAACCTGGAGGAAGAACTTCTTTCATAATCATAGCAATAGTTAAAGGTTCTTCTCCTGTAGAACAACCGGCACTCCAAATGCGGATTCTTCTGTCTGCCAGTCCACCGCCTGCCTTCTTGTTGGCAATAACCTGTGGAATAACATAATTTATAAGAGCGTCAAAATGAGGCTGGTTTCTAAAAAATCGAGTAAGGTTTGTTGTTATGGAATCCAACATTTCCTTCATTTCATCTGGGCTGCGAGTAACAATAGAGTAGTACTCAGATGGAGTAGTTAGATTCTTTTTACGCAATAACTCCTTAATGCGACTGTCGAGAATAGATCTGTTTGTAGCAGAAAAAGTGATTCCGCTTTCATTGTAAATTAATTTGCGGAATTTCTCAAAATCTTGGTCATTCAAAATTTCTAACATAGTAATAACATTATACAATAATAATTTAAAAATGGAAAATTTAAATTTATTAACTTATGTATGAATTTACTGAATTTGCATAGCTGTAGTCTGGTCTTTACCTTGACAGTTTTTATAATAAATAGTAACTTTTAAATAGTGTCATCTGGAAAGATGTCCGAGTGGTTTAAGGTACACGCTTGGAAGGCGTGCATACCAGAAATGGTATCCGGGGTTCGAATCCCCGTCTTTCCGAAATGGGCCAGATGCCCTTCAAGTGTCTTTCGCAAAACCCCGCCAGATCGGGAACGAAGCAACGGTATGCGATTAGAGCTGTGCTTGGGATTATCTGGCCCTTTTTTATTTTAAATGAAATGCTATGAGTTCAAGTTGGGCTTATAAAATATGCAATTTAAGGCAGGTAGAAAATGATTTCGCTTTTTAATGATGATTGGCAGTTTGCAGAAGTTCCTTTGGCTGGAGATTCTATGTATGAGGATGGCAAGCCTCACTTCTTTTTGCCTGTTGATTTTTATAAAATTGCTCAGGAACAGAATTATAAAGCTGTACGAGTTCCTCATGATTGGATGATCAGTCATGTTAAGGATTTGTATAAAAACAGTGTGGGTTGTTATAAAAAATCCTTTACGCTGGAAGAAAAAGAGGTTTTGGGCCGTCACATTTCGGTTCGTTTTGAAGGCGTTTATATGAACAGCGCCGTTTGGGTAAATGGTCAGCTGGCTGGTGAATGGAAATATGGTTATTCCACCTTTGAGTTTGATATTTCAAAGTTTGTTAAGTCTGGAGAAAATCAGATTCAGGTTATTGCGGTTTATCAAAATTGTAACACTCGCTGGTATTCAGGAGCTGGTATTTTTAGAGATGTTTATCTTATTAACAAGCCGGAAGTTTTTATTCCAACAGATGGACTTTATGTTAGTTTTACTCCAGAAAATCCACAGGAATTGCGGGGAAAATGGAATTGTTCTGTTGAAACGGAAGTTGCGGGAAATTGTTGTGGACATTCAGTAACTGTTTCTATTTATGATGCAGATTGTGGCTTGAAATATAAAAGTGAAAAGTTTGTTCAGCCAGTGGAAATGCAAAAAGAAGAAGGTGATTACCTTAGAAAAAATGTTTGTGCTCTTGGGGAAAATCAGCTTTTTAAGGCAGAAGAATCTTTTGTTATAGAAAATCCTCAGCTTTGGGATGTGGAAAATCCTTATTGTTATAAAATAAAAGTTGAACTTTTGGACAAAGACAATACTGTTATAGATGAAATTACTCAGAATTGTGGTTTTAAATATTCGGTTTTTGATAAGAATGAAGGTTATTTATTAAATGGAAAAAAAATTAAGCTTAATGGTGTGTGCCAGCATCATGATTTAGGTGCTTTAGGAGCCGCTTTTGATGTAAATGCATTGCGCCGTCAGTTTAATAAGCTAAAGGATATGGGTGTAAATGCAGTTCGTTGTTCTCATAATCCTCCAACTCAGGCTTTTATGAATCTTGCTGATGAAATGGGTTTGCTGATTGACGACGAAGCTTTTGATATGTGGGAAAAACCAAAAACTCCTTTTGATTATGGTAATTATTTTAACGACTGGTCTGAAAGAGATATTGCTTCTTGGGTAAGAAAAGATAGAAATCATCCTTGTTTGTTGATGTGGTCTATTGGAAATGAAATATATGATACTCACATGGGAAAAGGACTTGAAATTACAAAGAAACTTTATTCTTATGTGGTAAAACATGATCCAAAAAGGGTTGCGCCTATAACAATTGCTTCTAATTATATGATGAGCGAGGGAGCCCAGAATTGTGCGGCAGAAATTGATGTAGTTGGTTATAATTACCTGGAACGACTTTATAATGAACATCACGAAAAATATCCAGAATGGAAGATTTATGGTTCGGAAACCAGCTCTACAGTTCAAAGCCGTGGTATTTATCACTTCCCGGATTCTTTAAAGCTGGTAACTTTTAGCGATGGCCAATGTTCAACTCTTGGTAACTGTACTACAACCTGGGGCTGTGCAAACACTCAGACGGTTATTGCTAATGATAGAGATTGTGCTTTTAGTGCGGGTCAATTTATTTGGACGGGCTGGGATTATATTGGTGAACCAACTCCATATCATACAAAAAACTCTTATTTTGGACAGATTGATACAGCGGGATTTGAAAAAGACACTTTCTATCTTTATAAATCTGAATGGGCTTATAAAAAAGCCGAACCTTTTGTTCACCTTTTGCCTTATTGGGATTGGAATGAAGGACAGATTATTGATGTAAAGGCCTATACCAATGCTGAACAGGTGGAGCTTTTCTTTAATGGAAAATCGTTGGGTAAACAGATTCTAAATCATAAAGATGGACTTGAACCTTTTGGAAAATGGCAGCTTCCTTATGCAAAGGGGGAAATTAAAGCTGTTGGTTATGATGAAAATGGAAGGGAAGTGGCCAGCGACAGTAAGCGTTCTTTTGAAGATCCTGCAGAAATTATTTTAAAGCCAGAGACTGAGGATACGGGAAATCTGTTTTTTGTTGATGTAATGACAGCAGATAAAAATGGAACTTTGGTAGAAAATGCCCGCAACTATATCACTATTAATGTTACTGGAGATGGAGAACTGGTAGGTCTTGATAATGGTGATTCTACAGATTATGACGAATATGTTTCGGAAGGTGGCGTTTCTCATACAAGAAAACTTTTTTCTAATAGACTGGTAGCAATTATTCGTGGAAAGCGGGGAAAAAATGGACGGCCAAGTTTTGTTGTAACAGCAGCCAGCAAGGATATGCCAAATTGTTCTATTAAATATGATGGATATAAATGGTCTTCTGTAGCTCCTTATAATGCTATTCACGCTATGGAAGATTTTGTTCCTACCAGAAAAATTGAAATTATTTGTGAGGGCGGAACTTTGCTGGATAAAAATAATCCAATGGTAAAGGTTACTGCCAAGGTTCTGCCAGAAAATGCTTCTATTAAAGAAATTATGTGGAATCCTGTGTTAAAAGAATGTGTTTCCAGCGATTTTATTTCTGTAAATGATAGAACAGGCATTGGTTCTGGTGTTGAGACTGCTTTTATTAAAGCGGTTTGTGATGGTGAATGCATTTTGCGTTGTACAGCAAAAAATGGAAGCAAGTTGGATGAAGTTATTAGTGATTTGAACTTTACTGTTGAGGGCATTGGTAATCCAAAACTTAATCCTTATGCATTGATAGAAGGCTGCCGTCTTAGTGATTGGGAAGCTGGAAAAGAAAAACCATTTGTAAGCTTGGAAAGTGGTGTTTCTACTAGAAAATCTAGTCCTTGCTGGATTAGTTTTGACAAGGTTGATTTTGGTAATGATGGAGCAGATACAATTCATATTCCAATCTTCAGTTTTGACACAGAATTGCCAGTGGAAGTTTGGGATGGAAAACCTGGGGTTGGTACTACAAGAGATGGTGGTGCTGTTGCCAGTGATGAAGGAACTTGTTTAGGTAAGTTTATTTATAAGCATGAATCTATTTATAATACTTTCTCGGAAAATGTATTTATTTTGAACAAAAGATTGTTTGGCGTTCATACAATTTCTGTGGTGCTTCCATATACACTAGAGTTCCATGGCTTCTATTTTGATAAAACATTAAAAGCACTGTCTAAATTACGGGCTTTGGATGCAGATGATATTGTTGGTGACAGCTTTAAGAAAACTGATTCGGCTGTTGAAGGCATTGGTAACAATGTAAATCTTGATTTTTCCCATATGGACTTTGGTGAAGAAGGTGCTGTTTCTATTACAATTTGTGGAAAATCTAATACAGATAATAACTCTATCAATTTGAAGTTCTTTGATGAGGACGGAAACAGTTCTACAGAGCTTATTGAGTTTGCTCATACAGATGATTATGAAGAAAAAACTTTTGAAATAGCCAAAGTAAAAGGTAAGAAAAAGATGAGCTTTATATTCCTGCCTGGTTGCAATTTTGATTTTAAATGGTTTAAGTTCAATTCCTAAGATGAAGTTTGGAAGTTCTATGCGGGCTGGAAAAGAGTTGAAAGGGCGAAGGTGGTTTTAATTGAATAAGATAAAACAATTTTTGAAAAAGGAAATTATGCTTTCTGTAGCGGTTTTAGCTGCTATTGTATCTTTATTTATTACACCGCCTTCGAAGGCTCTTTTAACTTCTATTGACTGGAAAACTCTTGCCACCTTGTTTATGCTTCTTTCGGTTTTGGAAGGCTTTAAGAAGGAGAATATATTTTCGCCACTTTTGCAACGAACTTCCAGATTAAAGTCTATGAAGGGACTTACCTGTTTTTTTGTTTATTCTGTCTTTTTTACATCAATGTTTGTAACAAATGATGTTTCTTTGATTATTTTTGTTCCGTTAACAATTATTCTTTTTAGGGCGGGAAACAAGGAACATTATATTCTTCCGGTTCTAACCTTTGAAAATATAGCGGCAATTCGCGGTTCTTTATTGATGCCATTTGGTAGTCCGCAAAATCTTTTTTTATTTAGTCAGAGTGGTATTTCTGCCTGGAGTTTTATTGGTATGATGCTTCCTCTGTGGATTTTTTCTGCGGGGCTTTTATATGTGTTCATTCTGGTTCTTTTTAGAAAGGATGAAAAAGAGCAGATTTTGATGGAAGAAAAGGATGTATGTCAGGCTTGGGAAAAGGAAAGAAAAGGTAAAAGATTTCTTTATCTTATTCTTTTTGGGCTGATTATTGCGACAATTGTTTCGCGAACTAGATTCTGGCCTGTTGTAACGGTTGTTGTGGCTTTATTTCTTTTGATTTTTGACAGAAAGATTTTGCTGCAGACTGACTATGTTCTGCTCTTAACCTTTTTGTGTTTTTTTATCTTTAGTTCTTCTATTTGTCAGAATCCAAGGATTTCTGAGTTTTTGAAAAATAGTGTTTCTGGACATGAATATATTTGGAGTATTTTACTTAGTCAGGTTATTTCAAATGTTCCCGCTTCTATTGTTTTATGGCCTTTTACAAGTAATCTTAAAGCGCTTTTGTATGGACTTGATTCTGCGGGGCTTTGTTCAATAATTGGTTCTTTGGCCAGCGTTATTAATTTACGGATTTATTCACGAGAATATCCAGGAAAAGGTTTTCAATTTATAAAAACTTTTACCTGGATAAGTCTTGTTTTCTTTGCCATTGTTGTAATTCCACAGCTGTTGATAATTTAGTGAAAAAATTATGCAGTTGTAGCTGATGTTTTAGAAGTGTCGATTATTCGTTCAGATTGGAATAATAAGCTTCTAATTGCGGGCGGCATTGAAGGAATATTTTTCCCAGTTCCGGATCGAAATGTGTGCCCAGGTCATTTTTGATAATGTCAAAGGCTTTATCGAAGGTGAAAGAGTTTTTATAACATCTTTTGCTGACAAGAGCATCAAAAACATCGGCAAAGGCCATAATTCTTGCTTCGATTGGGATTTCTTCTTCTTTTAGACATTCCGGGTATCCTGTGCCATTCCATTTTTCGTGGTGGAAATGGGCAATGTTTACTGCGGTGCGAACAAAATCTTCATCATCAACATAAAAAAGTACCTGATTTACTATTCTTGCACCTTCTGCGGAATGCTTTTTCATCTGTTCGTATTCTTCTGGTTCAAACTTGCCTGGCTTTCTGAGGATTTTATCATCAACGGCAATTTTTCCTAAATCGTGCATAGGAGCGGCTTTAATAATGTTTTTGCAGAAAGTTTCTGTAAAATGCCAGTTTTCGTTATGTTTTACTAATTCTTCAACAAAAATCTTAACACCCTCGCTGGTTCGCTTAATATGACCGCCTGTACTGTTGTCGCGACTTTCTACCATCATAGCCATTCCAGAAATAATGGAATCCTGAATCTCCTGGATTTTAAGAGTTTTTTCTTCGACTTTTGTTTCCAGCTGCATATTGTAAGTGCTTATTAAGTTGATATATTGCTGCTGCTTTGAAACATCACGCATTTCGATAAGGTAACCAACATTTTTATTTTCATTTGTAATGAACTTTTTTGAACAGGCAACAGTAATATCATCTTTTGTGTAGACGAAGTTTTTTTGAGAATTGTTTGACCATTCAAACAGCCAAGGCAAAAGTTTTTCTGTAAGGTCGCAGTTTTCTACATTGATTTTTGAGTCGATTCTAACATTGTTTAATTCTGGAAATAATTTAAGTGCAAAGTCATTGGCTCCCACATAACGATACTTTTTATCAAAGGCTATATAACCATACTCCTGGCGCTGTTCAAAAACATTCAGAAGATTGCTGGACATATCATACATGCTGGCTCTTTTGAAAATCAGGACAAAAAGGATATCGATAATGGTAAAACTGAATGGCATTCCTTCTTGTGGGATGTGGAAAAGTTTTGGAATGAGGTAAACAAAACTTGAAATTGTAAAAATAACCAGAAGAAGGAGAGTAATATTTAAGGAAGCTGCTCTTTTTTTGCAGAAAGAATAGATAATCATAAATAAGCAGAGTAAATTGGAACCAAAAATAAAAACTAACAGAAGGATGTGGAGAGGCCCGTATTCTTTAATTAAGTATGAGATTCCTTTATCTTGAGCTAAAGTGTATGAAACATAATATAACTGATTGTTTGGAACGCTTACTACAAGGTAAATTATTATTACACCATAAAGCAGGAAAAAACGGCGGAAGGTTTTGTTGTTTTTAAAGCCACAAAGTTCTGTAATAATTAAGATTAAAAGGATTACAGTAAAAATAATGCCCATGTAGTAGATGCTGTAGGCAATGTAATAGCCTTCTAGGGTTTTTGCTGTTGCGGCAAAGAAATAAGCCCAGTTGGAAAGAGCGGTGAACATGAGAATCATCAGTTGTTTTTGATTAACTTTATTTAATGTTGTTTCAAAATAGTAAACAACGGCTAAAAATGAAATTATTGCATTTGCAAAATAGAGCCACTTAAACATTTAAACCTCTTTTTTATGGTACATTAATTTTAAAGCAAAAAAAATAACTTTCAAGTTTAAAATAAACGGAAATGAAGTTTTTGGAATGGGGATTTTTGCTTTTGGTTGAATAAAACTAATGTTTTGATCGGAAAGATTTAACCTCTTGTCATAAGAAAATGAAGAAAATAACCAATGGCAATGCTCAGGGCAATAACAGCAATAGTAATTGTAATTTTTAGAAGTACTCTGGATGGCTTGATTTTTTCATCTTGGGTTGGTTCTTCTAATTTGAGCTCGTAAATGGTTTTGTCTTCTTCGTTATGAATCTTTAAGTTTTTTGACATAGGAAACCTCGATGTAATTATAGTATTGTATTTTTTCCCAGGCAAGAGGAAGTTGTGAGATTTTCTATGGAGGAGAATGGTCAATTGTAAAAGACGAAAAAAAATATTATATTATTGCCTGTATAGTTGTACATTTTAAACGCGTTAGGGATTGTAGGGGCACTAAGTGGCCACATAGGGAACGACGGCTGAAAGCCGGCAAAATGCTTCCTTGAAGCATTTTGAGTGAGTCTCCGAGCAGCTGTGCTGCGATGGCAAGCTTGCTTGGGTGGCTGGAGCGAAAGCGGAACCCCGAAAAGCCCGGCAGTTGCGGTGGTTGAGCTTGTCGAAACTAGCGCAACTGAAACGCCCGATAATATAATGGTGATTTCGACAGGCTCAATCACCGCTTTGTGAGGT
>JAKSTL010000057.1 GCA_024402595.1 Treponema sp. | reverse complement strand
GCGAGATATCGAGCGGTTCTGGCAGACGACTTCTGACTGGAAGTTTTTTTATTTGTAGTTTGCCTATAAAAATTGTTTTTTAATACACAATTTATTAAAAATAACGAGAGGGAAGGAAGAATCTGGCAGCAAGGCTCTGAGTGCTGTTTAATAGTTACTATGCAGCGCTCAGCGTCTAGCGAGTTATCGAGCGGTGCTGACAGAGACTTTCTGACCGGTAGTTATTTTTTTTGTACTTAGCATGTAAAAACAGTTTTTATATCCCAATGCAGTAAAAAACGCAAAGGAAGAGGGTGGATGACAGAAAGGCTCTGAGTGCTGATTTATAGTTTCCATACAGCGCTCAGCGTCTAGCGAGATATCGAGCGGTTCTGGCAGACACCTTCTGACTGGAAGTTTTTTTATTTGTACTTAGCCTGTAAAAACTGTTTTTATATCCCAATGCATAAAAAAAACTTTAATTTTTCATGATTTTATAATAGAATGCATCTTATGACTAGAAAAAAAATTAGATTGATTTTATCAGCTACCGCTCTTACCCTCGTTTTTTTGTGCACTTCTTGTTCCCAAGTTTTAAACGCACTTATCATCCCTTTCGCCCCTTCCTTCGTACCAAAAGTTGAATACGATGATATAAAAGGCGCCATTATTTCTTACGATTTCGACATCGAAAAACATAAAGATAAAGATGAACCAAGAGATTGGAATATGGGCTATGCCTGTTATATCTGGCGTTCAACCACCAGTCCTTATGCCGATTTTGAACTAATCTACAGAGTTTATAATCCAAATGCTGTTGGAAAATATACAGGCCATAACAGTGAAGGTGAATCGGTAGAATATGATTTCAGGCTTCCAGACGACACATACACAAGAACAAAAAATGTTCGCTGCCAGTTAGCTGCTTATAACGACAAAACCGCAAAAGGTTTTGTTACAGATGTAGAAGCCACAAAACGCACCTGTTACTACAGAATCTCAAAAATCAAATTGACAAGCGATTATTACTACAACGAAGACGAAGGTTATTCTACATTATCCTATTCTTTATCAGACGATACCAGTGGCTGGGCTACAGTAGGAGAGAACTAATATTATGAACAAAATAACAAAAACAATATTTATAATTTTTACATATTTAAGTCTTTTTTCCACAACACTTTTTGCCCAATCAAATGGGGCCAAAGCCATGGATGCCAGCAGACTTACAGACAACCTTGCACAAAGCGTATCTCTTTCCGAAGAGTTTTTTAGCAGCTTTTCAAACTTTGTAAACGATCTTTGTTTTCAGGAAGAAGATTCTTTCCTTATAAAAAATCAGTTCGACTTTGATGGTGCCTGGTTTACAGGTTTTGATATTTACACAGATTATGGAACCCAAAAAGGAAGTCTTGCCCAAGGTTATGGCGATTACATTTTTGGATTAAAAACAAAAAAAATCACCCTAGGTTTAGGAACCGGTGGCGACCGTTTTGGAGTTTTCCTTACAAATATCTCTTTTAATATGCCAAGCGACGACCCTGTTGGTCATGTTCTAGTAACAGATTTTTCAGGAACACAAATCATGAACGACATTTTTGCCGGCGTTCTTGGAATCAACGATATTTTCTGGGCTGGCGGTTACTTTTTTACAGCAGCAGAATATACACCATCACAAGGTGGAACCCTTTCATTATTTAATAGCGATACAAGAGTTTCCTATTGGGGTTTAAAAGCTCAATTCTCTAACATTCTTTTTGCCAATGCACTTCTTACCGAATCAAGATTTCAGACCTTAGAATGGTTCGTAAATCCTTTGGCATTAACATTATTCTGTTTGCGCAAAAGCCTCAAATTAGACTTAGATCTTACAACCGGTATTCAGTGGAAAGATCAAAAAGAATTAATAGAAAAAGTTTCCGATGCCCATGTAGACTGGAGCGTTTTCCAAGTTCCATTCAAGACAGCTTATTACATAAAAACACCAAAAAACAAAATCACTTTGCTAGGCGGTTTAACTCTGGGTATTCGTCCAAGACTGTCTTCAGAAGCCTTTGATATAGTAGACGGCCATTTAGGATTTAAACACAAGTTTATTCTCGAACTTCCTTCAGAAGAATCCTTCGGATACAACGCTGGTTATGCCATTAAAGCATCTTATTACAAAGACAAAGCTCTGGAATTTTTTGGAAATGACCATAACAATTATTCCACAGGTTTCGAAGCCAATCTTTTCTTTGAGTTCGATCAGTATTTCACAATTACAGGTGGTTGGCGCTGGAACTGGTTTGAAGACCTAAAACCTTTACCAGAATCAAAAGACAAACATGTTTTTGCTTTGGACTTCACCGTAAAAATGTAAATCAAACCTAGCCCCTTTGTAATACCCAAGCTTTAGCCCGTTTGTAACATTCGAGCTCTAGCTTGCCCACGGTGGTTGAGCTATAATTTGCCCACGATGGTTGAACTTTAATATGTCTGCGTTGGTTGAGTTATAATTTACCCATGTTGGTTGAGCTTTAATGTATCTGCGGTGGTTGAGCTTGTCGAAACCACCACAACCCCAAATGTGACCCCAAAAATCTCAACAAAAAACCCCAACAAAAAATCAAAGATTTTTCCTAAGCACCCCTTAACCTAAATCAAACACTTCAGTTTTGTGCTTTTCCCCCAATCTGTGAATAGCATCCATCAAATTAAGATTTTCATCAGCTCTCATAAAATCCTTCAAATCAATAGAAAATCTATTCATCGAAAAATGCTGAAACACAAAAACCCGCTCCCAGATTTCTTTATTACACAAATAGTTTTTTTTCAGTTCGTCCCTGTAGGGCAAAAAGAATCCTTTTCCTTTAAGCTCCGAATATCCAACCAGCCACAATTCCGGACATTCCCCCTTATTTTCTGCCGCAAAACATAAATCTCTATGAAGTTCCGTTGTTTTTTTTGCCATCCAAAGCTGACTTTCTTCAATCAAATCCGAAACCTCTTTGCCCCCCAACTGCATAATTTTTCTTAATTGAACCGTTTTTGCGCTATGAATAGGAGTCTTATTCAAAATAATTACATTTTTTCTAAAATCAACACCTAGCTCGTCGTTTCTCCTAAAAAATCCCTCTGCAATTTTTCCAGCTTGCCCCACCAGATACCTGTTATTTTTTTCCAGCTGTTCATCTTTCCCAGGATTGTCCCCAATTACAATTAATTTTATACAATCAGCTTCCGTAATTTTGTCTAAATCTCTGTTATAAACCACCGGAGTTTCAAAACTGTATGCAGGAGTTCCCGCTTCTTCCGCCGCCTTCTTCTGCAATTCTTTAAGATTCGGTATTCTTATTTCCCATTCCTTAATTTTTTCATTAAAATCCTTTTTAAACTCGCAGAATATTTTCCATTGCTTTTCATTCATATCTTAATCCTAATAATAAATCCTCAAAATCTGTTCCACCGCTTCCTGCATTTTTCTATTCAAAGGCGTACCAGAAATCTCCGCTTTCCTAATAAATCCAACATCATAATAGCCCAAGGCATTACCCGCCGTATGACTAATAAACTCGCCCTTGTAAGGACCATTTTCCAAAACAATCTGTGGAACAAGCCCAATTCCCAATCCCAGCTGAGCAATAGCAAGAATTGCCTCATTACCTTCCGTTTCCGCCGCAATGATAGGTTTTACATTCCTAGATTTCACCCACTTATCAAACCTTGTTCGTGCAAGCCCAGTTTTTGGAAGAATCAAAGGCACCGAAGAAACAATATCCTGAGGCGAACCTTCAATATTTACAAAAGGCCCATTTTTTGCCGCCGCATAAACCAAAGGCGTTTTCTGAACACTCACCGTATCCATAGAAGCAACCCCAGATTCAGGAATAGCCGCAACCGCCAGCAATGCCCGACCTTCTTTTACCGCCGCAATAGCTCCCGCTGGATCTCCCGTTTCAACAGAAAGCTGAATGTCTGGATATTTTTTATTCAATCGTTTTATAAAATCAGGAAGAATCGTATAACAGGCCGTAACCGAAGCATACAATTTTAATATTCCAGAAACCTTTTCGTCATTTCCCGAAATCGCTTCTTTAATTTCACTTCTTTTTTCTAGAGTATCCTTTGCATATTTATAAAAAAGATTGCCCTTTTCCGTAATAGCAACCTGTCTGTTACTTCTATCTATTAAAGTAGTTTCCATTTCATCTTCAATTCTGGAAATAATTCTACTCAGGGCAGAAGGACTCATATTCAATTTAGAAGCCGCTTTTCCAAAATGCAGCGTATCTGCCAAAATAACAAAAGCCTCAAGTTCATAAAAGTTCATAAAAAAATAATATCAAACTTTTCAATTTCTAAAAATGGTTTGAATATTCAAAGCCCAAAATTATCAAGCCTTTTTATAAATACTTCTATCATAATCCTGCAGAATTGGCCGCTTTTATCCTATGATTTTCCTAATCAGATAGATTTTATCTGTCGAAAATATTTTTATAGGTATTTTTATAAAATGATGCTATAATTAATCAGTAAAGATACATATTTTAGATTTACGGAGGCGTGAAATAATTTATGAAAAAACTTATTGCTTTTATTTCCACTGCATTGTTAAGTGTTTCTTTGTTTGGCTTGGACATTTTTAATTATGTTCCGCTTACAGGAGATATTTCTAGTTACACCCAAACCGATTATACTATCACTTCAAAGTTTGGTGATTTGTTCAGAACTCCTAGTGTAAAGATTTTGCATAATTTTCAGGAAGGAACTTCTGATGGAGAATTGAAAGAATCTGATTCTGTAGAAATGACTGCCAGAGATGTTTTGTTAAATCGCACAGAATATAATTACGATGAAGATGATAACCTTGTTGAAGTTTCTTATTATGATGCAGCATTAAACCTTATCTGGAAAAATGTTATGACTTATAATGAGGGCAATCAGAAAATAGATTCTTCAGAATATGACCGAACAGGTGCGTTAAAGTCAAGAACTATCTATTCTTATGGTAAAGATGGTAATCTTGCAAAGGAATCTGGTTATGATGGTGATGGTGCTTTACTTTGGAAAATCGTGTATAAATATGCTGATGATGAACTTACAAATCTTATTCAGTATGCAGCCGACGGTTCATTAACATCAGAAGAATCATACACTTACACAGATGATGGAAGATTGGAAACTATCGTTACATTTGATAACTTTACAAAAAAGACAGAGCAGAAACTTTTCCGTTATACATCAAGTGGTACCTTAACAGAAATTACAACTTATGATGAAAACAAACAGATTACCGTTCGCCTTATGATTAAATATGATGCAGATGGAAATGTTTCAAGACTTTCAACTTATAATATTTCTTATAAGTTTGGTTCTGTAGAAAATGAACTTGTTGCAATGTCAGAGTTTTCTTATAACGATGTCGCTTCTTCAAAAGTAGCTTCGGATATTGTAACAGCAGCTAGTGCAGCCGCCTCCGTTCGTGATGCAAAATAAATTGAATTAACATTCATTTTACAAAGAGGGATTGCTAATTTCTGGCAGTCCCTTTTTTTATTCCACAAAAGGGTGGGGAATTGAACTTGTTAAAATCTCTTCACCCTAAGTTACATTTATTATCAATTTCAATGCTGTTTCCCTGTACTTACTATTTATTTTATTTATGTTATAATCCGATAGTATCTTTATAAAGTTGCATTTAGAGGTGTTTATGAAGACTGTTGGTATTAAACTTGCAGATGGTTCTTTTTATCCAATCCTTGAAGAAGGTTCCGTTCAGCAGAAAGTTCTGAATTTAACTACAGCCCACAACAATCAAACCTGCGTTATGGTAGATTTATATCGTTCTGCAAATTGTACAATGGATGATGCAGAATACATTGACACTTTGAAGATTGAAAATCTAATTAAGCATCCCAATGGTGAACCAAATATTTCTTTTTCTATAGGCCTTGACGAAAACGGTGAGCTTTCCGCAAATATTCAGGACCCAGAAACAGGTGCTACCAGCAATTCCTCCATAACTTTAGTTTCTCGAACTCTAGAAGAACGACTCGTCCCAGATGAATATAAAATCGAATCTCCAGATGCAAAATCTGCCGCAATCGCTGCTGGTGCCGTTGCAGGTGCAGGTCTCCTAGCTGCCGCCGCACTCCTAAATAATTCCAAAAACACCACCGAAGATTCACCTTCAACCGCCGACCTTGAAACTCCAGATTTCACCGCCGACGAATCATCCGACCTCTCTTTTGACACAATCGATGATTCTGCTTTCAATACCGACGGCCTAGACTCAACAGAATCTTTTGCTTTAGACGATACCTCCGCAACCTTTGACGATACATCTTTTACCGAGGACACACCTTCAACAACCGACGATACATCTTTTGACACAATCGACGACGCAGCTTTCAACACCGACGGTTTAGATTCCACCGATTCTTTTACCTTAGACGATCTCCCAGATTTTGCCGAAACCGATGCAGACCTTACCGCCGAATCTTCTTTCACCGACGATTTCCTCGCAGACGACCCACTTTCACCTGTAGATAATACCGTTTCCGAAACTACTGAAGATTCACTTTCAACCACCGACCTTGAAACTCCAGATTTTACCGCCGACGAATCATCCGACCTCTCATTTGACACAATCGACGATTCAACTTTCAACACCGACGGCCTAGACTCAACAGAATCTTTTGCTTTAGACGATACATCCGCAGCCTTTGACGATACATCTTTTACTGTGGACTTACCTTCAACCGCCGACGATACATCTTTCAACACCGACGGTTTAGATTCCACCGATTCTTTTACCTTAGACGATCTCCCAGATTTTGCCGAAACCGACACTGACCTTACCGCCGAATCTTCTTTCACCGACGATTTCCTTGCAGACGACCCACTTTCACCTTTAGACAATACCGTTTCCGAAACCACCGAAGATTCACCTGTAACCACCGACGATACCTCTTTTGACACAATCGACGACGCAGCTTTCAACACTGACGGCCTAGACCCAACAGAATCTTTTGCTTTAGACGATACATCTGCAACCTTTGACGGTACATCTTTTACCGAAGATTCACTTTCAACAACCGACGATATTTCTTCCGACACAATCGACGACGCAACTTTCAACACCGACGGTTTAGATTCCACCGATTCTTTTACCCTAGACGATCTCCCAGATTTTGCCGAAACCGACACCGACCTTACCGCCGAATCTTCCTTCACCGACGATTTCCTCGCAGACGACCCACTTTCATCTTTAGATAATACCGCTTCCGAAACTACTGAAGATACATTTTCAATTACCGAAGATTCACCTGTAACCGCAGACCTTGAAACTCCAGATTTCACCGCCGACGAATCATCCGACCTCTCTTTTGACACAATCGACGATTCATCTTTCAACACCGACGGCCTAGACTCAACAGAATCTTTTGCTTTAGACGACACATCCGCAACCTTTGACGATACATCTTTTACCGAAGATTCACTTTCAACCACCGACGATACCTCTTTTGACACAATCGACGATTCATCTTTCAACACCGACGGTTTAGATTCCACAGATTCCTTCACCTTAGACGATCTCCCAGATTTTGCCGAAACCGATACCGACCTTACCGCCGAATCTTCTTTCACCGACGATTTCCTCGCAGACGACCCACTTTCACCTTTAGACAATACCGCTTCCGAAACTACCGAAGATTCACCTTCATTTACCGACGATACATCTTTCGACATAGATTCATTTATTTCCGACGACACACCATTTACCGCCGAAGAATCCACACCAGAAGATTCTTCTCTAGGATTTGCTGCTTCTGAAGATTTAGATTTACCAGATTTTCCAATGGAAGACACAGACAACGAAAACCTAGACTTTGACCTAGATTTTGACACTCCATCTGACAATTCCGCCATAGCATCATCAGGCGGATTAAGCTTTACAGGCCTTTATGACAAAGAAACAGAAATGGGTAATTCATCACTTCACACCGGAGAAAAGAAACGAACCGGCATACCAATGACAATCTGCATCATCTGTGCCTTAATCTGTTTGTGCACCACCGCCGCAGTTCTTTTCCTCATACCATCGAAGTACAATTTAATCTTCAGCAAAAAAGAAGCCACCTCATTAGAAAATCAGATTGTAAAAACTCAGCCACTTTCTGAAGAACCAAATACATCTCAAGCAAAAACCGATGAAGAAACAATACTTCCAGAAAAAATAGAAAACGAACCAGAGCTAGAACCAATTCCATCAGCAAAAGAAAATGAAATTATCATAATCGAAGCCGCAGAAGAAGTTATACCATTACCACCACCAGTTCCCGCTCCAGAACCAACCCTCGAAGCAAAACCAAAAATCATCACTTACAAAATCAAGTGGGGAGACACACTTTGGGATATTGCAGACACCTATTACAAAAATCCTTGGAAATATAAGAATATTGCTGCCTATAACAATATCAAAAATCCAGACCATATAGTTTCTGGAACCGTTATACAGATTCCGGAAGAATAAATGGATAGCATACATAAATCCAAAAAAATCAGACTTTATCTTTTCTCTTTAATATTTTTAATTCTTACACCAATTTCTTCTTGTGGTAAAGATAAAACAGAAGGCTTTGGCGTCGATGCCGATTATTTTTTAGGAATGCAACTGCTATCACAAGGCAACGAAAAAGAAGCCACAAAAAAACTTCAAAATTGTGCAAAAAACGGAAGTCTTTATTGTGCCCAGAAAAGTTGTGAATTATTGTTAAATCTTCAAAGCATATCAGAAATAGAAAAAAACAAACTTTGTACAAACCTTCAAAAAAAATATCCAGACACAGCATCTACTCTAATAGCCGCAAAATATTACAGAAGCATAAACTCTTTCGAGAAAATCCTGAGCATTACTGGAACTCAACCTAACTCGGAACAAAAAAACATTCCGCAAAATATTCAAGATCAACTTACAAGCCTTCGTTTACAAGCCCTAAATGCAAGAAAATCAGAAACTTGTCTAAAAGAAATAGAACAATGGTTTTTATCCAATCCCATTTCTTCAGCCCATGCAGATTTTTACACTCAGGTTTTATTAGAGCCCATAATTTTTAATTATTCATTCCAAACTGATTTTGACTCTCTCGTAGAATCTCCAAGCTTAATTTCACCTACAGATTTAGCCATTGCCTTTAGGATGAAAATCTATCGCAAAAATTATGCTTCCGCCTACAAGTTTTCTTCAATATTGATTTCTTTCATAGAACAAAAAAAACTGCCACTAACCGAACAACTTGCATCCGATATAGGAAAAGCCTTTTTATACGGCAGTAATTCATTTTTAGAAAACGCCTTGTTTTTAGAGCAAAAATCTCAAAGTTTAAAAAACACCGCCGCAGATTTTTATTTCAATTTTTATTCAGGCAGACTTTTTGAAAAAGCAAAAAACTATGCAAAAGCTTCCGCCGCCTTTGAAAAATCTTTTGCCAGTACCAATGTTCCAGCGCAAAAAGACAACGCTCTTTGGTATTTATTCACCGTAAACTCAAAAGTTTCTCACACACAACTTTTTTCAATTTTCCAAAAATACAAAAACCAGATTACCGATTTTGAATATTTCGATGACTTTTTCGACACCCAAATAACATCATTTTTCGCCAATGGCCGTTGGAATGCTTTTTGTGATTTGCGTACCATTACCCAAAATTATTGTTCAAAAGAAACCAATGCACGATTTTCCTACCTTTATGCCCGCCTAATTCAAGAAGGAGTTCTTCAGGTAGAAAGTCCTCGCCAGGAAATAAATCACGCACTCAACCAAGCATTAGATTCAGGCACTTCTTTGTATTATAAATTACTTGCCGCCCAACAACTTAATTATTCTTACAATCAGACCCAAGATTTGTTATTTAGAAATCCTTATTTGCCACAAGAAAACAAATCTTCTTCACTACTTACGACAATTACACCAAAAAATGCCGCTGCCGAGATTTTATTAAAAGGTTATGCCCATTTTGGTTTCCCAGAATTGATATATTCAGAATGGCTTAATTTTTATAAAGAAGGCATATCAGAAGAAACCTCAACAAAAATTGCCGCCTATTTATACAATTGCGGAAAAGAGCAGAATAACAATAAATACACAGTTCAAAGCTTGCGAATAGCCTGCCGCATTCACTCTTCTGCTAGTGAAATAAATAAAAATCCACTTCCTTCAAAAGAACAGCTTAAACTAATGTACCCAGAAAACTTTTCAAATTATGTAGATACTTATTGTAAAAAATATAACATTCCGTCATCAGTAATCTACGCCTTAATCAGAAGTGAAAGTTTTTTTGATGTCAATGTTTATAGTTCAGCAGGAGCAATCGGACTCACTCAACTAATGGAATCAACTGCCTCTGATGTGGCCCGAAAACTAAAAAAAACCGACTATTCTCTTACAGACCCAGAAACCAATATAGAAATAGGAACTTTTTATTTGGCCGAACTTATTCGCCGTTGTGACAACTCCCTTTTAAAAGCCTTTTTCTCATATAACGCAGGAATTACCACAGTCCGACGCTGGCTTACCGAAGAACAAAAATACTTTGGTCAGAAAAAAAACATGTCAGGAGATTTATTTTTAGAATGTCTCTCCTATGGCGAAACTCGAGAATATGGAAGAAAACTTGTTTCCGCCAGCTTAATCTATGAATTATTATATTCCGATGATATACATTATTCTTCAATGATTGAAGAAATCTTTTAGAGGTAATCTTATTATGCAGGATCCTTTTGCAACTTTTTTGCCACAAATCTTTCACTTTGCAAGAATCGAAGCAACACAGCTGGTTCTTTTGTTAGGAATCATTCTTTTTATAGGCGCTTTAGGTGGCTGGCTTTTCCAAAAATTAAAAATCCCACAGGTCGTAGGCTACATCGTTATGGGAATTATTATTGGTTCATCAGGTTTTCACATCCTTGAACCCAATGTTATAGCCGCGCTCAATCCAGTAAGCACCGTAGCACTTTCTTTAATCGGTTTCCTTATTGGAGGCGAATTAAAAGTTGGCGTTATAAAAAAATACGGAAAACAGTTTGTCAGCATTTTGCTTTTTGAAGCTATAACACCAGCCATTGTAGTTGGTTCAATTGTTACACTGGTAGTCTGGCTTGCAACCAAAGATTTTCCTCATGCCATTTCTCTTGGTTTACTGTTAGGTGCAATTTGTTCTGCCACAGCACCTGCCGCCACCACCGATGTTCTTGCCGAATACCGCACCCGTGGTCCATTAACCACCACCGTTTATGGAATCGTTGCCATGGACGATGCCGTAGCCCTAATTTTATATACCATCGCTTCCACCATAGTAACTCCTATTATCGGAGGAACCGCCAACGGTTTTTGGATGCAGCTTTTAGAAATATTCCGTGATATTTTTGGTTCCCTTCTTGTAGGAGCCGCCTTTGGTTTTCTTTTAAGTCTTATCACCAGACACATTCTCACAAAAGAGGGACGCATCTTAACTTTTGCCCTTGGTTGTCTTTTTCTCTGCACCGGCGCTTGCGAAGCCCTTAATTTAGACAACATACTTGCCGCTATGAGCCTTGGTTTTGTTATGGTAAACTTTGCCCCCGCAAAAACAAGATCCGTTTTCCCTTTAGTAGACAAGTTTACCCCACCAGTTTATGTTTTGTTTTTTGTTCTTGTAGGAGCAAAACTAAACATTTGGATAATTACACCTTTCTTGGGACTCATTGCCGTTCTTTATGTTGTGGGAAGAACTCTCGGTAAATCCATAGGCTCATTTTTTGGTGCATGGATTACTCACGCTCCAAAAACCGTTCAAAAATATTTATCTTATTGTCTTTTAAGTCAGGCTGGTGTTGCCATTGGTCTTTCAATTGCCGCTGGTTCCGATTTTGCAGACACTGTTGGACCCGAAATCCTTTTAATTATTACCGCCACAACCTTTGTCGTTCAGCTTATTGGCCCAATTTTTGTTAAGATTGGCGTTACAAAGGCAGGAGAGTGCGGACTTAATGTTACCGTAGAAGATATTAAAAAGAATGCCCGTGTTACCGATGTTACCTGGGGTAAAAATAAAATCTGTGATTATGAATCTCCATCCATCGTTAGCGAAACCGACCGCCTTTTTACAATCCTCAATTCTTTTAGCCACAACCAAAACTTAAATTATGTGGTAAAAGATTCTGCAAATCACACACTGGTAGGAATAATCTCACTGGAGCATTTAAAAGAAGTTATGCAAATTGGCGATTTCGCAGAAACAATGTTGGCAATGGATATTATGGATGTGCCAGTCGTAACCTGTAAACCTTCCACTCTTTTGCCAGACGCCTACAAACTTTTCGAAGAATACGATGTGGATGCAATTCCAATCGTCGACCCAGATAACGAACCTTTAGGCATTCTGGAAAAATCTACCGTGGACCATTATTTACATACAAGAATTATCGAGTTGAACCGTAAATTGGATGAATTAGATAATTAGTTTTTTCTTAATTTGGGCGGAAGGCAAAGTTTCCAAAAGAGTTTTTTACAAAAAACTTCCGTCCAAACCACCTTACGGCCTTCCGGGTTTACCTACGGCCAGTCTTCCGCTTCGCTTCAGACCCGCTTCGCGGCCCTACACGCCTTCGCAAGCCCTTTGTTCTTGGTCATCAACAAGAGATTTGTATTTAATTCTGCATTCAAGTATCGCAAGAATCAAAACAACAATGTAAAACCATCTCAAATTATTGGTAAAGCCAGCAAAAAAGTCGTAAACGCCGTGCAAAAGAATTGCCATAATCAAAATAGAAGGTTTTGGAGTTTTTATAAAACAACTGTAAATAAAAAGGCCACCCAAGCCCGCACATACAGTATGAATTATATCAGAAGTAAAAAAGCGCAGGAACAAAGAGCCATACATTAAGTGAGCATTTTGTCTTAAAGCATTCTGTAAAAAATCCAGAAAATAAACCACAGATTCAAAACAGCAAAAAGACAAACCCGCCATAAAAGAAAGACAAAGAAATTGCTTTGCAGAATAGTTTTTCTTTGGTAAAGGCAAAATAAATAAAGTTTTAAAAGCCTCTTCCAAAAATCCATACAAAAGCAAAGATCTTAAGAGAGATTCTAAAATTGGGTAAGAAGGAATTAAAGCTTTTGCAGGAATCAAATATTGAATAAAGGCAGAAGGAATAATAGAAAGCAGACCGTACAAAATCGCCAGAAACAAATGTAACGGCCTAACTTCCATCTTTATAAAAATAAAGAATCCTGCAAAAAGAGGTAAACAACAAAGCAGTATAGATAATGCAACTTTAAAAAACATTATTCGCCACAGTTTCCACAGCCGTTGCCACCACAACCGCCGCATTCACCGCCTTCTCCATCGCACTGACACATAGAATCTAAGCCACCGCAACCACCACCGCAGCCGCCACAATTTCCAGAACAGCCCTGCATAGAAAGCTGAGCCAATTCTTCTTCTGTTGGGTCTCTAACTTCCACAACTTCAATATCAAAGTTTAACTGTTTGCCAGCTAATTCATGGTTACCGTCAATTGTAATAACATCATCTGCAACTTCAATAACTCTAACAATTGTAATTCCACCAGGTGTCTGTACCTGAAACTGCATTCCCACTTCAATAGGCATATCAGTTTCAAACTGATTTCTTGGAGCCTTTAAAACAAGTCGGCTGTCATATTCACCATAAGCATCTTTTGGTTCAATTGTTGCACTAAACTTATCGCCAGCAGCTTTACCTTCAAGTTCTTTTTCAAGACCCGCAATTAAATAACCGTTTCCATGAAAAAAAGCCAAAGGTTCTGTTCCAACAGAAGAATCCAAAACATTACCATCTTTATCTTTTAATGTGTAATGAATAGCAACAAACTTATCTTTAGAAATAACTGTTTTTTCTGCCATAAAAATCTCCTCAAAAAAAAATTATAGGTTAAAATTCCATATCGCCGTAGTCTACAGCGTTATCCTGAACAACTTCTGTAATTTCTGGACAAGCATCTTTTAAATATCGCTCAATACCCATTTTCAAAGTCATTGTAGCCATAGGACAACTTCCACAAGCTCCAGTTAAATTCAAATGAACTCTATTCTGTTCATCAATTCCAACATATTCCATGTCGCCACCATCAGCCTGTAGTTGAGGTCTAAACATTTCCAAAGCTTCTTTTATTGTATCTTCAAGATTCTGTTCTGCCATAATATTCTCCTTAAAAACACCGTATTGGCAGTGTTTTCATAAATAATATTCTATTTAATAAGATAATAAAAAACTCCAGATTTGTCATTATTTCACTATTTATAATTTTCTTTTATATAAGAGGCATATAAACACAAATATTGTTTTAATACAAAAAGTATGCTAGTATACAGTTTGGAATTGGTACATTTATATGATCAATTAAAATCCTGCTCGTCATAAAAAAAGTTCTTACATTTCTAAAAAAACAAAAATTAAAGTTTTCAGCACTTTATGTCGAAACTATCTCGAGGTTCTAAACGAAAAAAATTAGAAGTCATTTATTATAGAAATTAAAAAAGTAAAAAGAATAACTGAACTTGTTCTAACATCCTGTTGGATACAGTGTATAAGCTTTAGGACTTACTTCTGGAAAAAACAATCCGGGGCACTGGTGGGGCGAGCTTCAGTTTTTTCGCTATTGGAAAGAGTTTAATAATTCACAGAGAAAAAAGTATATTTAATCAGTTCGTTTTAATAGTTGATAAAAACGTATTTTGTATCAACTAAGAATTGAAACAAGGATAGTACAAGTTTTCATTATTTCTTATTTGTTTTTAGAGGCATAGACTATGAACAAGAAAAGAGTATTCAGTTGGTTATTAACATCATTAGCAGTCTTTTTTATTATTTCATGTAATGATGTGACAATTGGTTTGGGTGGAGCAGTCGATGTTTCAGCGCCAATTTTATTTGTAGACGAAACACCAAAAGCAGGTGATATCGTTCGGGGACCTTTCCGACTTTCGGGTAATGGCTCTGATGATACGGGAATTGTTTCTTTGGTGGTTACATTCAAAAATATTTCTACAAAAGAAACCATCGAGTTTGACGCCAGCAAGAATCTTACAAAAGAAGGCTACTGGAATCTTGATGTAGACCCTCACACAGAAGACAAAAACTACTATTTAAAAGATGGGCAGTACGAAGTTTCTTTTGTGGCATCCGATTATACAAAAAAATCAACAACAATTTCTCGACAGTTTACAATAGATAACACACCTCCAGTTGTAATTCTTACTCGTCCATCAACTAAAGAAGGAGATAAAAGCAAAGATTCTTATGGTCAGATTCTTACTTTGGAAGGTAAATCTCATGACGAAAGTGATGTAAGTCTTATTGTTGTAGAAATCTATGATGAAGCAGAAAACCTTTTAAAGACAATTTCTCTGGAAAATGTTCCTAAAACCATAGAATTGGATTTTGCCGAATATACAGGGGATGCAAATGGCGATTACGAAACCATTTTTGGTACTGCAGAAAAATTGAATCAGACAAGAGATAGATTCTGTAAAATCTTTGCCTATGACTCTGCCGTTAGTTATCCAATTCCTCAAAAAGATGAATTACAGCAAAAAGACACAATCGGAAACTGCTCCGATTTTTATTATCTTAACGATGAAATCTCTGCCGATGTTCTAAAGAATTATAAAATTACCGACCTCTATGCCATTTTCGCCGGTACTTTTAATGAATCTAACAGAACAGCCGTACTTTCCGTAGAAGAAACTTTGGAAATCCTTAAAAAGCGCGAAATCACAAAAGGTTCCTTCTCTATGAACCCAGAAAACAGCCCTGTTCTTGCAGTTACTGGTATGGATTCTTTAAAAGCCGATGGTTTAGATTTTGATGCAGAAAACAATTCAGATTATCGTGTAGTTCAGAATGGAGAAAACAAAACTATCGAAGTTTCACCAGGTCTTGATGCTACACCAATCGAATATACAGACGAATCTTCTCTTAGGGTTTATTTCCTTGAATGCGATGAAATGGGTTCTCCTTTGCCAAATGCCCCAAAGATTTATCCAACGAATGTTATTAGTACAGACAAAAAGGGTAGCAGTTATCGTGTTACAGTTAATATCACCAAAAAGAATAATGTCGATAAAGATGGAAATCAGATAAATCTTGCTTACAAACACAATTATTTATTCAAAATAGAAGGAAAAGACCAGAACGGAAACTCAATTATCGATTCCGATAAAGGTTATGGATTCCGATTTGAATCTAATGGCGTTCCACCAGCTCTTACCGTAACAGAACCTGCAGACAGTATGCTTTATCTTAAAAAAGCAGACAGTATAACTTTCAAAGGTGTAATCACAATAGAAGACGGTAGCCCTTCGGTTAGTGTTGTAATGGACGATCAGGTACTTTGGATTATGGATTATAACGAAGCCGATGGTACTCCAGCTGATGGTTCACTGGTATTTAATTTTGAAAAAACTATCGACAAAGATTATTTCAATCAGTCTGTAAGCAAAGAATATCCTATTCAGATTGTTGCCGAAAATGGTGCAAAAACCACAGTTTCAAAAACAATTCAATATGATGTTGATGCTCCAGAAATAAGCATTAGCAGTTCAAATCCACTGGTTTCTGCCAATGGACGCGAAAATAATGTAAACCAGACTGTAAATGTTCGTGGTACAATTACCGACGAATACGCAACTGTTGCCAGTGCAAGATGGGAACTTGTTCAGTTAATCAATGGAAAAGAAACCGTTGTTCAAAGTGGCGAAGACTTAAAGACAAATCTAAATCTTACTTTTGATACAACTGCCCCAAAAGTTCAAGATAAATCAGAGGCAACTCTTGTAATTTATGCTTACGATAAATCTGGCAACGAAGGAAAAACTACAGAAGTTTATTACATCGACCAAGATACAGATAAACCAACCATCAATCCATACGACGAAAAACAGTGGTCTCTTGATTATGCAACCGAAGAACAATTAATTCAGTACATTGAAAATCTTGATCCAGATGAAAAAATTAAATTAAACAATTTCACTACAGGTTCTCAGCTTATTACTAAAGTTACAGATGATGATGGTCTTAAAACTGTAGTGGTAGAAATTACAGGCAAAGATGAAAGCGGAAAACCAACAGCTCCAGATTCAACAGAATACACCGCCAATAATTCTACAGACTATACACTTTCTCATACATTACCAAAAGCCAGTGGTTATTACAAAGTTCAAATTACTGCTACAGATAAAAATAATCTCAAATCACAGGAAGTGTTCTACATACTTGTATCAGAAACATCAACTGTATTAACAATTTCTTCAACACCTTCGTACATTACATTAAATACAGAAAATATTTCTCCAAACGCTTATAAGAGCTTTACAATCAATGGTACAAATGAAGGAACAAAACCTTTCAAACGAGTTTCTGTAAGTGATAACGAAAACAATCACGCAATTCAGTTCTTAAACGCAGAAAAAACTTTATGGAAAGATACCTTTGTTCCATCAGCAACAACAGAAGATAAAGAAGGCGAAGTTACTTATACCGCATTCAATGCATACGGACAAAGAGCTTCAGAAACCTTTAAATATAAATTAGACAGTCAGCGACCAGTTGTTTCAATTTCAGCCAAACCAGACAGAAACACATCAGAATCGGCATCATTCAGAGTAAGAGGAACAGCAGATGACAGGAACGGTTCTGGAGTAACAGGTGTAGAAATAAAGATAGATGGAGAAGGCAACAGTTCAACAGGATGGATTACGGAAGTATCTGGAACTACAGAATGGTCATA
>JAKSTL010000056.1 GCA_024402595.1 Treponema sp. | reverse complement strand
AACAGATTTATTTTGGCCAAAGGGATGAGATTGGGGCAAAGGTTTGTAAACGGCTATTAAATCGAAAAAAGTTGTACGATTTGCTGATTCTGGGCGACCGCGAAAATCTTCCAGAATCACTTGGGAACCGGGAGTTAATAGTTCTTTACAACGACCTGTGTTTTTTACATGGACAGTCTGCACCTTTCCTTCTATTTCTACATGGGCAATAAAACGGTTTGGGCGATCAATAAAAACGCCCCGGATTATTTGTTTATAGTTCATGACTTTATTGTAAAAAACACTAGGTTTTGAGTTAGTATCTATTCAATCCGCCAACTTTTACCTGAAAATGACTGAACTCCATACTAAAACTGGCTCGTCCTTGTGTTGCAGAACGAAGGTTTGTTGTAAATCCGAACATATTTGCCATTGGTGCCTGAGCGTGAATAATTTCTCCGCTAACTTTAGAATCTTGTCCCATAATATTTCCACCACGCTGACTTAACTGACTGGAAGCAGGTCCAACAAACTCTTTTGGGCAAGAAATATCAACATTCATAACTGGTTCCAGAATCTGTGCACCTGCCGCGGTACAAGCTTTATCGAAAACCTGGGCAGCACAAGCTTCAAAGGCAAATGTTGTAGAAGTTAACTCATTATAATTTATTGCTTTAACCTTTACGCCAACATCTGTACACGGATAACCATAACTGATTCCTGCATCCAAGGCGTTTTTAAAGCCGTGTTCAATTGCTTCCATAATTTCGTCTGGGATTTGGCCCTGTTTTGCAAGGCATTCATAGGAATTACCGGCGCCCTGCTCTCTTCGTTCTACAGAAATTGTAAGGCCAGCGGTATTTTCTTTTCCGCCAAGAACTCGTGAATATTCTTCTGAAGCTTCTGCAGTTCCTCCAACAGATTCTCGGTAAGTAACCTGTGGCGCACCAACATTGC
The DNA here is from genome assembly GCA_024402595.1 of Treponema sp. Taxonomy (GTDB): domain Bacteria; phylum Spirochaetota; class Spirochaetia; order Treponematales; family Treponemataceae; genus Treponema_D. Next base: position 16,984 of record JAKSTL010000056.1, on the reverse strand, counting down.
ATTTTACACCAAAATCATCTCGCATTCGGGTTACAAGAACATCAAGATGAAGTTCGCCCATTCCAGAAATAATCAACTGTCCTGTTTCTGCATCTTCATGGCTTGTGAATGTTGGATCTTCCCGACTTAAGATTTCCAGAGTTTCATTCATTTTGTCTTTTTCTGACATGGATTCTGGTTCAAGAGCAACAGAAATAACTGGCTGAGGGAAAACTGGCTGTTCCAAAAGCACGGTAAAAGCTTCTGTACCTATAGAATCACCTGTCTGAGCTAGTTTTAAACCAATGAATACGGCAATATCTCCGGCACTTACAGAATCTACTGGCTCTGATTTATTTGCATGCATTCTTAAAATGCGGTTTACTCGTTCTCGCTTTTTCTTATTGATATTGTAAATCTGTGTTCCTGAAGCAATTTTTCCTGAATACATTCTTACATAGCACAAAGGTCCCATTTCTCGGTCATATTGAATTTTAAACACCAAACCTAATGGCATTTTTGTTACATCGCAAGGAACCTGAATCTCTTCCTGCTGATCTTTTTTTATTTTTATACCTTTGGCGGCAGGGATTTCTGTTGGGCTTGGAAGATAATCAATAACTGCGTCAATTAATGGCTGTACACCCTGATTGTGGCGAGCAGAACCCATTACAAAAGGAACAAATACTCGGTCTATTGTAGCTTTTCTGATAGCGGCCTTTAACTGCTCAAGAGTAATTTCTTCTCCTTCAAGATAAAGTTCAGCAAGAGCATCATCTGTTCCAGCAACGGTATCAATTAATTTTTCGTGCCATTCATTTGCTTCGTCAATTCGTGAAGGGTCAATTTCACTTTCGATAATTGTTTCACCTTCGTCCTCTTCTGACCAACGCAATTCTTTCATGGAAAGAAGGTCTATAACTCCTTCAAAATCTGGGCCCTGACCAATTGGAATCTGCAATGCTAGACATTCTACGCCAAACTTTTCGTGAACATCATTCATAGAACCAAAGAAATCTGCTCCTATTCGGTCCATCTTGTTCATAAAACACAAGCGTGGAACATTAAACTCATCTGCCTGTTTCCAAACGGTTTCTGTCTGAGGCTGAACTCCATCAACGGCACAAATTACAGCTACTGCACCATCAAGAACTCGAAGAGAGCGTTCAACTTCGGCGGTAAAATCTACATGCCCCGGAGTATCTATAATATTTATCTGATAATTTTTCCAATAAGTTGTTGTGGCTGCAGAACAAATTGTAATACCTCGTTCCTGTTCCTGAGCCATCCAGTCCATTGTTGCCTGTCCGTCATCAATTTCACCAATTTTGTGAATCTTTCCTGTGTAATAAAGGATTCGTTCTGTTGTTGTAGTTTTTCCGGCATCAATATGAGCCATAATTCCAATGTTACGCATTTTATCCAAGGCCATGGATGTATTCTCCTACTAAAAATCACTTAAAATAGTCTTCATATTGTAATGATTTTTCATTTTTATGAAAAGGGAGAGATTGTTAGTGACTAGATAAAATAAGGAAGATTTTACATGCTCGCTCTCGCAAAGGAATTGAAAATCTAAAGTTCTGTAATTGGAACAAGTTCAAAACCACAGTCAATAAGTGCACAAATTAAAAGGTCCAAATAATCATAAAGTGGATCTGTTCTGTTGCCTTGTGAAAATCCTACACTTACTGGTACAATTCCACCGCCCATAATAGCCAGTGTTCGACAATAATTCAAAATAATTACTTCCGGCTTAATGTCTTTGTCCAACTTTTCTGAATCATTGTAATTGTGAAAAGAGTTTATATGAGTATAACCTGCATTGTTTCCATAACCAATAATAGCTGGTGTAACTGTATAGTATGGTGTATGCCAGAAAACGGAAAGTTCACTGTTTGTACATTGGAAAAACTCATCTTCATTACGGGCAAGACCCCGGCGCACAAAATCTTCATCTACCAGAAAAGGATTATTAACCAAGTCTGTGTTTGAAAAAAACATTGAACCTACCATAAAATTGTTTTTTACAATCTGTTTTGTTTCGGCAGGATAACGACGAATGAACTCTCCGTTAACAAAGAAAGTACCATCCACTTTATATTTTTTTAGCATGGATAAGATGCGGGAAAGTCCGTCTGCATTATCATAACAATCGAAAACTAGGGCCACTTTCTTTTGATTGTCTGTTTTTTCTGCACTTTTTTCGTACATTGGAATTGTTACAGGCATTTTTGAAAGAGAACGAATATACAAGGCGTTTTCATAATGCTTGTTTGGAGTTGTTCCTGTAAAAACTCTGTATCTGCCGTTTTGAATATCTGGTTCTGGATCAAAGCCATTGATTTTTTTCCAGATTCCTGTTGCAGAATTATATTTAAAGTAATTTTGAACTGATAAATCTGTACCATTGGCGGCAACAACAGAGCCAGAAAGTTTATCCCAATAGCCCGCATCTGCTGCAGATAACAGAAAACTTTCACAGGTATCGCTAATTAGATTCCATTTTTTTATTGTTCTGTCTGTTCCTACAAAGATAGAGTTTCTACCACTCCACACTGCGGATATAACTTTTTCTCCTGACAGTTCGTTGGTTCGCTTCCAGGAATTGATGTCATAAACGCAGATTGTAGCACCAGCAAAGAACATCAGTCGTTTACCATCTGGCGAAAGCAAAGGTACTCCGGAATCTGTAATAGATAATATTGGAAGTGGAGATGTACCAAGAATGTAAACTTCGCCTTTTTCTTTTGAACCGTCGTAAGGAAGTTTTTCCAGCCACAAAATTGGATTTGCTTTGTCATCCCAAAAAACATAGGATTCTACCAAAGAAGCGGTGGAATCTGTGTATGGCTTGGAATAAAGCACATCCATATAATCGCAGGCCTGTTTGTTTTTATTTAATCTAAGGTATGAAAAAAGTTTTTCGTTTTGAATTACAACAAAGGCATTCATGTTGGCACTGGCGCTGAACTTGTCGGTTTTGGGGTTGAACTGGAATGGGAAGCGACCAATGGTTTTTCCTTGACCAATGATTCCAGAATATAAACCGATTGTATAAAGTTCCTTGGAATTAATTTGGTAAACCAGATAGTCGTCCACATAAACAAGATTTTTTTCTGAAGCCCAGCACACAGAATTGATTGTACCCCGCCCAATCTTACGATATTTTTCATCCATTTCAATGTTTCGGATTACGGCGTCTGGATTACAGAAATATACGCTGTCTTCTTTTTCGTATAAAAGCAAAGATGAATCTGGAGCCCATTTTACGGGGAGTTTTTCATAGCTTTGGCGAACTTCATCACATAAAAGAGCTGTTTTTCCATTTTCTACATTCTGGACAATTAAAACTCCAGAGCTTAAGGTTTCTTTTTCTATTTTACAAATCCATTTTCCATCAGGGCTAACTGCATAAGGAATAACTGGCAAAGAATTTTCTGGAATTTCAGATTCAACTTTTTGCCATGCAAAGGATTCGTTTTTTATATCATAATGTCCTATTCCATAACGGTTTCGGATTTGCAGAATTTCACCATTGTTTAAAAGCTCCATCTGTTCTGGGAAACATGTTAAAACCTTTGGTGCAAATGCCGCCTTTCCATCCTTTAATTTTGTGTAAAATAATGAACGGTAAGGATTTGTTCCTGTCATATCCTGCTTTACTGTAAACAAAACTTCATCTTGAGAATTTAAATCTATTGTTCCAAAAGAAATTCTTGCAAATGCCCCAAAAGAACATAAAGCTGTAATAAAGACAAGAACAATTTTTTTCATTTATGCATCTCCGCGCTCAAGGCTAAAACAGTAAGTTCCTGTTCAAGTACATCAAGCTGATTTTCCATTTCCTGTAAATGCTGTCTTCTTGAATCTCTCTGAAGCTCTTCAAACTTGTTGAATAAAACATCCAGTGTATCGTCTTCATCATGAGAAACTCTGGAAAATCCACACCAAGGACAATACAAAAACTTACTTTCGATTGTGCGTCCACACCCTTTACAAACCGAAACTGAATACATTTTTCCCCCTCAAGAAAACTATCTCTTCAAAACAGACATTGGATCTATTCTGTTGCCATTTTTATATACCATAAAATGAAGATGTGGTCCCGTTGAATAACCAGTAGAACCTACAAGTCCAATTCTTGTACCTTGACTTACCCACTGACCTTTTTTTGCAATAGCTTTATACATATGGGCATACAAAGTCTGATATCCATTTCCATGATCAATAATTATATAGTTTCCGTAGATACGATTAAAGCCCACTGTAGAGATTCTTCCACTTTGAGATGCAAGAATTGGAGTTCCCTGAGGACAAGCCATATCTGTACCTGTATGAAATGAACGAACAAAAGAAATTGGATCTTCTCGCCATCCATAAGGAGAGGTCCATCGGAAACTTGCAGAGATTGGTAATATAAACAACTCTCCCATAGCATTCTGCAAAGTTTTTCTATCCAAAGCCACACCAGGAATAAACAAAACCTGACCAACTGTTAACTCTTCATTTGTAAGCTCGTTAACATCCAGAAGCGATTCTAATTTTACACTATACTTAAGCGCAATTGAAGCTATAGAATCACCTTTCTGAACTGTATAAACAACTCCATCCATTGAAGGAACCTTTAATTTCTGTCCGGCAGCTAATTGTCGAACATTACTAATATCATTTACAGAAATCAAAGTTGAAATATTAGACAATCCAAACTTTTTTGTAATTCCACTAATGGTATCACCAGATTTTACCTTATAATTCTGATAAGAAACAGGCTGAGTAAAAATCTGATTCATCAGAATTGCTTCCATACCATTTAGAAGATTTCCTTCTGCATCAACATCCGACGAAGGCTCCAGAGCAAACTTTGACATAAACTTATTCAGATTTTCAATTTCCACTGAATCTTCCATAAATAAATCTACAGGTCCAGTATGATACATTTTATATAAATAGAAATAACCTGCACCACCAACTACAGCCAGTGAAAACAAAACACACAGAAGAGAAATCAAAATCTTTTTGATATTTTTTGAGATAAATCTTCCTGTAGCGGTAAGTTCTTTTCCAATCCAAATAAAAATATCTTTTACCTTAAATGGATTTTTTACTTTTCCCGCTTTAAAAACATTTTTTTCATTAGGAAAAGAAAAATCAAAAGATACACTATTATCCCTGCTTTTACGAATTGTCCTGTTTATTTTAACAGAGCCTATAGTTTTTCTATAAAAGCGAGATGAACTTCGCCCTCTGGGTTCCTGAACAAAATTGATTATTTCCATACTTGTCTATCGTCACAAATATATTTACAGATTAGAAGATTATCAGGATAATTTAATAGATTATTTAACAATTTAAGAGTATATTGTAAACACAATTTCTAGGTGGGAAAACTATATTTTATATGACTGATTTTTTCAAAAAGAAACGCACAATCGTTTTTCTTGTATTGTGTGGACTCATTATTATTGTATTATTAGCCGCTTATCTTCGGTTAGCTCTGCAACCTGTTCCACAAAAGGCAAAAAATCCGCCGGTAATAGAAAGAGGCTCTATTGTAGACCGTTCAGGCTTTCCGCTGGCTGTACAGACCAATTTTTATAGAATTGGATTAAGTTCAAAAGATGTAAAAGATGAAAAAGCCAAAGAGTTCAGCAAGGTCATGGCCTATTATTTTGGTTTAACAGAAACTGAACTTTTTGAAAAAATCAATAAAAAGCGCGAATATGTAACTCTCAAGAAAAAAGCCAGTCAGTCTGAATATGAAATTATTTATGATGAAGCAAAAAAACACGGCTTTAATTTTCTAAATTATGAAAAACTACCTGGTCGCATATATCCAAACAATTCTCTTGCTTCTCATTTAATTGGTTATATGGGTGATGAAGGCTACGGTCTTGCTGGTATTGAGTTTTCTCAACAGGATATTCTTTCTCCAGAAATAGATGAACAGCTGGAAACTGCGGAACAGGGAAAAAATGTTTATTTAAGCATAGACGCAAATCTTCAGTATAAACTTGAACAGATTGCCGCCAAAACTATGGAATCTACTCAGGCAGAAAATATGATGCTTCTTGCTGTCGATTCCACCAACGGAGAAATCCTTTCATACATTAGTCTTCCATCGGTCAATCTGAATGAATATGGTTCAACTCCCGAGGAATATAAAAAAAATCGTCCAATAAACGACAGTTACGAACCAGGTTCCGTATTTAAAATATTTACCCTTGGTATAGTTTATGACCACAGAGGTATTTCTCCCAACGATAATTTCCTATGCGATGGAGCTTATGAGCATAAACTTTCCAGTGGCGAAACCATTAGAATTAAATGTCTGGAAAAACACGGATGGCTTACACCAAGAGATGCTCTAAAATATTCCTGCAATGATGTTTTTGGACAGATAAGCGACCAGATTTCTGAAGAAGAGTTTATTACAAGAATAAAACAGCTGGGGTTTGGTGAAAGAACTGGCATTCAGCTTTCTGGAGAAACTCCTGGAAAAGTTAAAGGTACTGACGACAAATATTGGTCTGCCCGTTCAAAACCAACAATTGCTATAGGACAGGAAATAAGTGTTTCTGCTTTACAAATGGTTCAGGCGGCCACTGCAATTGCTAATGGTGGAGTTCCTTTAAAACTTTCTGTTATTCGAAAAATTACAAACAAAGATGGTTCTGTTTTTTATGAACACAGACCTGAGTACAAAGAAAGGGTTTTTAATAAATCTACAGCAGATTATGTTTTAAGCTGTATGGAAACTACCGCAAAAACTGGTACTGGTTCAAGGGCAAATATTGGCGATGTGTCCATTGGTGTAAAAACTGGAACAGCTCAAATGGCTGACAAAATAAATGGTGGCTACAGTGATACAGATTTTCTTTCCAGCTGTATTGCTATTTTTCCTGTAGATAATCCTCAGATTATTCTTTACATTGTAGTTCAAAAGGCAAAGGGCGAAACTTACGGTGGAAGAATTGTTGCACCAGTTATTGCAGAAGCGGCTGATACTATTATTGATTATATGGGAATGAGTCGTGGAGGAGCTTCTTCTCTTGAACATAACGGAGTAATTACAATTCCATACACAAAAGAAATTAAAATTGGCACAGAACTTCCAGACTTTACAGGTTATTCTAAAAAAGAGTTGCTTCCTTTGGCAGAACGAACAGATTCTACAATCAAGTTGAATATAAATGGAAGCGGTTGGGTTATAAGTCAAAATCCAGAACCAGGAAGTCCAGTTACGGAGAATATGATAATTGAACTCTATTTGGAATAATAACTGGAATAAAAATATAGCTCTTTTTAAAAAACGCTTTTCTTCTCTGGCCCAGATTTATGAATCTACTATAAATCATTTTTCAGAAGTTCTAGCCTCAGAAGAAAATAATGATTTTTTTTCTCCTTGGTTAATTGCTTCCACCAAATCAGATGCAAATCTTTTTACCGCCTCTGAACAAAAACTAACACTGCATTCCTCTTATAATCCAAGAAGAGAAGCCCAGCAAGCTATGACAAAGTTGTTGAATCCAGAAGCACAAACTTACATTTTCCTAGGCTTTGGTATTGGCTATCATGTTTGTGCACTTGCAGAACAAATTACAGAAGAAAGCATTATTTTAATAGAACCTAATGAAGAATATTTCTTTGCGGCTCTGGCACTTTTAGACTGGTCTTCCGTTTTTCAGGTTCCAAAATTGATTATTGCCTTGGGATGTCCCACCGAATCTATTATTTCTCTTATAGAAAATAGTTTTTCAGATTCTCATGAAGCTTTTTCTTTTGGGCCTTCTATTATTTCACAAGCAGTTTATTTTACACTGCCAGCTTTTACTGTTCATCAACAGGAATATTTTAATACTGTAAAAACACTTATTGAAAGAAATAAACATAAAGATGAAACCAATGCCGCTACATACAAAAAGTTTGCTCATCTTTGGTGTAAAAACTCTAAGGCAAATCTTAAGCACCTTGGAAAATGTAGAACTTTAAACAGTTTTTTATCTGAATGGATTCCATCTTACTCTGATTTTTTAGTTGTTGCGGCGGGACCTTCTCTGGAAACAATACTTCCAAAAATATCGCAATTAAAAACAAAAATGACCATTGTGTGCGTAGAAACTGCACTCCGAGCTCTTCTTAGGGAAAAAGTTCAGCCAGATTTTGTTATTATTACAGATCCTCAGTATTGGGCTTATAAACATATTGCAGAATTAAAAGCACCAGAAAGTCGTCTGATTTGTCCTATTAGCGTGTATCCCGCAGTTTTTAGATTTGATAACAATAATAAGGCTAAGAATTTTAAAGAGATTCTTGTATGTTCTGACCTTTTTCCTATCAGCAGATTTTATGAACATCAGCTTGGTTCTTTTGGAGAATTAGGCTCTGGTGGTTCTGTAGCAAGTGCGGCCTGGAGTTTTGCTCATTTATGCAATGCAAGAAGAATCTTTTTTGCGGGGCTGGATTTATCTTTTCCTACAAAACAAACTCACATTCGGGGAAGTTCTGCTGAACAAACCTTTCACACGGTTTCAAACAGGATGAACACTGTAGAAAAAATGAGCATAACAAGTATGTACAGTGCAAATCCTGAATATTCAAAAGATTATGAAGGAAAAACTGTGCTTACAGATTCGCGGATGAAAATGTTTGCATGGTGGTTTGAAAGTAAAATTGCGGCTTGTAATCCTGATGAATTAAAAAATTATTCTTTTTGTAAAGAAAGCATGAAAATCCCTGGTGTTGAATATTTTTCTCTGGATGATTATGAAAAACTTCCCGTTGAACATCAATCTTTAATCCCCGCAAATCAGTGTATAAATCCACAAAGCAAAGATAATTGGGAAAAACTTTTAACTGAAGCCTGCAAACTTTATACAAAAGCATTAAATGAACTTATAAATCTAACAGGCTCAGCTATAGAAAAATGCATAATCAATCCGCCCAATTTACAGGAAGAATTAGCCTTAATAAAAAAACAAATTGCAGAAAATCCTTTAAAAGAAATCTTCCAGATGATAAACACTACAATTCCAAGAGAAGCTTCTCCTCTACAAGGTTTTTCTATAATAAAAAACGAATTGAAATATTTTCTGTAAAATAAAAATGTAAAATCAAATACGCAAGTATTCTTTATGCGAAATAATTTCCAGTTGCATAACTCCGCAAAAAACAGCATAATTTTCTATTATTTTCATTATATTACAAAGGGAAATTATTATGTTCAAACCAGAACTAATCAATTCATTTAAGGGTTACGACGGAAAAACCTTTTTAAGCGATTTAATTGCAGGTTTCATTGTTGGAATTGTAGCCCTTCCATTGGCAATAGCATTTGCAATTGCTTCGGGTGTAGGACCTGCCGCTGGTATTTTTACAGCAATAATTGCAGGTTTTTGTATTTCTGCTTTTGGTGGAAGCCGCGTTCAGATTGGTGGTCCAACAGGAGCATTTGCTGTAATTGTATATGGAGTTGTTGCTCAATATGGACTGTCAGGATTAGCAACTGCCACAGTTATGGCCGGTATTATTTTGATTTTGCTTGGCGTTTTCAAAATGGGCGGACTTGTTAAGTTCATTCCTTACACAATTGTTACAGGCTTTACAGCGGGCATTGCTGTTACGATTGCTTCTGGACAGATTGGTGATTTTTTTGGCCTTCATCCAGACTTTTCAACCCCAATGATAATTCTTGGAGAAGAATATTCTAAACTTCCTGGGGATTTTCTCCCAAAAATGATTGCCTTTTTCCGTTCTGCAGCAACTGTAAACTGGTATTCCTTTGTGATGGCAGCAATTTGTCTTACATTTATTTTTATTTGGAGTAAGTTTGTAAAAAAGATTCCTGGTTCCATCATTGTTATTGTTTTTGCCACTGTAGCATCTTTGCTTTTGAAAAAGTTCTGCGGTTTAACCTGCGATACAATTGGAACTTTTGCTGACGGTTCGGCTCACTATGCAATTCCTTCAATTCGGGAATTAAAACCAACTCTCCCAGATTTTAATATAAGAACTATTACTACACTTTTTCCAACAGCAATTTCTATAGCTGTTTTAGCGGCTATTGAATCTTTGCTTTCTGCTGTTGTTGCAGATGGTATGATTGGTACTAAGCATGATTCTAATACTGAATTAATTGCACAGGGAATTGCAAACATTGCATCCCCAGTTTTTGGAGGTATTCCTGCTACGGGCGCTATTGCAAGAACCGCCACAAATATTAAAAATGGTGGAAAAACTCCAATCGCGGGAATCATCCATGCATTGACTCTGCTTCTTATTCTTCTTTTCTTCGGAAAGTATGCAGCGTTTATTCCAATGCCAGCTCTTGCCGCAATTTTAATTAATGTTGCCTGGAATATGGCCGGTTTTCCTGCAATTCGTGCCTTACTGAAAGGTCAGAAATCTGATATTTTCGTTTTCCTTATAACATTCATCATTACAGTATTTATCGATCTTACAGTTGCAATTGAAGTTGGCCTTGGTTTTGCAGCATTCTTCTTTATTAAAAAGATGATTGATTTGTCTGAGGTTCAGAATGAGCGTGAAATATTAACAGGCGGTATTAAAAAAGATCAGCCTAGTGAAAACCTGGATATTCCAGAAGGTGCTTTTGTTTTTGAAATTGAAGGTCCTTTATTCTTTGGTACAGTTCGTAAGTTTGAAATTGCAACAGAACGAGCTCAAACAAACTGCAAAGTTTTAGTGCTTCGTATGCGCAACACAATTTATCTTGATGCTGGTGGAATTAAAGCTTTGGAACAGTGTAAAGCGGCTTGTGACAGAAAAGGTATTACAATTGTTATTTCTGGTATCCACACTCAGCCATACATGCTTCTAGAAAAAACAGGTATGGCCGACAAGCTTGGACGCGAAAACATTTTTGACAACATTACAGAAGCTTTGAATCGAACTAGAGAAATTGTGTCAAAATAATTAACGCTTGTTTTGCTATAATAAATATTCTTTTTCTGGCTCAACGATTTCCACATTAGGAAAACCTGCTTCTGCCAAATGTTGCTTAAAGCCCTCCTGCTGAGATTTTTCACCATGAACAAGGAAAATCTTTTTAAGGCGGGAGGTATCTATTTGTTTGAGCCAGTCTATCATTTCTGTATAATCTGCATGAGCACTAAAAGCATTTATCTGCTCTACTTTTGCGCCTACTTTATACAAATCCCCAAGAATCTTTACTTCTTTCTGACCATCACGAATCTTTCGGCCAAGTGTATTTTCTGCCATAAATCCAACAATCAGAATTGTATTTTTTGGATTAGAGATTTCGTTGGCAAGATGATATAAAACCCTACCCGCTTCACACATTCCATCGGCGGAAATAATAATCATTGGGCCTTCTTTTTTATTCAAAGCTTTTGATTCGTCTATGCTTGTTGTATAAGTGAGAGAATTAAATCCAAAAGGATTTTTATGATGTTTTAAGAAAGCTTCATTTACAGAATCATCATAACATTCTGGATGAACGCGGAAAACACTGGTAGCATTACTTGCCATTGGTGAATCTACATAAATTGGCAAAACAGGTATTTCTTTTGCATCTGTAAGAAGATGGAGATAAAAAACCAATTCCTGAGCCCGTTCAATGGCAAAGGATGGAATGATTATTTTTCCTTTTTTTGCACAAGTCTCTCGCACGATTCTTTTTAGTTCTTTCATGGCAACATCGTGATTTTCGTGGGTTTTATTGCCATAAGTCGATTCAAGATAAATATAATCTGGTGCTGGCATATTAACAGCAGGATTTCTAATAATCGGTTTACAATTACGGCCAATATCACCTGTATATAAAATCCTTGTTTCTTTTTCTGGTTCCTTTGGATTAGGATTGATTGTAACACTGGCAAAAGCGGAACCAAGAATGTGACCAGCATCAAAAAACTCCAATTGAACATCGGGAGCTATAAACATTTTTCGATTGTATGAAACGGAAATAATCTGATTTGCGGTATCTACACAATCTGCCTCATCATAAAGAGGTTTCCATGTAAATTTTTCACCTTTTTTTGCGGCTTGTTTTGCAAGGAATTCGGCATCACGAGATTGAATACGGGCACTGTCCATCATAACCAGATTGGCAATATCGCGGGTTGCAGGTGTGGCATAAATATTTCCGTTATACCCCTGTTTTGAAAGCAAGGGAAGTAAACCACAATGATCTAAATGGCCATGGGTCAAAATAACAGATTCCAGCTGCTCGGTATTTATTTTAAAATTTCTGTTCTTTTCATCAGCTTCTTTTCGTTTTCCTTGAAAAGCACCGCAATCAATCATAAACATACGGCCATCAATTTCAAAAATATGTTTAGAACCAGTAACTTCTCCTGCTGCTCCCAAAGAATAAGTTTTTATACTCATAAATTAAGCCTCCGTAAAAAAGTTTAAGTTCATAATCAAAGAAACCTGTATGTGTGAAGATTCTCTTTGATTTTCAAAACAAACTTGTAAATAATTAAAAAGAAAATTATTCTTTTAACATTAACTTTTACAATTACATTTTATATGCCTTTTCTTCATTCTACAATTTTTTTTATGATTTATTGTTTGTTTTTTTCTTTTCCTTTATAATTAAAGAAAAATACTGTTGAAGAGGTCTGTGTGTATTCGCGACAATTCAAAGAACCCCCAGCTAAAATCGTACAAAATGGAAAAGCAATTTTTGGAACTTTTCTAGGCGTTTCTCCACGATTAGCCATTAAAGGTATGCGCGCACCCTATGCTGGAGTTCCTCTTCCTGCAATGATTTCCAAGTTTCGAATAAAAAGCAGATTAAACTATTTTTTCTCTATTGATAAATACATTGGAATGGTGGAGTTTTTTGATTTTCGCGTTTTTGGCATGGCGGAACTTCATTTGTGGAACAAGGAGAGCGGCATTAAAAATGTTTATCATGCTGTAATTCCAACCCGTCATCATTTTATTCCACTTACAACTAACAAAGGAATCTGTGCCTGTTATTTAAGAGGACGCTATATGAAGTTTTCTTGGGGGCGCAACCATCAGCATCAGGCACTTTCATTTAGACTTAAAGGTGATTCTGTCAGACCTGATTCAGAAGGATTTTTCTTTTCGCCAATGGATGACGATATGCATCAGGATTGTATGTTTGTTAATCCTTCGCCAACTTCGTCCAGATGTTCTGCCACTTGGTTTTCATCAATGACTGTTCATGGAAAACTTCAACAAGATAAGGAAATTGCAGATGAATCCTCAGGACTAGCGGCAATGATAATGAATCGCACATATTTTAAAATGCATTCAATTTCATCAAAGGCTTGTGGTCTTGGAACAATCTATAAAGATACGCCAAATGAGAAAAAAATCATTTTCCATCTGAATTATTCCAATCTCGACGCAGCTGATTCAGATAAAAATAATGACAATATTCTGATTGTTAATGGAAAACCGACAACTTTACCTTCTGTACTTATGACTCATCCTTTTGGTCTGGATAAAAAATGGATTATTCAAGATACAGAAAGCATGGTTGATTTAACTTTTAATCCAATTTCTTCTACATCTCGTCATATAAATGTCATTGCTATGAGAACCACTCATAATGCTCTATACGGAACTTTTGATGGTGTTCTTTTAGATTCAGAAGGAAATAAAATTACTTTAAAAAACTTTCCTGGAATTATTGACAGGATTTTTTTGAGAAGTGTTCTGTAAAAAAAAACAAAAGTATAATTCTTTTTCGACCGAATATAAATTGAATAAATGGGAGAAAAAAATGAGTGATGAAATAAACAGAACTGCAGACTGGGAACCCGGTACTTTGGAAAAAACTCGCAGAAATATAGGAAATATTGATCAGGCAGAAGCCGCTGAAATGGCAAAAAAATTAGGCGGTCAGGTTTTATATGAAAAAACCAGCAGTTCTTCATTAAACGGCAACGGAGGAAGCAAAAACGGAAGAATTGTTCGTTCTTCAAGTTCCGATGGAAACGCTGGAAACAATGCATCTTCTAACAACGCTTCATCTGGTGGTGGAAATTCTAGTAATTCTCTAGACTTTTCTTCTGAAAATCGCCGACACGCTCACGAAGAGTTGCCTGTAATTTCAAAAAAAGAAAATGCTTTGATGGACAAATTGATGATGTCCCCAGATTATAAAATCAAACCAAATTATGGAGTATTTAACTTTTTGCGCTCGCTTTCAAAAAATGGCGCCGAAAGAGTCTCTCCAGAATTTTATGAATTTACAATAAAAAAAGACATTGAACATTTTGAAAATTTCATCACCGTTATAAAAACATTAATTCAGATTTCACCTTCAACCTACAAAGCAAAAATTGTGAATGGCAGCGAAACCAAGTTTAAATTTTTGCGAACTATTGCTTCATGGAGTGTTCAACCCATTAAATTTGAATATACAGCCATACAATCTGCACAGAACCAAGTTGTTGTCAGTGATTTAATTCCTCTTATCCGAGCCATATACAAACCACTAATAACAATTTACTACTATGGTAACAATAAAATTCCAAAGGTGATTAAAGAAATTTATTCAGATGAATTAGCCTATCAGGATGCGCCTCAAGAAAAACTATCTTCAATTGCAAAACAAGCTATAACCGATTGGCTCTTCATAGATACAGAAATAATTAAAAAACTGCATCCTCTTCTTATGCGAATGTGTTCCGACACCTTTGAAAACTACCCCGATTTCTTTTCTGTAAGAGCATCCGAAATTTTAAAGTTTACAGGTCTCCACAAGTTTGACCTTCTTCTTCCAGAAAAAGATAAGCCCGCCGAAGAAAAAAAAGAAAAACCAAAGTCTAGTCCTCCACAAAAAGGAATAAAAGATGCCACAGTAGTTACAGGATTAAAGCTACTAGACCAACTGTTCCCTAAAGCAGGCTTTGACCGTCTTGATGAACACCCTGATATGTTCCCATACTTCCAACCGCTTTATAAGTTTGTGGATGGATTTAATATGCTTTCCCCAGATAATCCAGTTCAAGTTATTATGATTCTACAACGAATTATTGAGGATTGTTTTCAAGGATGCCGCTACATTAAGTTTGCCGTAGCCGAATCTAATAAGCAGGGCGCCGATTCGTTTAGCAGCATAATGGATGAATGGTCAGCATACCGAGAAGACACTTTTGAACGTCTTTATTGTGAACCACTAAAAGATTTAACAAATACAGTCTATTCTCAGCCAGATTTTCCTAAATCTCGAATGGGTAAAAAAATCATTACTTCGTTGTTATGGCAGACAACTTATCACTTTATGCCTAACTTTAAGTTTGATCAGTTGCTTCTTGAACATCCTACAGATGAAAGTAAATATCGTCCTTTGTTTCACCGCACAGACTTTGCCAGAAAATATCTTACTTTAATTATCAATGAATGTGACTCAAAACAAAGTTCTCACGGAACAGTGCAATCAGTTTCAAATCCATGGGATCACTACAAGTTTGATATTCAAAATGAAGTTTCCAAGCGACTGGATGTTCTTTTAGGCGCCCAAAACAAAACTGCAAACACAAACGCAAACAATGCAAACCTTCTGAAATATACACTTTGTTTTATCTCTGTGTTAGACTGGTGGATAAACAACCCAGGAAGCCCTGCTTACACAACAGACCCTATGAATATATACAGGATTTCCCCATCCGATGGAAAACCTCAATTCTCTGTACCTCAACGCTCAGACCAGAACAGTCTTTTTGTAGAGGCGGTAAAAGCAAATTATCAGAAAAAAGCACAATAATTTATAGACACTTCCAAGAATGACAGAAGATAACCTCCAAAATATCTCTGTCATTCTTATTATAATGTTAATTCAATTTTATCTTCCAAAAACTCCTTTACAAGTTTTTCGTATCGTGGAGTATCTTTCATATAACTCAAACAATGACCCGCTCCAGGAAAAGTTTCTCTTTTTATTTTTGGATTTTCAGCGGCAATTCTTTTACTCATTTCACAAGGAACAAATAAATCTTCTTCACCATGAATGATTAAAATTGGTACTTTCGATTTTTTTACACACTCCAGATTGTTTCCACTCTTATCATTCAGCTTAAAACCTGCAAAAAGAAAAGCTCCTCCATACACGATAGGCCATAGCAATTTATAAGGAAGTTTCATATCTACAGAACAGACTTTTCTTATAATTTCCACAGGCGAAGAATAAGGAGCATCTGCAACAATATGTCGAACATTTTCGGGTAAATCTAAAGCAGAAGCCATTAAAACTGTAGCTGCCCCCATAGAAACTCCTATAAGATTTATCTGCACATCATTGCCAAATCGAGCGATTATATAATCAATCCAACTTAAAACATCCTGCTTTTCTTTTATACCAAAGGTCATGCCTTTTCCTTCACTAACCCATTGAGCTCTTTCTTCTACTAAAAGAACCTTATGCCCTAAATCAAAACTGATTCTTGTACCGCCACAAAAATCTGTTATTGGATTTCCTCTCCACCCATGAAAACACAAATCAATTACAGTTATCTTTTCTGAAACATTCTTATTTTCCTCTTGCAGAGAGTGATTTTCGTCATAGAACCTACCAAAAAGTTTAAGTTTATCAAAAGATTGAATAGAAACTTTCTCATAATTTTTTGCGTCCAAATCTTTAATAAGTTTTAACGCATAGTCTCTAATTTCTCCCATTTGTCCATCAGTCGGAATATCATAAACATCCTTTTGTTTTTTCTTATTGCAAAAAAATGTCATTCTATAAGACATGTAACTGCCAATAATAAAATATAAACAAAGCAAAAACAGCAATCCTAAAAGAAAATATAGAATCATTTCAGCCTCCAAATATATTATACATACAATTGTATAGTTATGAAATATAATTTTTTGTTATTTTTAAACTTTTTTTCCAATCTTCCACCGCTTCCTTCGCCAAAAGAAACTTAAAAAAAAAAGGAGGATTTTTTTAAAATGAAAAAAATCGTAACAGGAATCGTGGCTTTAGCAATGGCATCATCTATGTTTGCTGCTAACTTCGCTGCTAGAGTAAAAA
>JAKSTL010000055.1 GCA_024402595.1 Treponema sp. | reverse complement strand
GAAAAAGAAACTGCCATTGCTAATCCTAAAGCTATCTTTAAACTAGTCTTCATAAATTTCTCCTGTCTTTAAATAATCTTAGACAAAAGAAATTATCTCATCGTTTTTACAGTCTGTAATGAGGTGTTCACCCTAAAAAAAGTCGGGAATTTTTCCCGATTTGAATATTTATTAACCTAACTCACACAAATATTCTTCCACATTCTTATACTCAATGCGGTTTATTATGGATAAGTTTTTCTTATTTAGAGAACATAGAGTTTTGAATTTTGTCTAAAGATTTTTTCTGTGGCCTGAACAAAGGCTTCATTAACCAGGTGCCTGTATTGATTCTGGAACGGTTCTGTTGTATGCCTGACATAAACGCATCCAAGAGTTAAAAAATTGCATACTTTTCACAACTTCACTGAATGAAATCCATTTTAAAGTTTCATTCAAATCATGATATTTTAAATACTGCTTTATTTCATTCATATTAAAAGTCGCGTAGAAGACTAAGTTAAAAATTGTTAGATTCTTGAATAGTGTAAGATTCATTCAACACAACATTGACGAAGAAGATTTTGCTTTTTGAAAATATATTCAATATTATGAGCAAATTATGTTTATCATCATGAAAATTATTAAAATCTCGAATAATTTATTTATTAAAATCATAAAAATATAAAAAAATGGAGGCAATCCACCGAAAAAAAATCCACAGGGATATTTCCCGAAAATTATTTTTTATGATTTTTGCTAACGGTCGTTAGGCAGTTAAATTTGGTTAATTTTTTAATTCCAGTTAATAAATTAACAGAAATTAACTGACTAACGACCGTTAATATATTTTTCTTCCTTTTTTTTAAAAATTTTTTTTATACTAAAAATTATAGTTTAAAAATACAGTAAAAAAGATTTATTCATTTCAATCCGCCCCTATGAGTAAATGAAAATAGTATTTTAGAGAAGATTTCATTAGTGTTTATATGAGATAATTAGATTCAGGAGTTTTGTGATTCCAAAAAATTAAAAATAGAATTGATATTTGCATGATTAGTTGTTTTATTACATTACAAAATCAGAATATTTTATAAAACCGACAAAAGTATCATTAGGATTTTAAAATAAAAAACCAGAAATTATAATGTGAAAAATCAGATTATAACTTCTGGCTGATTGTTGGATTGGTTATTTATCGTAAAAACTAGTAAGAATCAGATTCAAAGAAAGATTCAGAAGATTGAATTATTGTAAAATAATCACTTAAGTTTTCATTTGAAAGAAAATCAATCAAAACTTTTGCCTGAGCTTTTGTAAAATAATATCCCAGGAAGCAAGACATTTCAGGCTGATGCACTCCATCAAAATCATGGACTGTATCAGGAACAGGCATTGCTTTTATTGTAAAATAAGGTGAATTATTTATAAACTCGTATCCAAGCAAAAACTCAACATTTTCTGCACCGTAAGCAATATTGCTCTTAATAGTTCCCCATTTTATAGAAGCCTTGGTTTTTCCATAACTCATTTGTGTTTTATTTGAGTTTCTTTGAAGCTTTTTATTTTCAAAATCTTTGTAATAAGCATTAACAGCTTTAATTATTTTGGCTCGAGCAGCGTCATCAAAAAGTGAATAATAATAAGCGGCCAGATAAGAACTTCCAAAACCAGCAGTTTCAGATTTAAAATCAATTGAAAGATTTCCATTTTGAGGTTTTATACCACCAATAAGACCTGCAGTAGAAAATCTGATTTCATCTACATCCTCAACTTTGTTTGTTGCAAAAATCTCTCCAAAATTAAAAGCTTTTTTAGAAGAATCATTCTTTATTTTTTTTTCATTTTGTGAATCTTCATAAACATCTTCATTTTCTGATGATTCCTGTAAGTTTACGGCATCATAATCTGAAGAGTTTGATATGGCATTATTTTTTGTACTCTGGCAAGATAAAGCCAAAAAAGAAAAAATTAACGCAGAAAAACAGGAAATTGTTTTTGTTTTTATAGACATTTCATACCTCAACTAATGTAATTTTATCATTTTTTAGATTTTTATTCATCATTCTTACAAATAAAATTATTTTGCGAGAACATAGTTACAAAGCATATTTGAAAAAACAATAAAGTAAACAGTTGTTAAAATAATATAAAGAGATTATAATATTAAAGAAGTGGACTTTTATTTTTTGCTTTCAGGAGTAATTTATGAATAAATCATCAATCAAAATTGCATTATGTTTACTTTTTGTAACTTTATTATCTACATCTTTGTATGCTGCAGACAGTAATCTCAATCTTACATCCGAAAAAGATGAATCAAAATGGTCGGATATGACTTATAACAATGTTCCTATTTTGAAAATCCTTGAAGGAAAAGATGGATATGTTATTATTTACGAAAAAAATAAATTGGGAACTGGAACAACAGTTATTCCTAAGGCTTGGGCAAAGGGTACTCCAGAAAACCCACGCAAGTTAAAATTCCGCAATATTAAAAATCCAGGTGATTCATTTTTGACTGTAGTTAAGAAAAACGGTGAATTTTCTCGAGTAATCATTTCTACTACTCTGTCTAAAAATAACAGTCTTTGGGGTGTTGTAGATTATTCAAAACCTTTAGACGGTGCAAATAAAGAAACTTTGGAAGAGCTTGAGTTTTAATCATCATTTTACAAAATAAAACAACAGTTGCCGAGGATGGCACTAAAGCTGCCCAGAAAGAATGTACTTTTCGGTACAGATTTTGATTTTACTTAGATAAAGTCATATTCTTTTTGGACAGCATTTTTTTATCTATAATTTATTTTAAGGAACTAAAAATGGACATTTTACCAAACGAAGCAGTCATTGATTTTAAAGATTTTATTGATTCCCATGACAATTTTTTTATAATCGGGCATAAAGATCCAGATGGAGATTGTGTTTCATCTTGTCTTGGAGTTGCAGCGATTTTGGAACATTTTAACAAGGAGTTTACACTTCTTTCTGCGGGACCGTTTAAAAGAACAGAACTTAAAAATTTTGAAAATCAGTTTACTAATGATATGGGATTTTTAGATGATAATGACAGAAAAAAAACTGGTTTAATTATTACAGATTGTGCTGAACTTTCACGACTTGGAGAAATTGAAGGCGATTTTTCTGGCCTGGATATTTTTGTTATTGATCATCACAAAACCTCTGGGCTTCCTGAAAATGCAAAAGGATATATCAATTCCGAAGCTCCAGCCTGTGCTTATCTAATTCAACTTTTTTATGAAAAGCTTATTGGGCCTTTACCACCAGAAGTTGCAAGTATTATTTTCTTTGGCATTGGTACTGATACTGGATTTTTTGTCTTTTTGAATACTTCCAATGAATCTGCTGATATTCTTAGTGCCGCATCCCGTCTTGTTTCTTATGGCGCTAATCCTCGAAATATTTACAACGAAATAAATAACGGGAAACCTTACTCTACCAGAAAGCTTTTAGGCATTTTATTAAATCGGGCAGAAAAATATCTGGATGGAAAACTTATTGTTACTTATGAAACTTTGGATGATACTCATAAATGGGGCACAGAAGGAAGAGATTCGGACGCTTTGTATAAACTTTTGCTGGCAGTTGATAAAGTGGAAGCGGTTGCATTTGTTCGTCAGGACACTTTAACTACCTGTACTTGCGGACTTCGTTCTTTAGACGCAGTGGATGTTTCTGAAGTGGCTTCGAAGTTCGGAGGTGGTGGCCATAAAAATGCTTCTGGTTTAACAACCAATGGAAAAGTTGATACTTTGATACCCGCTCTTGTAAAAGAGTTTGCAAGAATAATGTAAATCTATCAAATCCTCCAATACTTGGCACGAAACTTGCTCATAGTTTTATAGATTGTAAAAATAACAATCAAAAAAGTATTCGGAGGATTTTATGAAAAAAATCGACTTAAATGAGATTCCTGAGCTAATTAAAAACGGAACTCTGACGGAAAGTGAAGCAATTAATGAATTAGCTTTATTTTTATCAAAAAATTATGCTATTTTTGGACTAAAAAAATCAGATGAAGACCTGAATAGCGAAATTATTCTATTACTTCTTGAACGAGGCCAACGGGTTATTAAACAATACAATCCTGATTACGGCTCTTTTTTCACATTTTTCTTTTGTTTTATAAAAAGTCTAATAAACACCTGCAATAGAATGAATATAAATGAAAAATTGCGGGAAGAACATAATGTAAATGTTATTACCAATGAATATATTGATAATTCAGATGCTTATAATCAGATAAATTACTCTGAAGTTGAAGAAAACAAAACTCTTTTACCAGTTTATGAAACCAATAAAAACGAATCTCAGACCCTTCAATTGGCATGTCAAACAGATTCTTATCATATAAAAGCTTATACCAGCGGAAAAGATGATGATTTTCCATCATTGCCTGATAATCTAAAAAAAACCTCACCAGCCATGGCAGAAAAAATCCTTTTGGTTTTGGCACTAAAATCGGCATTTTATATTACAGATGCACAGATAAATAAAGTGGCGGAGATTTGCCATCTAGAAGTTTCGGCTTTACGAGAAGTTATTCAATATCTTAAAAATAATCTTCTGGAAAAAGAGCAAAGAAGAAAATCCGTTGAATTACGACGCAATAATGCCTTTTTTCATCATATGAAATATAAAAGTCAGCTGGAATATCTTATGGAAGACACTGAGGATTTTAAAAATTATGTGGAACCGTCTATTTCAAAAAAATATGATAAACATACAAAGCGCTGGCATTATCTTAACTCTCAGTTGAAAAAAGGAATAATTCATATTCGGCCAACAAATAAAGTTATTGCAGATACCCTTGGAATGTGTGAACGACAGGTTAGCTTTTATATAAAAAAGGCGGTGGAACTGGATGTTAAGTTATAAATTAGTATAAAAATATTTGTAAAATTACTGCTGAATGAACGCTGGATTATTGAAAAACATAATAATTGAAGTTTTTATCTACATTCAGCAGTTTTTTTAAATCCCTCAATTTTTCAATTATCAATATTCTTCAACTTGCACTCTAACCTTTGATTTTTCCATTACATATCGCTAATATACTCTTATGAAAATATATTTAGCTACTGGAAATAAAAATAAAAAAAAGGAAATGATGGAATTGCTTCCTGAACATACAATTGTAATTCCTTCTGATGAAAACATTGCATTTGATCCAGATGAAACTGGTTCTACCTTCTATGAAAACAGTCTTATCAAAGCAAAAGCTCTTTATGATATTGTTCACTGCCCTGTTATTGCTGATGATTCTGGCATAAGCGTAGATGCTTTAAACGGGGAACCTGGCATTTATTCATCCAGATATGCAGGACCAGACTTTATGCACGGCAAACCTGATGGTAAAAAAATCTCCCAGGATGAACAGAACCAATTTTTAATTGAACAAACTAATCAGGTAGAAAAATCGGGAAATTTCCCAAAAATGGAATATTTGCACGGAAATCGTTCCTGCCATTACACTTGTGCCATGGTGCTCTATTGTGGCCCAGACAGACTGTTTGTTGCACAAGAGACCTTTGAAGGCAGTTTAATTGGCTCAATTAGTGAGGCTGCGGGCACTGGAGGCTTCGGATATGACCCAATTGTGTATCTTCCAGAGTACCAGCGTACAGTTGCGCAACTTTCTGCAGATGAAAAAAATGCAATTTCTCATAGAGGCAAGGCTGTTAAAGTTATAAAAAAAATCATTGATGATTTATATAAAAATAATTAACAACTTCTATCTAAAACTTTTTATTTAAACATCTCAAAATATTGTTTGGGTGAATATGTAGGCAAGGTTTTGAAAATAAAGGATTTTTTTTGGTTATTATATAGAAACAATTTACGTTTTTTTTAAATAACTACAAAAGCTTCATTCAAAACTTCACCTACTTCCTCCCCTTTTTTCATAGAATCTATCTGTTTCATCAATAATTTACAGGTTTTCTTTTACACACAAACTTGTCGATTTTCGATTATTTTATAATTACTAATCAGTTGAAAATTACAATACTCCACATTTGATTTCATATTTTGTAATTCCATTTTTACATATTTCCTATGATTCTCAGATTGTCTCAAAAATGGAGAAATAATAAACTCCTGTAATAATTAACTTATTTTTTGTTTTTGTCCAATAAATCATAATTTTTTTTATTTTTTGAAAATTTTTTATAAAGTTTAAAATCACTTCTGCCGAGAATTAATTTAGAACTGTTAGAAGTTTTTGTTTTTACAAATCATTTGTAAAAAGACTGTCTTTCGGTTTAAGCAAAAGTGTGTAGATGTAGCCTTGTAAACACATTTGCACATTTTTGCATTTTTTCCAAAACAGAAGAAAGGATTCTTCTGTCTACACATTCCAAGGAGGAATATTATGGTTATCAACCACAACATGTCGGCAATGTTTGCCAACCGTCAGCTCGGTGTAACTGGTCTTAGCTTCGGCAAAGATATGGAAAAGCTCTCTTCAGGAGAAAGAATCAATCGTGCAGGTGATGACGCTTCAGGTCTCGCTGTTTCTGAAAAAATGCGCAGTCAGGTTCGCGGTTTGAATAAAGCTGCACAGAATGCACAGAACGGAATCAGTTTTATCCAGACCACAGAAGGTTATCTTCAGGAAACAACTGATATTATGCAGAGAATCCGTGAATTGGCAGTTCAGTCATCAAACGGTATTTACTCAGCAGAAGATCGTTTGCAGATTCAGGTTGAAATTTCTTCTCTCGTAGATGAAGTTGATCGTATTGCAAGTACAGCTCAGTTCAATGGATTAAACATGCTTACAGGTCGCTTTGCCAAAGGTACAGGCGAAAATGTTGTTACAGCATCTATGTGGTTCCACATTGGCGCTAACATGGATCAGAGAACACAGGTATTCATTGGTACAATGTCTGCAACAGCACTTGGTGTTCGCGAACTTGGTACAGATGAAAAACTTTCTCTTTCAACACCGGAAGAAGCCAACCGTGCAATTGGAACAATTGACGAAGCTCTGAAAAAGATTAACAAACAGCGTGCTGATCTTGGTGCATATCAGAACCGTCTTGAACTTACTGTAAAAGGATTAAATGTTTCTGCTGAAAATCTTCAGGCATCAGAATCAAGAATCCGTGATACAGATATGGCTACACAGATGGTTGAATTCACAAAGAATTCAGTATTGCAGCAGGCTGGAACTGCAATGTTGGCTCAGGCTAACTCACAGTCTCAGAATGTATTGTCTTTACTCAGATAGTGTAGTATATTCTAGAACACTCAGTTGAGATTTTTTAATTTCAGCTGGGTGGCACGGGTTCTACCTTTTGAAAAATCCCATTAAAAAAGTTTCATTAAAAATAGATTTAGTGTACATTTTTTTATAAAATGTGCTATTATATATATGTTATTTCAGAAACATATAGTTCTTTGAAAATTATGTCGTCCATGTGATGCTGGTGACAGTAGAAATAATCAGATTTAACAAGTCTGACTATTCCTGCTGAATAGGTCTGAAACTAAATTAGAGGCGCAACGCTGATTTAGCCTTTCACCTGCAGGCAAAAAACATGATGTTTTTTTGTTCCAAGTAAACATGGAGGGCACAAATATGATTATTAATCACAATCTTAGTTCGCTTTATGCAGATCGCACATTGAATCTTTCAAGTGATTCAATTGTGAAAAACATGGAGAAACTTTCTTCTGGTGAACGCATCAATCGCGCCGGAGATGATGCATCAGGACTTGCTGTATCAGAAAAGATGCGCAGCCAAATTCGTGGATTGAACCAGGCTAACAGAAACATTCAGAACGGTGTTTCTTTTATTCAGACAACAGAAGGTTATTTGAATGAAACAACAGATGTTCTTCAGCGTATCCGTGAGCTTGCTGTACAGTCTGCAAATGGTATCTACAGCGATGAAGATCGTATGCAGATTCAGGTAGAAGTATCACAGCTTGTAGCTGAAATTGACCGCGTAGCAAGTCAGGCTCAGTTCAACGGCATGAATATGTTAACAGGACGTTTTGCAACAGACGGAAATGCAGTTATGCAGTTCCAGATTGGAGCAAATGTTGACCAGAACACAAGAGTTTTCATTGGTACAATGACTGCACAGTCACTTGGTTTGGCTGGTGCTCAGGGAACTGATGAAAAGATTTCTATTGCATCACCTGATGAAGCAAACCTTGTTCTTGCAACTGTTGATGAAGCATTGAAAAATGTAAACAAACAGAGAGCAGACCTTGGTGCTTATCAGAACAGATTTGAAATGGCCTCTAAGGGCATTAATATTGCAGCTGAAAACACACAGGCTTCAGAATCTCGTATCCGTGATACAGATATGGCTTCTGAAATTGTTGAATTCACAAAGAACCAGATTCTCACACAAGCTGGTACTGCAATGCTTGCACAGGCTAACTCACAGTCTCAATCTGTAATGGCATTGTTGCAGTAGTTTTATAAACAAAGAGATTTCTGTATGTCATCTTTTTGTTTGTAGTTTTATAGAAGGGGTTGCGCCCCCCTTCTATTCTTTTTTTGGGAGGTAATACTTCACGATGAAGTATTAAAAATTAAGGAGGAACCTATGAATCAGATTTCACAAAATTCAGCGGTTCATTTGGCAATGGATGGCCAATCTCTGTATTCTTCAGCTAATAAAGTTAATACTGTCTCTAATTCGAACAGCGCTTTAAAAAAATCAACTGTAACAAGTCAAATAACAACTCCAACTGGAGCTCAAGTTGCAAAAAGCATTGAACAAAATCTGGCAGAAATAAAAGCTGATTCCCAAGAACTTCAAAAAATGTCTGAAATGGTAGCTGGTTACGGAAAAAAAGTACAATTCAGCGTGAACAAGGAATTAGGAAGCGTAATTGTTCATATCGTAGATTCCAATACTAATCAGGTATTAAAGGAGATTCCATCCGAAGATATGCAAAAATTAAAATTAAGAATGCGAAAAGCTATAGGTAATCTTTTTGATACCCTAGCCTAATTGTTCTTAAATCTATTTTTGTAATCTTTGTTTGTTAGATAAGGATATATGGCCGGCATTAGTATTCCTGGTGTAACAGATCAATACAACACATCGTCAACTGTCGAAAAGCTTATGCAAGTTGAGCGGATTCCATTAACAAGGGAACAAAAACAGCTCGACGATTATAATGCTCAAAGAGATGCTTGGCGACAAGTAAACACTCAATTAACTTCTCTTAGGGATAGTATTAAGACCTTATATTCTTTTGAAAATCCATTTAACAATAAAATTACCACTTCAACCGACGAAAATGCCATAACTGCTACCGCTAATCGTGGTGCAGATTTACAGTCATTTAAAATTGATGTAATTCAACCCGCTACTGCTGACCGATTTTTAACTAATGAACTTCCTGTGGAATATACCGTTCCATCTGGAATGTACACTTATAAGGTTGGCGAAAAACAGATAAACATTAATTGGAAAGGTGGCTCAGTCAAAGAGTTTTCAGATGCTATAAACAAAAGAAGCAATGGCATTGTAAAATCTATGGTAATTGGTGCATCTGCTGGTAAAAAAACACTAATGATTGAAGCTCTTACCACAGGAAAAGAAAACAAACTCATTTTTGAAGGGGCCGCCAAAGATTTTGCAATTTCATCAGGTATGGTCACTCCTATAAAAAGCAACACAGAATCTTTTGGCACAAAACCATCCGACTTAGTTTCCATAAAAAATAATGGCAAACCGGAAGATAATAGAATCCCAGTCCTTTCGAGAACTAGAACCCAAATAAATCCCGAAGCAGATTCTAAAAATCTTATTGAAGTACAGCCAAGAGGAGCTTTTCAAGTAGAAATCCCATCTAAAATCAGAAACAACACTGGATTTCACATTACATTTTCAATTACACCAGAAAAAACTGAAGATATTACAGAAGAAATAAATCAAAAAAATCTTCGTCCTATTTTACCAGATGCTGGTTTTGCCACTTTTGAAGGCATTGATATTTTTAATCAATCTTCCGAAACTTTGCTTTCAAACACAAACAATGACTTGCCACCTTTGGAAGAAATTATCAATAAAAATGTTCTTTTTGCGGTTATGGATGATGGCTCGGAAATTGAAATACCAACAAAAGATATTTTTGAACCCGCAAAAGATATAGATTCAACTAATCAAGAAAATCCTTACACCAAAACCTTTGATTTATCTATGGAAGAATACAAAGGTCTTCGATACATTGCAATAAAAAACGAAAATACTGGGTATAATTTTTTCATTTCGTCCTTTAATGCTTATGATGCTAATGAAAAAACTGGTTATACGCCAAATCATCCTGTTTCAGAAGCCGCAGATGCTATTATAAAATACGAAGGAATAACTATTGAACGACCATCTAACACCATTGACGATATTGTTCCAGAAATAACCTTGAATATTTTTGATAAAACCGATAAAACTGCCACAATTTCTGTAAAAGCAGATAAAGATGCCTCTAAAGAAGCTTTAATTGAGTTTGTGGGAAAATATAATCAGGCAGTGGCTAAAATAAATATCCTTTCCCAAAATAAAAATGAAATTATTGAAGAGTTGGATTATTTAACCGATGAAGAAAAATCTAAATCTCGTGAACAGCTTGGTATGTTCCAGACGGATTTTTCACTTACAAGCATAAAAAGTAATATGCAGTCTATAATTTCCACAGGATATAGATTTTCAGAAGATGCTCAAATTACCATGCTTAATCAGATTGGAATTGACACAAATGCTTCTGGATATTCTGGTTCTTATTCTCAAAGCAGACTTCGAGGATATTTGGAAATTGATGAAAAAAAATTAGACGAAGCTCTGGAAAATAATCTTAATGAAATAAAAAATATTTTTGGCTATGATTCTGATGGAGATTTAATAATTGATTCAGGCATTGCATATAAATTAGATAAACAGATTACTGCTTATACTCAAACCGGCGGCATTCTTGCAATGAAAACTTCATCACTTGATTCAAAAATTAAAAGTTCGGAAAGCAAAATCTCTAGGCTGGAACAACAGATGGATGATAAAGAAGCTCAATTGCGTCAAAAATACAGTGCTATGGAAGGTTCTTTAAATAGCCTTGAATCACAGCAAAATACCATTTCAAACTTTACAAAACAGCAGAATAATTCTCGTTAATATATCTATATTTTTTATTATTTTTATTAAAAAAATGGCGAAAATAAAAGGAATAAGATTTTTATTTTAGGGATATCTTTTAAGTTAAAATCATAATGTTTACTTGAAGGCGTTTCAAAACTATCACCAAATATTGGGCAGCGAGAAATTGAGTTTTACGAGTTTTCTATGAAAATTACTTATTAGATATTTCTTGGATTTTTAGGAGTTTTTATGGTTAGTATTTTTATAAATGGAAATCCTGTGGATGCTCAGCTGGAAGACGAAAAAACAGTTGGTGATGTATTAAAATCTTTTGAAATTACCTGCGAAGAAAACAATGCTGCGGTTATTGGTATAAATGTTAATAATAAAATTATTACCGCTGAAAACTTTGATGAAGAAGCTCAAAAAAATCTTTCTTCTGATGAAAATACAACAATTGAGTTTTCTGTTGTAACTGCAGATTCAATTAAAGAAAGTTTTGTTTCTATAGCCGCAATTTTTGATGAATTAGCAGATAAAATGCAGACTGTTCCTTCAGATTTACAAAGTGGCAAATCAAATGAAGTCAGTTCTTCTATAAAAACTTTAGCCGACAGCATTGATGAACTTTGCCATATAGCTGCTCTTGCTACCCTTTTTCCTGAAACTTTCAAGTCTGTTATTTCTGGAACAGATTCTTTTAATAATTTATTTGAAGATTTTTCTCCAATACTAAAAGATTTTGAAAGCGCTTTGGAAAACAATGACACTGTTTTAATAGGGGACCTTTCTGAATACGAAATCTGCCCTCGTTTGCAAAAAATTTCTTCTTTGCTCAAAACAGAAATTAAATAAAATATTTTAAAATAAGTTTTTTATAGATTAAAATATATTTTCTTCTATAAAAAACTATGCTATTATTTATTAATCGATTTTAAAAATAGAATTTCAAAACTGCTAAATTATTTATTATTTTTTTCATGCAGTATTTTATTACTTGCTAACCACTTTATTTTAATGCGTATTGTTGAATTTAAAGATTTACGAAGAGAAGAAGGACAAATTTTCTACATCCGCAAATATTATTGCATTGCTGTTCTTGACCTTCCTACAGGAATTGAATATGCTCCAATTAAATTCAACATTGAAGTTAATTGTATTGGCATTCGAACAATAGAAATTCATTTTGAAAAACAAATAAATTATCCGTTGCTGCCTGTAAAAAAACTTCTTATTGATTATATTACAAAACAAGATATAGAAGGTTTAATCCCTTGTTAACATTTAGAACTACTACCCCAGAAGAAACCATTTCCTTAGGATACAAAATTGGTGAACGATTAAAAAAAGGTGATGTTATTGCCATGCAAGGAACCTTGGCAGCTGGAAAAACCACTATCACTAAAGGAATTGCTCAAGCTTTAAATATTTCCGACACAATCACCAGTCCAACTTTTTGTTTGATTTCTGAATATTATGGAAAAATGCCGCTTTATCACATGGATGTTTACAGACTCGACGGTGGTGAAGATTTTGTAAATCTTGGCACAGATGATATGATTTATGGTGATGGCGTTTCAATTATTGAATGGAGTGAAAAAATCATGGATGAATTGCCAAAAAAAACAATAATTCTTAAAATTACTCCACAGGAAGATGGTTCCAGAATAATTCAAATTGAAAACTGGCAGAACGACCCAATTCCTGAAAATTAAAATATTTGTATAAAATAAAGGTAAATCCAATGAAAGCTTTATGTATAGATTGCGCTGTTTCTAAATTAACAATTTCTGCAAAAAATGATGATAGAACTTTTACTTCAATTTATGACATTGGTATGAAGCAATCGGAAGTAATTGTTCCCGCCATTTCCACAGTTTTACAGCAAGTGGATTTACAAACAAAAGATTTGGATTATACTGCATTGACAGTAGGACCGGGAAGTTTTACAGGCTTACGACTTGGTATTTCAGCTCTTAAAGCAATTGAACTTGCCTATAATGTTCCAGTTTATGGATTATCTTCTCTAAAAGTTTATGAATATGCTTTTTTGAACTTTGATTCTCCGGTTCTTACAGTAATTGATGCTAACAAAGACAAGTTTTATGCCAGACTTTCTTATCAGAATGAAGAATTACTGGAAGATGGTGATTACGAATCTGATTTTTTAATAGAAACTGCTTCTAAATACGACAAAATTATTCTTTGTGGTCCAGATGCAAAAAAGTTTGAAACATTAGTTTCTTCTGAAGATAAAAATATTTCCACAAAGTTTATAACTTCAAATACATCACAACAGACAGCAGAAGCGCTCTTTGCATTGGCAGAAAAACAAAAGACCGCCCAAATCCCACCATTGCAGGATTACGACGGTCCTATTTACCTCAGAGCGAGTGAAGCCGAAATCAAACTTAATTCCGAAAAGTAGTTTTTTATTTTTTCAAAAGCTTAGACAAGGCACTAACTGCATCATTTCCAATAATATTATCTTTCTCGTTTTCCGCAGCCGCTTTATTTTCGTTTTGAATTGCGTTAAAAACTTCCTGTCGAAAAACTTTTACATTTTTTGGAGCTTCAACACCAATTTTTACCTGATCTCCGTGAACATCAATCAGTGTAATTGTAATATCATCGCCAATTCTTATTTTTTCATCAATTTTTCTTGAAAGGATTAACATTATTCGCCTCCTTTCTCTTTAAGCGCATTTAAAATATCCACTTTTGTAGACCAGCGGTTATCAGAAAGAATTACCTGCATACATTTTTTATTGACTTTATTTATAACCAAAGGTCCCTGAAAATTGGCAGTAATAGGACTACCATCCTGTGGAATTGTTACAATAGTCATAATGATAATATCTTCCGGCTTTTTAATTTCAATTTTTTCCAGACAATCATCATCAATATCAGTTTCATAATCAGAGCTAATCATAAAAGGGTCAACAATTAAAAAAGCAAGATTTTCATTTTCTGTGGATTGAAGCCAGATAAATGGTTCATAATCTGAATCTATAAGTGCATATTTTGTATATTGTTCAAAACCATACAAACCTTCTGGAATATCCAAAAGTCTATCCTCATTGATTTCGATTTTTCCGCAAGTTTTAGTCAATATTTCCATCATCTTATCCTGTTAGTAAATAATTTTAGACTTTTTTTACTTTTAAAATTAACGCATATAATTTAATAAAGTTGAACTGTACATTTTTCCAGCTTGACTTAAAGTAGCCTGATTTGTGTAATCCAACATTTTCATATCTGTTACCGCTTTAGTAAAATCTAAATCCCCTTCTCTTGAAATTGCCTGATGAACATTCAATGCAATTTTTGAGTTTCTTTCTGCATTAATCTGTGCTCTTTCAAACTCTGCGCCAGATTTAGCAATTCTAGTTACCAGACTGTTTACTCCCTGATCAATAGTTCCAAGTATTCGTCCACCAATAGCTTCTTGATCACCTGTTAAAAGTGCATTTCTCAAAGAAATTACAGCATCAAACATTGAACCACCAGAAACTTTTACTCCATCCCCAAGATTATAAGGTGGTTTTTGACTAGCATCTTTAACCATACCCAGTTCATTTAAAGCATTTCCTTCCACATCCTGTAGCCAAATCTGTCGAGCATCAGTACTAGAAAGGTTCAATGCATTGCGGATTGGATCAACACTGGCCTTTACTGCGGCATCACTATTATTGATTTTACTTACGAGAGAATAAATATTATCTCCCTGAGAAATCTGAATATTTACACCATCAATTGAAATTGTACTATCCTTGCTGGCCTGCCACATACTGGCATCTCTTGCACCAAAAACCTGCTGATTTTCTGCCCAGAAAGTTTTATTTCCCGCATTATCATTTATAAGATATTTGTTTTCATCAATTTCAACCTGATTTGCATCAATATTTCCATTGTACAAAACTTCTTGAATCAAAGGAGTACCAGAACCTTCTACATTTGCCATTTCCACATTAAAGGCTGTTGCTTTTACATTAGTTCCAGCAAAAATTGAGTTTCCATCGTAATTTACAGCATTGGCGTTTTGAATTAAAGCCTTAAGCATTTCATCAACTTCAACGGCCATATTTTTCATATCATCTTTGTTGAAAGTTCCATTTGCGCCAGTTACAGCAATTTCACGAACCCGCTGCATAATATCAAGAGAATCTGTCATATATCCTTCTCTTAAAGAAAATTCATCTGCAAGAGTCTGTGCATTTTTTTCAAAATTATTTATTCGGTTGAGGTAGGATTTATAGCGAACCAAGTGTCCCGCCGCAATTGGGTCATCTCGGAGTTCAAGAATTTTCTGCTGACTTCCAACCTGATTAGTTGCACGATTTAATCGAGCTTCCTGTGAACGCAAACGACTCTGAACCATATTATTATTCATCTGACTTGAAATTCTATGCATTTTCTAAACTCCTAAACAATTTTCTTTTTCAATATTTCTAAACACCCAAGCGATTGATTATAGTATCAAGCATGCTGTCCCAAACATTTATAAACTTTGCCGCTGCATTGTAACCATGTTGAAACTTCATAATTTCCGACAATTCTTCATCAATATTTACACCACTAATGGAATCCCGCATATTTCTTAAATCATCCATAATAGCGTTTTGACTTGCAAGATTTAATTCCGCCTGTTCACCTTTAAGACCAACATTAGTAACAGAATCTGCAAAATAGTCGTCAAAAGTTTTCATTGAGCCAACCATAATTTTACTGTTTCTAATAGAAGCAATTTCTACCGCAGCCCGTCCATCTCCCAAAGGTGCAGCTCCCGAAGGATCCATATATCCAGCCGCAACACTCATCACATCATTTTTTATTGCAGAATTAACTTCGATATATGCTGAAGGATTAAAAACAGGTGCAACAGCAAACTGCGCATTATCATTTAAAGAATTAACCGCATCAGCCCGAGCAAAATCATAAGCATTAGCAGCACCATTTCCACCCAAAATACCAGCATATCCGCTTAAAAAGAATCCCGAATCTTCTACATGTCGAATTACAAAATCAGGATTTGCGCTGTCACTAGCACTAGTTCCTTTTAAAACCAGATTATTATTTCTGTCCAAATAAGCCTTAACTTCGCTGGCACTATCATTAATTCTTCCAATTACAGTTTCAACAGTATCTGTATGATAATATGGAATTTCCACATTGCCATTTTTACCAGAAAGAGTCATAACACCTTCAATGCCAACTTGCTGCTGTAAATCCAGTTGATTCGTTCCTGTAAATCTAAACAAATAAGAAGAATCCAATTCACCATCGCCGTTTCTGTCAAAATTTCCGTTAGTATTTTCCACAAAAGGATGCTGAACAAAAAAATCAAGGCCAGTAATTTTATTAGCACCAACCGCATTTCTATGAACATCGTTTACCAAATCAGCAAAGTTCATAGTCATACTGTTCAACGACTGCATTTCCTGTCGAACATCCACATCCCGCAATTCCACCAAGGCGCCCAACTTTCCACCAGAAAAAACCGCATTTTTTCCAGTATCAGCCCAAATCACCTTACTATAACCAGTATCATCTCCAGCAGGTACCAATTCCAAATTTCTAGCCGCACTTCCCTGCACAAGAATTTTTCCATCAACATGAACCATAAATTCATCATTATCTCTCTGGTCTGTAGAAATGTTTATTAAGGAAGAAAGTTTATCCACCAACAAATCTCTTCTATCCAGCAAATCGTTAGGATTATCACCCATAGCTCTGGAACTTACAATCTGTTCATTAACTTCAGCAATCTGCCTTGTCAAAGAATTTACTTCTTTTACAGTTGCCTTAATATCCCCATTGATTAAATTTCCCACGCCACTTAAACTTTCCCATCGCTGCTTAATAGTTTCCGTCAAAGTTTCACCACGAGTTACAACCGCCTGTCTTGCAGCCTGACTTTCGGGATGAATAGACAATTCCTGCCATCCTTCCCAGAATTTATCCATATTTGTGCGAATAGAAACATCTTCCGGTTCATTATAAATCTGTTCCAGCATAGTATAATAATTGCTGCGAGTATCCCAGTAAGATTCCACATTAGCCTGACCAACAATTCTCTGATCCAGCATTTCGTCTCTAACTCGCTCAATACTATGAACATCCACGCCCTGGCCAATCATTCCCGCTCTATCAGCTCTAGTCAAATCAGGTCTATAAAGAGGATCAAATTCCTTAATATGAATTCTCTGTCGTGAGTATCCTTCTGTGCTAGCATTAGAAATATTATGGCCCGCTGTTGTAATAGCATCCGTATTAGCCATAATGCTGCGTTTTCCTAATTCAATTCCCGAAAAAGTCGATCCCATATTTTCCTCCAAACCACATTCTTAAATAAATTAAAACAGACGATCCACAACAACACTGCTTGGCTGCGGCTGAACAATAGTTCCATATTTTGAATAAACCTTTGTTCCCGACTGAGGAATTACATTTTCCACAATTCCTCGTATAAAATCCCGCGTAATATTCACATATCTCATCAAAGCCTGATTTTCAATATTAAACTTCAACAGTTTGCTTCTTAATGCCGAAAGTTTTTCAAAATAAGGACGAACCTCGCTGGAACTCAAAGAATCCTGAATTGCCTGTCGTTTTTCATCCAATTCTGCAAATTTTTCACATTTAGTGTTAATAATAGAAATAATTTCCGAAAGATTTTCCCAATTTTTTTCCGAAATTGCCTTGCGCAGAAAAAACTGCTTTTCATTCAAACCGTCCAAAAGAACTTCTTCTTCATTCAACACAACTTCAAAATCTGAAACTTTCATATCAACCACCAAATTTATAGTCTTTCAATTGATTATCGGATTTTGAATTTTCGACTTTAGATTTTTTCAACATTTTTCATCTTTTTTTTTAATTTATTTTCTTATATATAGGGCCATATCTTTTGTTTAAAAATTATGCCAACACATATTTTCTAATTTTTTTACTAACGGCCTTCCGGGGCTTACCTACGGACGGTACTCGCATCCGCTCCCACTCGCTTCGCGCCCCCTCCACACCTTGGCAAGACCTTTTATTTTTCCTTTATTTCTTAAGCTAAATCCTCTTGACTACACTTCATCTTTTTGATATATTAAGTTCAACTATGGTGCCTATAGTTCAGCGGTAGAGCGCCAGATTGTGGATCTGGTTGTCGTCG
>JAKSTL010000054.1 GCA_024402595.1 Treponema sp. | reverse complement strand
AAGGTGCATTCTTTTTATAATTTTTATAAAAATTGTTAATTATTTCAGATTTGAAACCTGTAGGATATTTTTTTATCTTTATAAAAAGGAAAGTTTCATTTTCTTTTGGTGTGATTTCTGCTGCATAGTTTTTTGCTAAATCTGATTTTATATCTCCAACAAAAAGAATACGGGTTTCTGCTCCCATAGCCCCTGCAATAATTCTTGCCCCTTCGATAATTTCTTTAATATGAAACTTTGTTAAAAGAGAATCTGCAATTCTTAAAGTGTCATCATCATAAAGTCTTACAATAAGATTTGCTTTATCTGTAAGTGAATCAATCTGCTTTGCTAATGAAACTGGTTTTGGTGTAAAAAAAGTGTTTACAATTCCTTTATCTGCAATTGTTTGAATGATTTGTTCTTTTGTAAAAAAAGCCTTATTGATTTTATTATTTTCTAAAATGTGTCCAGTATAAGAAAACTTGCCTTCTAGTCTTATGCGAACAGATTTTTCATAGCTTCCGTTTGGAGTTAAAACAGAAACTACATCTATAATTTTTCCAGGAATTGGAGAATGGATTTTTGTATAATATTTTAATTTAATCTGTTTTTCTTCATAAGATAAGTTATTTAATTCATCAGAAAACTCTGGTTCAGCAATAACATCACCTTCTTTTACATAATCGCCAGGTTTTACAAGACATTTACAAGAACAGTTATATTCTTGTGTTAATGGAACCGTAACAATTTTAGGCAAAAAGGCATTTTCTGAATATTTATAATTTTTTAATGAAGATACTACTGATTGAGAAATTGTCATTTCCTACCACCCTTTTTTATCATAACTGAAAAATAAATAAAAAGTAACATTGCAAAGCAAATTAGCATAATAATTACACTGAAAATTGTAACATGATAAGCTCCTGTGGAAACATATCCGCACTTAAAAGATTCCCCTTGCTCTTTTAATATACCTTCAATGGAATTAAAATTAAAATTATCTATTTCAGACAGTAATGACTGTTTAAAATCATCGTTAAAATAAATTATGCTGTTTTCTTCAGAAATAATTCCCTGTTCATCTTCTACATAACGAGGAAAAACTACATAGTCGGAATTATAAGATTTATTTAAAGATTTATATGGCGATGTTATTACATTCCAGTTCCATGCATAATAATCTTCCAGGTTTGGTAATTTTTCTGATTGTTTTTCTGCCGCTCCTGGAATCAGCATTTTTGTATTTTTATTATTTATTAAGGCCGATGAATTGAAAGCAAAATATAAAAGAATTAAAGCTGCAATTCCGACGGTTACAGGCATAATAAATTTCTTATTTCTGTTAGTTCCAAAAATAGAAAGCATTTTTGCAGGACGAATATAAACAAAAGAAAAATGTCGTTTTGTGTCTAAAAAATTAACAATTTCGTCATAAAGAAATATTGTGCAAAAAACAGAAGCTAAAGTAACAATATAAAAAACACCAGACAAAAGTGATGAAGAAAATGCAGAAACAAGAGAAAGAACAATTGAAATTGGAATTATAATCTGTCTTAAAATTAAAAGAGAAGCATTTTTTCTTTTCCAAACATTAGATGCAAAAAATAAAACCAGTAGAAGAATAATAACGCTAAGTCCAGATGCATAAAATGGATTACAGAAAATATACAAAACAGGAATTACAGCAGATGAAATAAAAAATATTTTATCTTTTGTGAAAAATGTGAAAAATACTGCGGCTAAAAGACAGAAAACTGGTAATAACCAAGGGTAACTAACCGAAGAATCAATTCCAGCGGGAATGTTACTTTTTGCTAAAATATGGATGCATTCATCAAGATTGTTTTTATAATCATCGGGAATATAATATAATCTATATTGTCCAGTGGAATCGTAAAAATAATTTTTTCTGGCTTTTAAATAATCTGAATTATTAAGTGCTGTATTGATTTTTAGCATGGCGAACTCAAGTGTATTCTCCATCATAATGGCAGGAGAAGCTGGTAAATCCTGATTATTTAAACTAGCATAATCTAGAATCTGACTTTTTTCCAAAGCCGCTGCAACAACAGCATCATTTATTTGAGAAGGTATATATAAAACAGTATATCCATTCCAAATATGTCCGACGGGCACTGAACGAAAAACAATCATTAAAAGTGCAAAAACAATCAAACAAAAGGATGGAATGATTTTTTTAATCAAGTTATTTAATAATTTCATTTTATTTTAATAAAGAAAAAGCAAGGCCTACTAAAAATCCTAGTAAACAACCAAACATTACCTGTAAAGGCGTGTGACCATTTACTTCTTTTATAGACTTATATTTTTCAATAATTTCTTTTTTTTCTAATTCTTTTCCAAGGTCATTAATTTTTTTTGCTTGTATTCCACTGGCCCTTCTTACACCAACTGCATCACGAATGGTAACAAAGAAAAAAGCCATGGATAGCATAAAAATATCTGAGCTAATACCGTTTCTAAAACCAATGGTTGTTGCAAGAGAAGCTACCAAAGCAGAATGACTGGATGGCATTCCACCGGTTTTCCAGAACATATATTGTAAAAGCTCCGAAAAGGAATGAACTCGTCCATAAATAAGATTAATAATGGTTTTCAAAAACTGTGCTGATAACCAGCTAAACATGCAAGCTAAAAAAATTGGGCTAGTAAAAAATAATCTTATTTGTTCAAGGGTTACTGGCATAATTATTCCTTATTATATACTATTTTATCATTACAATGTGTTTTTTACTAGTGTAAATATTTGTCAAAAATAATATATTATAGCTATGGATTTTAAGGATTTTACTGCTGGAGAAAACGATAACAATCGTCGTATTGATAAGATTATTCGTATTTTTGTAAAAGATTTGCCTCTTTCCACAATTTATTCTGGACTACGAAAAGGTTTGATTAAAGTAAATCATAAACGAATAAAACAGGATTATCATGTTTGCACAGGTGATGTTATTTCTATTGCAGATTTTTTAATTGATTCAACTAAAAATGGTCAAAATTCTGATGCAAACAAAACGGAAAATTCAAACAATTTTGCAGAAAAACAAAATTCAATGTTCATATCTAAATCTATAAATAATCTTCCAGAAATTGTTTTTAAAAACGATGATATTATTATTTTTAATAAACCACCCTTTCTTCCTGTTCACGGAAAAGACTCTCTTGAAGAAATTGTGCATGAATATTATAAACAAAATTCCAAAGATAATTCTCTTGCCTTTAAACCGGGACCACTTCACAGAATTGATAGAAACACCAGTGGGCTAATTGCTTTTTCCTGGAGCATAAAAGGAGCTCAATGGTTTTGTGAAAATATAAAAACGCATATAATTGGGAAAATTTATTTGGGAATTGTAGAAGGAATTTTAGAAAATACAGAAGAATGGACAGATTTTATTGAAAAAAAAGATGATCAAGGAAATTCTTCTAAGCATTTTTTCACGGTGGATTGCACTTCGGAACAAGAAAATGAATTTTCCAATAAAAAAATTGCAAAAACTGTTGCAAAACCTTTATGCACTGGAAAAATAAAAAATATTCCTGCAACTTTGGTAGAATTTAATATTCAAACGGGAAGACAGCATCAAATTCGTTCTCAATCCGCACATCATTCTCATCCACTTTTTGGTGATACAGCCTACGGTGGTCAAAAAAATCCGCTTACAGGTAATTATTACTTACATGCATATAAAATGCTTTTTCCCAACGAAAATCCTTTGAATCTTCCCAAAGAAATTTCAACTTCAATACCTGATTATTTTCCCATAAAACCGCAGTAAAGGCATTTTAATTATAAAATGACCAATGATACTAATTTATAACGGTAAATCCATTTACAAAACACTATGTAGGTTCATTTTCTCCAGCTCTATAACCTAATTTTTAAACAATGAAAAAAATTATAATAGGAATAACTATTCATTGTTTTATCAAATAAAAAGATTTATAATGAATTAGATGAAAAATCCTTTAGAAAAAATCATTAGAAATATTTCTCCATTAACAGTTTATGCTCTCGTTGGTGACAGTGGAACAGGAAAAAGTTTCAGATCCAAACTGCTGGCAGAGCAATATGGAATAAATACAATTATTGATGATGGACTTTTAATTCAGGATGACAAAATCATAGCAGTTCGATCAGCTAAAAGAGAAAAAACTTACATGGGGGCAGTTAGAGCCGCTCTTTTTGATGATAAAGAACATAGAGATGAAGTTGCAAAAGTTTTAAAAAAAGCCCACTTAAAAAAAATCTTGATTTTGGGAACTTCAGAAAAAATGGTTATGAAAATAGCCATGAGACTACAACTTCCACAACCGCAGAAAATAATTCATATTGAAGAAATTGCTTCTCAGGAAGAAATTGAAAAAGCTCGAAAATCTCGTCAAGTTGAAGGAAAACATGTAATTCCAGTTCCTTCCATTGAAGTTAAAAAAACTTATCCACAGATTTTTTCCAATTCAATGCACGAAATGCTTAAAAAAGGCAATTTTCCCAAACTGAAAAAAAGTTCCAATGGAAAACTAATTGAAAAATCCATCGTTCAACCAGAGTTTTCTAAAAAAGGCCGAATCGAAATATCAGAAGCCGCATTAACTCAAATGGTTATGCATTGTGTGGCAGAATGTTCCCCTGATGTTAAAATTAAAAAAATCACTATAAAAACTGATTCTCGAGGCTATAAGTTTATTGTTACAATCGATGTACCTTTTGGAACTCAACTTACAGGCAAAGTTCATAAATTGCAGCAGTATATTATAGACAAAATTGAAACCTTCACCGGCATTTTAATTGAAGAAGTCAGCATTGTAATCGATAAAATTACAAAAACAGAAACCAATATACCACCTTTGGAAAACAATTCATCGGCGAACAAAAAATCTTCCTTTTTCAAAAAACTTTTTAATAACAAAAATGCAAAGAAAACAGATAACAAAATAAATGATTCAATTAAAACGGAAAACAATGCAAACATAAATGAATCAAAAAATATCAAGCAAAATAATAAATCTCACAAAAAAGATTTAGACTCTTCCACCAAACTAGAGATTTTAAAACACTCCCTAGCCCGCCTTCATGAAAATGAGGATAAATAATTCATAGCAAAATATTTTTATCAGAAACTTCCCATAAAAAACTTAATCAGATTTACTGATTCTGTTTCTTTTTTGTTTCACTTTTTTGAGAGGTATTTTTGGAATTTTTACTAGCCGATGTATTTTTGCCAGATGCTTTAATATTTACACCAAAGCTGTTTAACACAGATTTTATAGCATATTCCAATTCTCTGCGCTGAGGATTCATTGGAAGAACAAAGTTTCTGCATTCAGTCCAAGTTTTTGAATATAATTCTACCGACGAATATTTGTTGGATGTTTCTTTTTCCCAATCTGTCAAAGTTGAAACAAAATCATAAATTAAAAAATAAAGTTTTTTACCCAGTCTGGCACCAGGTTCTGTA
Organism: Treponema sp.; assembly: GCA_024402595.1. Classification (GTDB taxonomy): domain Bacteria; phylum Spirochaetota; class Spirochaetia; order Treponematales; family Treponemataceae; genus Treponema_D. The sequence goes on along the minus strand of JAKSTL010000054.1, from coordinate 13,245 downwards.
ATTGTCAAAGCATCCAGTTTTTTAAGATTGTTCATGTATTTTTCTTCAAGAGCTTTATTATCAAAAATCATTGCAGCTGCTGATGGCTGTAAATACATAAACAAATCTGTATCAATTGCTTCAGAAATAATATCAAAAGAATGACCACTGTTAATAATTTTTAAAAGCTCTTCAGTTAATCGTGATGGAGAAATCTGTCCAAGCAGATTAGCCGAAGTTCTTATTTTATGTCTAAGGGCAAAAGACATTTTTGCGTGAGTTGTTGCTGAATACTTAATTGCTCTAAGCATTCTAACAGGATCTTCAATAAAAATAGTTTCTAAAGAGATTACAGGTCGAAGAACATGCTTTTTTATATCTTTCATTCCACCTACATAATCAATAACCTGTTCTGTTATAGGATCATAATAAAGGGCATTCAGCGAAAAATCTCGTCGCAAAACATCCTGTTCGATGGTTCCAAATTCATTACCTACAGAACCTTCTGCATTAGAACGAAAAGTACTAACTTCAAATATTTTTTCACCAAAAACAACATGAACTAAGCGGAATCTTCTTCCAATAATTCGAGAGTTTCTAAAAATCTTTTTAATTTTTGAAGGCGTTGCATCAGTTACAATATCAAAATCTTTTGGATTATTTCCAACAATTAAATCTCTAACAGCACCACCTACAATATATGCAATATATCCCGCATCTCTTAAGCGATTAATAATTTGAAGAGCATCTGTATCTATTTTTTCTAAAGGAATTAAATGTTCATCTTTTGTATAAACAACAGCCTTTTTTACAAGCTTTCCATTAGAGTCAGTTCCGTATCTATATAACACAATGTAAACTATTATTCCTATTTTTGAATACTAGTCAAGGTGTCTTGAAATCCATTCCAATAAGTCGGCTTCCACAGTTTCTTTGTCCAGTTCATTTAAAAGTTCATGACGATCTTCTGGATATTCTTTACTCTGTAAATCTTTTATTCCATTTTTATTATAGATTTTTATAAGATTTTTTACAGTTTTTCCGTAATCACCTACAGGATCAGCGCCACCATAAACAAAGAAAATTGGTAAATCAGAAGGAATCTTTTTAATATTAGCAGAATTGTGAATCATTTTAAGACCCGACATCATATCACCAAAGAAAGAATTAGTAAGTGGAATATTGCACCATTTATCAGAAAAGAACATCTGTACAGTAAGTTCATCTCTTGTGAGCCAGTCATGGTCAGTTTTTTGATTTTCAATTTTATTGTTGTAAGCACCAAAAGCAAGTTTATCAAGAAGTGGCGAGATTTTATCATCTCCTTGAATAGCTTTTACAAGAGAAACGGCAATTTTACCAAAAGAAACAAGCAAACCTCTTGGACCCGCAGTTCCACAAAGAATACATCCGTCTATAAGCTTTGCATATTCAGGATTTTCTATAAAGCCTTGAGAAATAAAAGAACCAAAACTATGGCCAAAAAGAATAACTTTTTTACCAGAATATTCACTTTTTAATGAAGCAATAATTTCAGATAAATCCTTTACAACTCTATTAAAACCATCATTGTCTGCTAATTTTCCCAGCATACCTGTTCCATTTTTTTGAGCAAGTTCACCTGTCTGCCCATGGCCACGCATATCATAAGCATTACAAATATATCCATTTTCTGCCAAAATTGAACCAAATCTATCATATCGCAAAGAATGTTCTGCCAAACCATGATGTATTTGTATAATTCCTTTAATTTCCTGCTCTGGATCTGGCATCCATCTATGCATCCATATTTCCGCACCGTCACTGGCTTTAAATGTTAAATTTTTCATCTGCATAATATCACCTCAAAATCTGTATTATTTTGTTGTTTTCTGGTAAAATGATTTTTATGGAAATTGTAACTGTAAATACTGAAAAAATTGTTTTTGGTGGTAATTCAATTGGAAAAATTGATTCAAAAACAGTTTTTATTCCCTATTCTTTGCCAGGTGAAACACTCTCTGTAAATATAGTACAGCACAAAAATGATTATGACAACGCAGAAATTATTAAAATTTTTTCCCCTTCTCCTTTTAGAGTAAAACCGGAATGTAAGTATTATGGCATTTGTGGCGGTTGTAATATGATGCATATTTCACCGAAAGAACAAAAAAATCTTAGAAAACAAATGCTTTATGATGCTTTTTCCAACAATAAAATTATTCTTGAAAAAGATTTCATTCAAATTGTTTCAGGTCCAGATTATAACTATAGAGCAAGATTTCAATTAAATGATGGCGGACTTTCGGAAAAAAATGGCAATACAATTATTCCAGTTGATGAATGTCTTTGTGCAGAAAAAGTTGTAAATGATTATTTAAATCAAAACTCTATGGAAAATAGACCAAAGGGACGCGCTCATATTTTTGGCAGCGAAAAAGTTGTATTAACTTCAGAAAAAAATGTTCAAAATGCAACAACTGCCTCCTTTGAAAATCAATTTCCACAATTAAAAATTGCTACTCCCGCTATAGAAAAATCTCAATCACCTTATAAAACTCAAAATAATGATAAAAAAAGCAACAAAAGAAAACTTAAAATAAAAGAAAATCATTATTTTGCTGGAACCATTGTAAATCCAGAAAATACGGTAACTGTTAAACTTCTGGATAAAAATATTTCTTTTGATGTCCGGGGCTTTTTTCAATCAAATCTTTTTGTTTTTGAAAAAGTTTTGCAATTGATTTTAGATAATTTACCTGGGGGAAAAAGCATTCTTGATATGTATTCGGGCTGTGGTTCAATTTCCGCATTTTTAACCGACAAATATGATGAAGTTTCTTTAGTTGAACATAACAGAGATGCACTTGTTTTTGCAGAACAAAATCTTGCGGGAAAAAAGCATATCAGTTATGGATTGAGCGGTGCAAACTTTGTAAAAAACTGTGCTCAATTCTGTAATTTTGATGCTTGTGTTGTAGATCCACCTCGTTCAGGAATGGAAAAAGAAGTTTGTGATTATCTTTGTAAAAGCAAAATACCGTATATTTGTTCACTTTCCTGCGACCCTTCTACCCATGCCCGGGACTGTTCAAAACTAATAAAAGCCGGATATTCATTAGAAAAATTATTTCTTCTGGATTTTTATCCAAACACAAGTCACATTGAAAGTCTTGCCATATTCAAATTGCAAATATAAAACCAATGATAAAAAAAAGTTTTTTTGTATTAGTTTTTTTTATTTTTTCTTTTTCTCTTTTTGGTCAACAGCAATTAAACAGTATAAATGCTTCTTGGACTCATGTTATTCCAGGAAAAGTTGTTTCTAAACCTCAAAGTTTTTCCCAAGGTTTTGGAATAATTACAGATGCCAGAAATCTAATGATTTTTTCAAACATGGGAAAACTAATTTGGGAAAAGCGGATATCTAATTTTTCTTCACCATTCTTTCATTTTTTACCAAAAGATTTTATTTTTTTAGTATCTGATTCTGGAAAAAAAATGACTTTATTAAACTGCGATGGTCAGGAATTGTGGACCAGAAAATCTGATTTTCCACTGACTCAAAATGTACTTCCTGGTAGAGACGGCCGATTTTTTGTTCGTGGAAAAAATAATCTTATGGCTTTAAGTATTTATGGAAATATTAAATGGTCCATAGAAACTCCAGAACAAAATAATCTAGATTTACAAGAATTGTCAGATGGCAGTCTTATTCTTTTTCTTGCTGAACTGGATAATCATAAAACAAAAGCCCTTCGAGTTACACCATTTGGCGAAATAATTGAAGAAATTACCTTTGCTGGTGAAGTTTTAAAAGCAGTTTCAGTACCCAGCGGCGTTTTGTTAACCTTTACTGATGGAACCAGCGGCCTTTTTGATTTAAACAAAGATGAAAATCGTGCTGAACATAAATGGCTTTTTCAAAATAATCTTTTTACAGAATCAAAAAAATCTCAAATTGATACTTCACAATTTGTGATTTCTCAAAATCAGCAAGATGTAATTTATCTTAACCCTTTAGAACAATATCTGGAAATCTGTTATATAGACATTAAAACTGGTGATTCTACAAAAAGCTTTTTAATTCAAAAACTAAATAAATTAATTTTTACCAGTTATAACGACAACGGTATTCTTCTTTGTGATTCCGAAAATGCGGTTTTTTATAATAATTCTGGAAAGTTAATCTGGTCTGGTGCAATGCCTCAAAAAGGTTCAAGAGAGTTTTATAATTATCTTCTTTTTACTAGAGATAATCATTTTGTGTTATTTGGTTCAAATTGGTCCATAAATGCTTTTAGAACATCTCAAAGAACGGCTGTAAAAGAAAAAAATGTAGAAAAACAAAATGCATTGGAATACAAATCTTATTTTGATATAGATTCTGCAATTTACGCAATTGAAAATACTTTATTCATAAATAAATCTGTTACTGATTCTTCCCGCACAGAAATATTAAAAAATGGTAATTACGGAAAAATTGAAGCAGAATGGTTTACAGAACTTTATGCCTGGTGTGAATTATACAAGAGATCCCTTTCTTCTTCTAACTCAGGTGGTCGGGTAGATAAAAGTATTTTTCAAACAGACACTGTAAATGTAGAAAAAATTATTCGTCAGTTACCAAACTTTGAAACAACAAATATTACAGATGCTCTTTGTTATTATTTAAAGAAAGAATCAAACACTACGCTTCTTCATGCCATATTAATTTCTATGTCAGAAAACTGTTATGATCCTGATTATAAAATGCTGCAGGCAATTCAATACCTTTTAACCTATTCATCACCAAAAGAAGATTTTCTTCTTTGCGATATTTGCAATGCTGTTTATGAAATATGCCGTTTTAATGGAATTGATTCCATTAATGCCTATGGAAAAACCATATTAACAGAAATGATGTATCCAAAATATTCTTCAGTTACCAGAAATTATGCAAGAGATACATTAAAAAAGATTGTTAGATAAAAGAATATAACAAAAAGTAATCTAAAAACCTGAAAAAATAATTATGGAAAAATGAGTCATTATATAATATAATTATTGTGTTTATTGCAATCTTCTTGGGTAGCTTTCTTTAGACATTTTTTGATTGTTCAAAAACAGAACTAAAAATAATTTTATTTTAATAGCATAAAAGGCGGAAAAAATGAAAAAACTGATTACCTTGTTTGTTTGTACATTATTGTTTTCAACTATGGTTTTTGCTCAGGAAAATCCTGGTGATACTTCAGTAAATGAAAATGAATTAAAAAGTACGGTTAATGAAAATATCGAGTTTATTAACTATACAGGTCCACACAAAAAAATTGATACACTTTCGGCAATTAAAGGAATCGGTTCATCATTAGGAAACACAATTGTTCCAGATACAGCTTCTACTGTAGGAGATAAATCTAAATATTATGTAATTCATGCTGTAGATACTTCTGGTGCAGAAAAAAATAAATTAAATGCAGATATTATGTTCATTGGTAAAAATGCCACTGTTGATCATATTAAAAACTTAAGAAGAATTATTTCTGCTTATCTTACATCCGCTTATGATTATTCAGAAAAGGATGCAGATACATTGGCCATTTTTATTACTGTTTACAATGCTGTTTATCGTGGAAAACAGGATGTATTTGAATCAAAATATAAAAAGATTGTTCTTGATAATCTTTCGGTAAACTGTGGTCTTTCGGTAAATTATAAAGATTGGCCTGGAAATACAGAAATTGTTATTCCATTAAATAATCTTAAAGGTGGACTTTCCGCAATTGATACTTCTGTTATCAGTGATTCTACAGTTGTGGAGTCTATGCAGGAAGAAGAAGATAAAGAAGTTGAACCAAGAAAAGATATGGTAGACTTAAAGGAACGAGAGGCAGAAGAAGCTTCAGAAAAGGCTCAGGAAGCACAAAAACAGGCAACAGAAGAACAGACAACTTTAAACGAATTAAAAAAAGAAGCTGAAGAAGCTGAAAAAGAAGCTAAACAAGATCCAACACCAGAAAATAAAAAGATAGCAGAAGAGAAAAAAGAAGAAGTTGAAGAACAGCAGAAAAAAGTAGAAGAAGCCAAAGAAGAAGCTAAAGAACAGCAGACATTGGCAGATAAAAAACAGAACGAAGCACAGGAAGAACGAAAAGAAATTGCTCAGGATCAGCAGGAAGTTCAGGATAAAGAAGCCGAAATTGCAAAAATGGGTGCAGAATACGGAATTATTTTGAGCGATGAAAAAGAAATGCTTTCAAGATTAGTTAAATTCAATGTAGTAGACGGACAGATTATTAAAAAGTCTCCTGTAACTGAAATTAGAAATAGAACTGTTTATAAAGTTGGCACTCAATATATGGCTATTGCTGGTGAAAATACAGGCAATGGTGCTATAAAACTTGTTTTGATTGATGACAATGAAATGGAAATTGTTAGTGAAAGCAATGAAATTGTAGCTGAACATTCAGTTCTTATAAAGGATGGAGATGATTACTACTGTATCATTCAGGATGGTAATAATTGGGTTGTTGGAAAATACGATGGCGAATTGGTATTAAAATTAAAATCACCAGTTGCAGTAAAAGAATCAACACCTTTAACTGTTACAGATTCTGGAATTGTAGTAACTGCAAGAAATGGACAGCTAAAATTACTTTCAAAAACAGATTTAACTTCAATTACAAAAGACAATTCTGCTGACGCAAAATAAATACTTAAACTTTTAAATAAGAACTGTTTAGACTCTCCCGTATCATTTTTATATGATTGAGAACTTCTGAACAGTTCTTTTTTTTGGACTAATTATGAAAAAGCAATCTCTCGCTGGTATATGGACTTTAAATGGAACAAAAGTTTGTGATGATAATCAAACAGAAAAAATTATTTGTAATGTAGATTTGCCGGGAGATTTTCATTCCGCTTTATTAAAAAATCAAATAATACCAGACCCTTTTTATGGTTTTAATGAACAGGATGTACTTTGGGTTGGTCGTTCTGATTGGTGCATTGAAAGAGATTTTGATTTTGAAAAAAGTAATGATATAAAGCAGCGTACATTTATTGAAATAACTGAAGCAGATACAGTTTTTACGCTTTTTATAAATGGTTCAAATGTCGGTCAAGGTAAAAATCAATTTGCAAGATATCGCTTTGATGTAACAGATTATTTATATACAGGAATTAATCATATTTCTATTTTATTTGAATCGGCAGAAAAAATAAGTGCCAGAATAAATGAAACATTACCCTATTCTATTCCATATATGAAATATGATGTTTATTCACCAAATCGTAATTTACTTAGAAAATGTCAGTGCCATGGTGGATGGGATTGGGGGCCATGTTTAATGGTTAGTGGAATTTATGGCGAAATATCATTAATTACAGTTACCGACGGATTATTTAATAATGTAAAAGTTACTTATGAAAATGATGAAGATAATTGGAATGCTTTAATCACAGCAGAGTTTCAAGGGCTTTGTAATAAATCCAAGAGTTTTAATTTTTCTATTGAAGGTCCTGATATTGAAAAAGTTGCTTCCAAGGTTAATTTTGATATTGTGGAAGGAAAAAACATTTTAAAAACTAAACTTACCGTAAAAAATCCAACAATCTGGAAAACTTCCGGTGAATTGAAAGAACTTAATTTGACTGAAAATGTTATATATAAACTTTCGGTAAGTGAAAAAGACACTGAAAATGGAATTATTTCAATAAACAAAAATATATGTTTTTCAACACTAAAAATTGTTTCCTATAAAGATAAAGATGAAGGAAAAGATGGTCGTTGTTTATATTTTGAAAATAATGGTAGAAAAATATTTGCCAAAGGTTCCAATTGGATTCCCGCTGATTCTTTACCATCCAGATTAACCGACCAACGATATTTTAATCTTATAAAATCTGCAGTAGATGCAAATCATAATTGTATTCGAGTTTGGGGCGGAGGTTTTTACGAAAAAGAGATTTTTTATGATTTATGTGACAGATTTGGACTTATTGTTTGGCAAGATTGTATGTTTGCCTGCGCTATGTATCCTGTAACTGAAGATTTTATTAAACAAGTAGAATTAGAACTTGAATATCAGATACCAAGATTACAATCTCATCCATGTATTGGTCTTTGGTGCGGAAATAACGAAAATTATGGAGCTTTACAATGGTTTCCAGAAAGTAGAAATAATCGAGAACAATATTTAATTGATTATGATAGACTTTACAATGGAATTATTGGCAAAAAAATAAAAAAATTAGATAATTCTAGAATCTATTGGCCAAGCTCCCCTTCTTCTGGTCCTGACAGTTACGGTGACAATTGGCATTCAGATAACTCTGGTGATATGCATTATTGGAGTGTCTGGCATGAGAAAAAAAGTTTCGATGCATATCTTTCTATAAGACCAAGATTTGTTTCTGAGTTTGGATATGAATCTTTTCCTTCTCTTGATACAATAAAGTCATTCGCTGAAGAAAAAGATTTCAATTTTACCAGTCCATTGATGGAATATCATCAGAGATCTCCTAGTGGTAATTCCATTATTTTGGAAAACTTTTCCCGTTATTTTCAATTCCCAGTGGGTTTTGAAAATATGATTTATTTAAGTCAGGTTCAGCAAGCTATAGCTATAAAAACCGCAGTTGATTGGTGGCGTTCACTTAATCCTCATTGTATGGGCGCTTTAGTTTGGCAACTTAATGATATTTGGCCAGGTCCATCTTGGTCTTCGTTGGAATACAATGGAAAATGGAAGCTTTTGCATTATGAACAGAAAAAGTTTTTTCAGAATGTTTATATGCCAGTCTTCATAAAAGATAATCTTCTGCACACTGTTATTTGCAATGACACAAATAAATCTATAAAAGGATATGTTACTTATAGATATATTTCCTTTGATGGAAATGAATACAAGCCTACTCTCAAAAAAGCATTTACAGTGCCTGCAGATACAACTTTTGAAGTATTCTGCGAATCTTGGGATTTAGCAAAATCAAAAGATTATTTTGTTTACGCAGAAATGGAAGCTACATTGGAAGAATGGGTTGGAACAAGCATAAAACCTATAAAACGCCTTGTCCAAGATGAAGTTCACCATTATAAATGTGAAAATACAGTTTTCTTTGAAAAATACAAAAAATGTAATCTGGAAAAAGCAAATATCAGCTGTGAAATAGAAAAATTGAATGCAAATGATTTATTTGAGATAACACTCACTTGTGAAAAACCAGCATTTTTTGTTGCTTTAGACACAATAGATTTTCCTGGGCAATTTTCAAATAATCTTTTAACTGTACTTCCACAAAATCCATTAAAAGTTCAATTTAAAGCCAATTCAAAATGTACTTTAAGAGATTTTAAAAAGGCTTTAATTATAAAAGATTTAAGAAGCACTTATTAGATTTTTTCTGAAATTATTTGCTTTAATCCTGGTCTTTCAAATTGGAGAAAGTTGAATATGCTGGAATAAAGGCAATTTCAATTTCACCAGTAGGACCATTTCGCTGTTTTGCAAGAATAATTTTTGCGTTCTGAATAGGTTCTTTATTATCTTTTAATCGGTCTCTATGAATGAACATAACAACATCTGCATCCTGTTCAATAGAACCAGAACCTCGTAACTGTGCAAGATTTGGAGGTTCACCTTCTGCAGCTCGGCTAACCTGACACAAAGCAACAATTGGTATTTTTAAATCACGAGCCAAGGCTTTTAAAGATTTGGAAACAAGGGATATTTGATCATATACAGGTGCATTTGTTAAATCAGTTGTAATAAGACCAATATAATCTATAAAGATAATTTTAACTCCATAAGTATTTACCATTCTTCGTGCCATAGCCCGTAAATCCAGCAAACGCATATTTGGTGTATCAACTGTATATAAAGGTGCATCAAACCATCGGCCGGCCGCATCTTGTATTTTCTTAACATCTTCTCGCTTAAGCATACCAGAACGCATTCTTCCCATATCCACATGAGCTTCCATAGAAAGAATACGCATACCAATAGATTCATACGGCATTTCCAAAGAGAAAAAACCACAAGGAATCTTACTGTTTAAAGATATAAATTGCATCATTGATAAAGCCAGTGCAGTTTTACCAATAGATGGTCGAGCACCAATAATGATAAGTTCAGAGTTTTGGAAACCTGAAGTAAGGGTATCAAGCTGAGAAAAACCTGATGGAATACCAGTAAAATGATTTTTTGATTTATATCGGGTATCAATAATTTCAATTTCCCGAATCATAATATTTTTTACATCATGAATAATTGTAGATTCATTTTGTTCTGAAAGTGCAAATATTTTCTGTTCGGCTTCATCTAAGAGTTCATCACTTTTACGATTTAATTCAAAAGCAGAACTTTTTAATTCACCTGTAAGTTTAATAATTTCTCGTCTTATGGATCTATCTAAAACTAAAGACGAATAATATTCAATATTTGCGGCGGAAGGAACTGTATCTGTAAGAGAGGCTATATAATAAGTTCCACCAGCCTGTTCAAGCTTATTTTCAACAGTAAGTTCATTAATTAAAGCAAGAGTATCACCTTGAACATTTTTTGAATACAATTTTAACATTGCTTCATAAATAACTTGATGTTGAAGATTATAAAAATGTTCTGGTTTAATTTTTGAAACAACATCTGCCATAGAAGTCCAATTTAATAAAAGAGATCCCAAAACAGCTTGTTCTGCTTCAATATGCTGTGGAGGTATTTTGTCGTATAATGTTTGATCCATTTTTAGCCTCTCAATGTGATTTTTTGGAAAAAAAAGTCGGTATTAGATTATTAATCATAACACCGACTTCCAAGAATTACAAAAGTATTTTTTGTAAAATCAATTATTCAGCAGATTCTGCAGGAGCTGTTTCTGCTGGAGCTTCAGCTGCTTTTGCTTTCTTTTCTACTTTAGTATCTGCCTTAGATTCAACATCCTGAGCAACTACATTAAAGTGGATTTCTGCAACCTGTGCTTCGTAAAGTTTAATTGTTGCTTTGTAAGTACCAACAGCTTTGATTGCAATACCAGCAAGGTCAATTCTCTTGCGTTCAATATCGAATCCAGCTTTTAACAATGTTTCTGCAACAACGTGTGTTGTAACAGCACCATAAAGCTTACCATTAGCACCAGCTGGCATAACAATTTCGAATGTATTTGCTTCCAATTTTTCTTTCAAGCTGGCAGATTCTTTTCTCTTGCTTTCTTTTCTAGCTTCGATTTCTGCTTTTTTTGTTTCAAAATATGCAACTGTTGTTTCGTTGTATGGAACAGCAAGATTGCGTGGAAGAAGGAAGTTACGAGCGTAACCGTTTGCTACATTTTTTACATCACCTTCTTCACCAAGTGATTTAACATCTTCATTAAGGATAACCTTCATTTTCAAGCTCCTGTTATTTAATTTTTTATTTAACCTCGGAGTATGAGGCTAAATAGTTTGTTTTAGTTTTAATTAGTCAGCTACGTATGGAAGTAAGCTGATTGCACGTGCTCGTTTAATTGCCTTTGCAACTTCACGCTGATGTTTTGCACAAGTTCCTGTAATACGACGAGGAAGGATCTTACCTCTTTCTGTCATATAGCGACGAAGTGCATCTGCATCTTTGTAATCAATCTTTGATTTATTTGCACAGAAACGACAAACCTTCTTGCGGAAGTAAGTCTTTGACTTTGCTCTTCCATCACGGTCTTCTTCACGACCTTCTGATTCAATAGCAACTTCATTCATTGCTACTTCCTGTTCCTGTTTTGCTTCCATTTCCTGTTTGTTTTCTTCAGACATTGTTTTCTCCTGTGAAATTACTCTGAAATATTATTGTTTGATTCTAGTTTTCAATTAAAAAGGAATATCTTCTGAAATATCCATTCCAGAATCACCATAAGAATCCTGTGAATAATTATTAGAATAATTATTGTTACTCATATTTGACTGGAACTGAGCTGGTTGAAACTTAGGTGCATCATTTGAACTACCAGCACCATCAGATCTACCGCCCAAAAGTTGAACATTACTTGCAACAATAACAATTTTGCTGAACTTCTGTCCATCTTTTTCCCATCTATCCTGCTTTAAGTATCCTTCGACACAAATCTGTTTTCCTTTTGTAAGATAAGGTTTAAGATTTTCTGCAGTTTTACCCCAGATAGTAACATCAAAATAATTTACTTCATCAATCCACTGATCTCCGTTCTTTCTAGCTCGATTTACAGCAATTGAAACATTGGCTCTAGCCTGATTATTTGACACATTATAACCAAAGCTTCTTTCATCAGTTCCTAAATCTTTTGTAAGACGTCCTATAAGAACTACATGATTTAAATCTGTCATAAAATCTCCTTATTAAGAATCTAGTGTTAGGTGGATTTCACAAAATTACTTAATTTTCTAATTAGAATGTAAAATATTGAACCACAATAATATTATATCAGTTTATTTTTCGATGATTTTTACGAACTGATATTTTAAAAGGTTCATGTTGATCTTGAATGCTTTATCAACATCTGTAATTTTGTCTGGATTCATCTTCATTGTGTAAAGAACGAAGCGTCCTCTTGTCTGTTTCTGGATTTCGTAAGTAAGATCGCGGTCACCAAATGGTTTTTCTTCAATGATTTCCGCACCAAGGCTTGTAAGAACGCTTTTTACATCATCAGCGCCTTTTTTTGACTTTTCATCATCAAGTGGATAAATAGTCATAAGTTCATACTTTTTCATAAGTATCTCCTGAATTATTGCTGTATAAAAACAGCAGTTAGGAGGACAATTATTACAATCCTCAAATCGACGATTTTAGACTGTATAATAACTTTGATTTAAAATAATCGAAGTTATTCCTCCTTATGGACAAAGGAAAACTCTATTTCAAGTTTCCAAGGGGTATTTTATGAATATAGTAAAAATATGAAACAAAGTCAATATTTTGCAATGAAGAAGCAGGTTTGAGTGGTTGCTGTTTTGTAAAAACTATTCAGTTATAAATAATGTAATTCTTTTATATTTCTTAAAAATAATATAAAATATATAAAACAAAATCTAGGTTTAAACTTATTTTCCATTACGAAAACAGAATGAAAATCTATTGCGTGGGAAAAACGGTTTTTATTTTAGTAAAGATAAACTTTTGTTTTTTAGAAGGACTTTATTCAATTTCTATATTTTACGTTGCGGTGGTTAAGACTGTAGTTTAACTTTAGAAAATCTTTTTTATGATGCAAAATCTTTAACTGGAGTATTTTATGAAAAAAAAGAGTTTTTTGACTGGAATGATTTGTATTTTTCTTCTTTCCTCTTGTGCCAGCAAA
>JAKSTL010000053.1 GCA_024402595.1 Treponema sp. | reverse complement strand
CCTGGGCAAAATACACTGTCATACCTTTATTTGTCATACTTCCAATATAGAAATAATTTGCTGTTTGTCAAAAAAAATATTCAATTCCACAAATCAATTGTGAATACTTGTGAAAAAAAGTACAGATTGTTAAAATTACTTTACTATTTTGCGCAAAAGGAATAATTATGACTATTCTACTAGGCTATCTGTTTACTTATGGTTTTATTCTTTGTACCTTTGCCATTAGTCTGCTTTTTAATAAGCTTAATCTGGTAAAAGAAGAAGGTTCACGAAAAATTGTACACATTATGGTGTGTTTTTGCTGGTGGATTATTAACAGATTTTTGGGTGGCACAATTCATCAAATTATAATTCCAGTGAGCATGATTATTGTAAACTGGATTTTAAATAAAAAAGCCAATATTCCGGGAATGTCTAGAAAAGAAGATGAATCTAACGGAACTGTTTGGTATGCCGTCAGCTTTACAGTTATGAACATTGTGTCTTTTTTTGTGCCTGCTTTTACAGTTTCTGCTGGCTTTGGAATATTTACACTTTCTTTTGGTGATGGTTTTGCTGCTATTTTTGGAAAAATCAATTCTAAGGCTAACCTTAAAATTATGAAACATAGAAGTCTTTTTGGCTCTCTTTCCTGCTTTATTTTTTCTGCTTTAGGAATTGTTCTTGTAAGTTTATTAACAGGATGCTGGCTTTCTGTTCCATTTATTTTGCTGACTGCCCTTTTTGCCACCATTTTGGAGTTTATTGGAGGAAGATTCGATAATCTTGTAATTCCTTTTGGAGTTTTCGGGATTACCTATTTATTTTTACAGATATGATTGAGTTTTTAATTGTTGCGCTGGTTGCATTTTTAATTTCTTTTGGGGTTTACATTAAAAAACTTTTAACTCTTGGTGGAGCAATTTCCGTTTTTATGCTGATTATTATTATTGATATTTTCAGTGATTGGAAAATGGCTTCTCTTCTGATAATTTCTTATGTTTTGCTTTCTATAATTGATAAGGTTTTTGAAAGAAACATCGAAAAATCTGTGGATGGGATTCACGAAAAAAGTGGAAAAAGAGTTGCTTCTCAGGTTTGGTATAATGGCGGAGTTGCGGCAATTTCAATTATTTTGTACGGAATAACAGGAAAATCTGCGTTTTTGATGGGCTACCTTGTGGCTTTAGGTGAAGCTTTTGCAGACAGTCTTGCATCGGATGTAGGTGTAATGTCTAAAAAACCACCTATTGATATTTGTACTTTCAAAACTGTCCAGAATGGGCTTTCGGGCGGAGTTTCTTTGCTGGGAACTGGAGCTAGTACCCTTGGTGTTATTCTTTACATAGGAATTGCAAGACTTTTTATTCCAATTTCTTTGATAAATATGATTTTGCTGGTCATTATTACTCTTTTTGGAAATCTTTTGGATAGTGTTATGGGCTCGAGACTTCAAATAAAATACAAATGTGAGAAATGTGGCACTATTACAGAAAAAAAACTTCATTGTCAGCAAGAAACTTTACCTTACTCTGGTTTTTCTTGGATGAACAATTCTATTGTAAATCTTATTTCTAACTCTGTGACGGCGCTCATTGGAATTATCTGCTTCCTTTTTATTTAGAATACTGGAGAACATTGAGGTATTATGGGCGAGTATGATTTAATAGCCTTTGATATGGATGGAACTCTCTTGGATTCCTCTAAACAGATTCGCCAGGATAGTCTTAAAATGATTGACCAAGCGGTGGGTGCGGGAAAAATTGTGTGTTTGTCTACTGGACGATGTCTTCCCGAGCTAACTGTTTTTGGAGAACAACTTTCGAAAGTTTCTTATTTTATTTGTATTAGTGGCGCCCTTATTTTTGATAATCAGAAAAAAGAGATTTTATATTCGGCAGACATTCCGCCAAAAAATATTCTGCAGCTTTTTGACAGAATCAATGATGAAGATTTGATGCTTAATTATTTTTCGCTAGAATCTGTAATTGAAAAAGATAAAGTGTGTCGTATGGCTGATTTTGAAATGGGCATTTATCAGAGTATGTTTCAAAAAATCTGTTGTAAGGTTGATAATATTTTTGAACATTACAATTCTACCAAAGAACCTGTTTATAAAATCAATTTGTATTCAAAATCTGTGGAAGATAGAGAATTGCTTTTTCCAAAACTTACAGATTTGGATTTTACCTTTGCATATTCAGAAATTACAAGCATTGAATGTTCGGCAAAAGGCGTTTCAAAAGCTAGTGGATTACATCTTTTGTGCGAAAAACTTGGTATTCCTATAGAACGCACTATAGCCGTTGGTGATGCAGATAATGGTATTGAAATTTTAAAAGCTGCAGGTTTGGCGGTTGCAATGGGAAATGCCAACGAAAAGGTCAAACAGATTGCGGATGTAATTGTTGCTGATAATGATAATGGTGGTTGTGCCCAGGTAATTTCGCAATATTTGATTCCTCACAACTATTCGCGTCATAAAGACAAAAATCTCTAAATTCACTATAATTGGATTTAATATTTTTTCAATTCAGAGGTAAATATGGCACTTACAAGTGTTTCACCGGTAGACGGTCGTTACGAAGGAAAAACAAAATGTTTGCAGGGTTATTTCAGCGAAATGGCTCTTATGAAATACCGCATTTATACAGAAATCAACTATCTTATTAAATTGCTTGAAACTCCAATGCTTAAAGAAAGAGTTACAAAACCAGTTGATGCTGCAAAACTCCGCTCAATCATCGACATCAGTCTTGAAGATGCAGAAATCATCAAAGCCTTTGAAACAAAAGGATATAATGGCACACCTGCTACAAATCACGACGTAAAAGCCATTGAATACTTTATCAAATTAAAGATTAAAGAAATGGGCAACGGTATGGAAGAAATCCTTGAATACGTTCATTTTGCCCTTACTTCTGAAGACATCAACAACATTAGTTACGGTCTTATGATTCGCGATGCTGTAAACGAAGTTGTACTTCCAGAAATCCTTAAGATTTACGACACACTTTATAAGCTGGCTTACGATAACAAAGATCTTTCAATGCTTGCTCGTACTCACGGACAGCCTGCAACTCCTGTTACATTCGGTAAGGAAATCTTAGTTTTTGTAAACCGCATGAAGGAAGAACTTGTTCAGCTTGGAAACATCGACATTCTGCTTAAACTCAACGGTGCAACTGGTGGATTTAATGCTCACAACTTTGTATTCCCAGATTTTGACTGGATTAACTTTAGCCACGAACTTATTAATTCTTTCAACGACAGCATTACTCCAATGGACAACCCATACATGCACACAAAACCATTGAAAGTTCGCTTCAATCCAATCACACCACAGATTGAACCACATGATTCTTACCTCCGTGTGTTTGATGCTGTGAAACGCATTAACAATATTTTAATTGATTTTTCAATGGATACATGGCGCTACATTTCTGACGGATGGATTAAACAGCGTGCAGTTGCGGGAGAAATTGGTTCTTCGGCAATGCCACATAAAGTAAACCCAATTGACTTTGAAAATGCAGAAGGAAACTTTGGCTTTGCAAACTCTATGTTTGAGTTCTTTGTTCGTAAGCTTTGTATTTCTCGTTTACAGCGCGACCTTACAGACTCAACTGTAGCAAGAAACTTTGGTGTTGCATTTGCTCACTCAATGATTGGTTATGCTTCACTTCAGAAAGGTCTTGGAAAAATCGAAGTTAATGCAGAAAAGATTTCTGATGTTCTTGCAAACACACCAGAAGTTATGGCAGAAGCTTACCAGAACTTGCTCCGTATGAGTGGCGTAGACAAACCTTACGAAAGACTTAAGGAAATTACTCGCGGTAAGAAAGTTTCTATTGAAGACTTCCACAATTTGGCACGCAACCTTGATGTTAGCGATGAAGTTAAAGCAAGACTTCTTGCAGCAACACCTTCAAACTACACAGGTTTAAGCGGAAAAATTGTTGAACAATTTGATGCTAAGATTAACTAGTTTTTATAAGCATAATAAATAAACTTCTGGTTTAAAATTAGTTAAAGGCGGGCGTTGCGGGCGGCAAAAACTGCACTGGCCATTTAAGCGTCAGCGTAATTTGCCTTAGCCGAAGGGGATGTCCAAAAAGTTCGCATTATAGCGTCATCCTGAACTAGTTTCAGGATCTCACACTAAATCTAGTGGGAGTCTGAATAACTTCAGAACTGAACCAAGTTCAGCATGACAAATACTTGTTGGACATCCCCTTTATTACAAAATTAAAGTGCCCGCTGGAAGGGGTGGCGGAAGACAGCGGGCTGGCTGGAGACAGGGGAAGGCCAACGAGCAGAACTGCTCGTTTCCCCTCCTTTTTTCCATTTTTTCTAAGGATATGGATATGGTGGAGTCAACGGAGCTTTGATGTAATCATATTTCTTTAGGCGTTCATTTGGTTGAATATCAAATGTTTCTTTTATACTAGTAAGGATTTTTGCAAAAACCCAAGGACAAAAATCTTTTCGAGGAATCTTTATATTACGCGCTTCATTATACACAAGTAAAAATATCCAACAAAAAATTATCTCTTGCAGATTGTCTTCATTTGCATGACTTTCTATGAAAGCGAAAAAATCATCAGTGGTTGTAAAACGGTATTCTTCAATATCATTTCTAGTTAACACAACCTCATGGGTTATTTTCACCACTTTTCGCCCTATAGATTCAAGCAGTTCGTTTGCTTTTCGCTCGTTTTCCAACAGAGATGCATAGGTAAGCATAACCTTATCTCCATTTTCATCAAGAACAGCAATCTGCCATATATGAGGTCTTTCAAGGACAGTACCACCAACATAGACAGTATTTGGATTCATTTCTTCTTTTATAATTTCAACCATATATTTTACTCTTTTATGGTATCACATATTAGTTTTTTTACAACTATCGTCATATCGCTACTGTTGCTCTGAATCTTCTTATTGTTTATTCCCAGCATAGGAATTGAGCAAATAACAATTTTCTAATAGTTGAAGGATTTTTACAGGATTTTAGCAAGATATTTGGGAGTCATTAAAAAATATTCAATATATGTATTTTTTCGGATACTGCACTACTCCAAATTAACTAGTGATTTTTTTACAAACTTATGTTTTAATATAATTGTGGAGAGTAAAAAATGCACCTTTTAGCCACTGGAAATACTGCTGAAGTTTTTGATATGGAAGACGGTACTGTCTGTAAATTGTTTAAACAAGGCTACAACAAAGATTCTATTCAGCTGGAAATCAACAACACAAAAATTATCAATAAAACTACGCTGAACACGCCACAGTTTTTCAAACAGATAGAAATTGAGAATCGTACTGGTATTATTTATTCAAAAATTGATGGCATATCTCTTCTACAAGAATCAGAAACTTGCCAGACGCCAGAACAAATTACTGCTCTTCTGCAAAATCTTGCAAATCTCCAGAAACAGCTTCATACAAACACTACTTCTGAAGGCATTTCTTACAAGGATTATCTTTCTTTTTTCAAGTGCACAAATATTAACGATTTACCAGAAGGAAACACCCTTTGCCACGGAGATTTTCATCCTGGAAACATAATTCGCACCGCAGAAAGCAAACTGTTTTTAATAGATTTTATGAATCTTTGCCGCGGTCCAAAAGAATACGATATTGCAAGAACTTATGTGCTGCTTACAGAATACATCCCAGATTCACAAGTTAAAGCTTTTGTTGGAAACACTTATTTAAACCAGATGCAAACTGATTTTTCCCAAATTGAACCTTTTTTGGAAGTTATAGAAAATTGTCGCAAACAGGAAATGCTTTAATTTCTATAAATTTTTTCCCAGTCCGTACTGCACTTGTGGCTTCACTGGCATAATCTTTTCGCTGCATATCCCACCGAATGTGATAACCAATTTCTGGCAGCAACTCACCATCAATATTCTGAATTGTAAGCCCAGAATCGCCATGAACGGCAAACAAAGCATCAAAATCTGCCGATGTCATTTCTCGAAGATACAATCTTTCTGTTTCTATATTTTTCTATCCAGTCTCCAGATTCAACCCACATAGAAGCTGTTGTCAGAACATAAAGCCAGACTCCATTTTTATTTTCAATAGAATCCCGATCCCCTATTTCTAAAACCCGAACCTTCAATCC
Organism: Treponema sp.; assembly: GCA_024402595.1. Taxonomy (GTDB): domain Bacteria; phylum Spirochaetota; class Spirochaetia; order Treponematales; family Treponemataceae; genus Treponema_D. The sequence goes on along the minus strand of JAKSTL010000053.1, from coordinate 12,626 downwards.
GCCTTCATGATCCAAAGTTTTTTTCATTTAGTTTTCTCATTTTTACAATTATGATTTTCTTATTTAACTGTTCGCATTTTCAAAGGTTTCAGAAATATTTTTTTCTATGCCTGTACCTTTAAACTCTTCTTCCAAAAAAATCAAAGGGAGTTCTGGCTGTGACTTTTCAAAATTGATGATGCAAATACCAACTTGGCGCTCACCCTTTTCTATCAAAAACTCTGCCATTAAAGGATTTTCACGAATCATTGCACCGGATGAGTTCTGTGCTTTTTCAAAAGGTGCTTTTTTATAAAAATTATCAAAAACCACAGGATTTTCTTCTGACCGCCGCAAATGATACCCATTTTTTTCATCATCAGGATTAGGATACATAAACTGACAAGGAATTGCCCTCCGAGTCCAATTTTCAAACTGATTTTCATATTCAGCGGGTGGAACAGGCGGAATTCCATCGGTAATATCATAAGGCTCTTCAAAAATACCCGGAATATTCATACCATTTTTTTCAAACTCATAAACCATATACGGATCCCAAGCATTTCCTTCAACATCAGTAATTCCGCGCTCTTTACAACGAATAAAACCAACTTTAGGATAATATTCAGGCTCACCCACAATTAAAACGCCAGGAAATCCCGCTTTTTTTACCAAAGACAAGGTTTCTTCCATCAGTTTTTTTCCAATTCCAAGATTTCTATATTTATGACTTACACACAAAGGTCCAAAACTAGCAATTTGAACTTCCTTACCATCTGCCTGCATGATTTTTGACTTAAAATACATAATTACACCTGCAATTTTTCCATCAACCAATGCAATGCGACTAAGTTCTGGCAACCAAGCAGGATTTTTTCTCATAATATGAACCATGTAATGCTCGTTACATCCAGGCTGATATTTATTCCAAAAAGCTTCCCGCACCATTTTTTCAGTTTCAAAATATTCTTTTTCAGACTCTTTTCTAATTTCTATGTTCATACTCAACGCTCCAAAATTATTATAAACTAGAAACAGTGATTTTTATATAAAGTCATAATTTAATAAGTATATAAGTATTCGCAAATCAGCTAAAAAAAGGCGCACCTCAATTTCTTGAAATGCGCCCAATATAGAGTTGTTGCCCTTTTACGACTATAGATTTATTCCCAAATGCTTACCAAAATATGGCAGTACCATTTATCATTTATTCTTGTTGACCAACCCCAATCGATTCCTGCACGGTCTTCAGGAAATTTAACGGCCATTTCATTTGAATAAGTAATTTCTTTACCAATGATTTCATTAGCATAGCTTGAATCAACAGTCCAAAGACTAGCAACAGGATAATTGCGAATATAAAAACTTGAATATTCAACCGCATCCTGTGCAGCTTCTGTTACAATTTCAAAAAGTCTAAAACCATAATGAATTTTATCATTAGAAAGTTCTATTTCATTTTCTTTGTACTGATTCAAACAAATGTATTTTTTACCAACTTCAGGTTTGTTAAGTTTAAGCACTAAATTGTTGTTTCCATTCGGAATTTTTAAATCTACTTTAGTGCTTCCGTCCATAAAGTAATAAGGTTTGTTTATAAAAATACTTTCTGTAGCAAAACTTCCAGCGTTAACAGTTACTTCGGCTTGGTTTAAAGAATTGTAAAGTGCAATATCATTTTTTGTTGGATTGTAAAATGAAACTTCAACTTTCTGACCAATTTCTTTTACCTCGTAAGAATCGCCATCTTTAGCATGAAGAATGTAGCTTACTACCCGATGACAGAACCACAAATTAAACTCGTTATCATAAGTACTCCAGCCCCAGGCAGCCCATGGATTTGATAAATCTTCAAGATTGTTATAGAAATCACTGTTGTAAGTAATTTTTGTTCCAATCTTATTTGATGCATAAGCTTCGCTGTCAATCCAGTAATTTGCAGAAGGATAAGTTCTGATGTAAGTTTCATCATCATATTTATAGGCGTCCAAAGCATCTGCAGTTACAACCTCATATAACAACAGGCTGTAAGTTTCATAATAATTATCAGTTCCAGAATTGCGAGGAAAACTTTCCAAATCATTAGCATTTTTATACTGATTCAAAAGCAGATATTCTTTGCCCTCTTTTGGTTCATTAAGTTCAAGATAAACTGGAAGATAGTTACCATTATCACTTCTTGATAAATCTGCAATTTTTTTCCCTGCGGCATCGGTAAAATAGTATGAATGTTCGTCCCCAAGTTCAATTTCCTTTTTTTCTAAAGGTTCAACTACACAAACAACATCTTCATCCACCGTAGCGTGAGATATTTTTACAGACTTCAACTTTACTTTTGCTGTATCAGGATTAAATACGACTGTTTTAGAAAAGTTTTCTGTAGATGAAAGAGTGTTATTTCCGCCAGTAATATCATTACTATTGTCACTAATATTATTACAAGCGGCAAGCATGAAAATTGTTAACAATATTCCTGCAATAATAGTTTTTTTCATCTAAAACCTCCTAGATTATTTATTTTATCTAACTATTCTATCATACTATTATATCAAACTGGCAGATTTTATTTTTGTTTTCTTTCCGTTTTCTGTAGACTCTAGTGCACGAATCAATATTGCATCAATTTTCGCCAGTTACAGTTTTGATATCATGATTTTCCAACGCTAAAAACAAATGCCTTGTAGAATTATGCACCGACTGAACCACAGGAGTTAAATCATTTCCAAGCGCCCCCCTGCACCATTCGTAAATAATATTATAAATTATCCCGTTTATTGAAAAATAAAAAATCTTATCTTCCAGATTTCTATCCGCAAAATAACTGTTCATACTGTCCAAAATGCGGCTTTCCAACCCCGATTTTATTAACGCTTTATAAACCTTCTTGTTTTCATCAATTTTTGTAAGAAGTTCCTTCCAGCTATCAAGGGAATTTTTTATGTGAGGCTGCACCAATTCTCTGTACAACCTTTTTAATTCTTCAGAAATAACATCATCCAGCGAAGTATAATTCCTATAAAATGCAGATCGAGAAACTCCCGCCCTTTTTATAACTTCAGTAATTTTAATTCGGTAATAATCTTCCTTTTCCAGAAGTTGAAAAAGAGCCGTTTGAATTGATTCACGAATAAGTTTCCGATATTCATCATTTGCTTTTTTAAGAGAATTAAGCCAGTTTTCTTTTTCCATACTGATACATTTTCCTTGAATATGTCTAGTCCAATCTCAAAAACCTAGAAGCACCAAATATATCATACTATAATTTATTTAATTTAATAACCGTTCAATTGGTTATTTTTATTTTATTTATATTTTTATTAAAACTTTTTAGTTTAATTGGAGCTCATTCCATGAAAAAAATTATTATTGACAAAGATTTACCAAAAACTCTTCCACTTTTTTTGCGAGACAGAGTTTTAAAAAATGGCGACAAAAATCTTCAAGCCTCCAAAAATAAAAAAGGCGAATATGAGTTTTTTACTTATAAACAAGTGTATTCAGAAATAATTGCCTTTGCTATGGCATTAAAAAACATCGGAATTAAAAAAGGTTCAAACATAGCCATTATGTCTGATAACCGCCGAGAATGGTTGATTACCGATTTTGCCATTCAAACTCTTGGTTGTGCCGATGTTCCTCGTGGTTGCGATTCCCTAGGTTCAGAAATTAGATTTATTCTTTCTTTTGCCGACTGCGAAACCAGTTTTTTTGAAAATGAAAAACAGATTCTCAAGGTTCTAGAAAATATCAAAGAAGTTCCTTTACTAAAAACCGTAATTCTTTACGACCACCTGACAGAAGAAACCGAAAATAAGCTTTCCGAAAACAACATCACTTTGTATTACTTCGACCAATTGCTGTCAAAAGCTATGCAGGAGTTTAATCAGAACCCGGAAGAAATCACACAGTTAATCGAAAAAGAAATGTACGAAATCCAAGAAGATGATGTTTGTACAATTATTTTTACTTCGGGAACAACAGGAACTCCAAAAGGTGTAATGCTTACACACAAAAACTATATGGCCCAAATGAGCGCCGCCTACAATTTTGTTCCTGGTAAACCTGGCGAAAACTGGATGACCATTCTTCCAATCTGGCACAGCTTTGAACGACTTGCCATGTATGCTACAATTCTCATCTGGAACTGCATTGCTTATTCAAAACCAATTGCCCGTACACTTTTAGCAGATATGGCCACAATCAAACCACATCGAATGTGTGGTGTACCTCGTCTTTGGGAAGCCCTTGTAAACGGAATCAATCAGACAATGGAAAAAAAAGGCGGAATAACACTCAAATTATACAAGTTCTTTATTGCCGTTGGAATAAAGTATGCCGATGCAAAAGACTATGTTATTTCAAATATTTTCAGTGCCAAAAAGCGCAATAAGTTTGCAGATTTTATGCGTGGAATAATTCCATTCCTTGCTCTTTTTCCACTTAGAGCCTTAGGCGAACTTTTAGTTTATAGAAAAATAAAAGAACGCTTTGGCGGAAAAATCCAATATGTAGTTTCTGGCGGTGGTTCATTGGCAAAAGATACCGACGACTTTTTCCGTGCCATAGGATTACCAATGTTAAACGCCTATGGAATGACAGAAACAGCCCCAGGCATGGCCTTCCGAGACCTAAAGCATCCTCAGAAAAACTGCATTGGCGACCTGTTCCCTACTTTGGAGTTCAAAATCGTTCAAGAAAGTCAGGGCCAGATTGTCAGCAAAGAACCTTTAGCTTATGGACAGAAAGGACTAATTCTTGTTCGCGGTGCCAATGTAATGAAAGGTTATTACAAACGACCGGATTTAACTGCACAAATCATTGATGAAGACGGCTTCTTAAATACCGGCGACATTGGACTCATCAGCGAAGGTTCCATGCTTCTGAACATTACAGGTCGTGCAAAAGATACCATCGTTCTTTCTGGTGGCGAAAACATAGAACCTGTTCTTATTGAACAAGCCATGTGCGTAAGCGAGTTCATAGAAAGTGCCGTAGTAGTTGGCCAAGATAAAAAATATCTTTCTTCGTTAATCGTGCCTTGTAAAGCAGCCCTTATAAAATATGCAGAAGACCATGGAATCCATTTTTCAAGCTACGAATCTTTGTTAAAAAATGAGCACATCCACAACCTCATATTAACCTGCATAAACAAACTTGTATCTCTCGAAAAAGGCTTCCGTGCCTGCGAAAAAATCTACAAAATATGTTTGCTGGCAAAAAGTTTCGAAGTTGGAAAAGAACTTTCCGCAAAACAAGAAATTATGAGATTCAAAATCCGCCAGGAATACAAAGACGAAATAGAAGAAATGTACGCCTAAGCTTTTTCAACCAACTCCTGACTGCGTAAAGTTAGCGATTTCAACACTTCAAAATCCGTTACCGCAGTCAGGACCACCGTAATCCAATATTTTTTATTCATGTGCCAGGCAGGAAAAATAGATTTTCTATCCACCAGCGCCGAAATTTTTTCCCAATCCGCCTTCAAATTTACAACCCACACCGGTTCATCACTTTCAAACCCCAGATTTTTAAATCTAATTTTCATCACCAGTGCAAACCACTTCCCATTTTTACATCTAAAAACCGCCGCATCCGAATCTTTTTCCCAAGGATAATCCCCTTTTACCCCCAGCTCTTTTTCCAAAAAATCAACATACCGCGCCTTTACATCCTCCCCCTCAAAACAAGCCCCCGCAATTTCTTCCATCAATTCCGCAAGCTCAGCCCTAATTCCATTTACAAAAGCTCCCGTGGCACTTTTTACATCAACCAAAAAATATTTTTCCCCACTTTCCCTTTCAAAAACTTCCGCCCCCAAACCCTTCTCCGAATAAACCACCTCTGCATAAAATTCCTCATTCAAGGGCTTCTTCAAAAACAAAAAATCCTCTTTCTGTTCAAATCCATAGCCCAACATTTTTTCCTTTTGCGGAATTGCACTTACCAACAGATGATTAAAATTCATTTTTCCCTGCCTTCCATAAAAAAATTTTTCATAAAGCTTTGGGGTCATTTTGCTTACGCAAAACCGGGGTGTTCCGAGGCTTACCTACGGACGGTCTTTCAGACTTGCTCCGCAACCTCTCCATACCCCTTGCCTTTCCCATCCTTTGAAAAATATTTGCTACAGTTTCTATCTGTATAAAAATTCTGTCTACCAAAAGCTGCTACACTTTGTATCTTTTCTTCAAAAATCCAGTTTTCGGCTAATTTTTTAAATTCTGTCTACCATATAGAAACTGTAGCACCTAAATTTCCAGAAATTCTACTACACTTTCTATCTGCCACCAAAATTTTCCGCAGAATTTTCCAGAAATCTCAAAAATTCTCCCCTCTAAAGATACAAACTGTAGCAAAATTTGTTAACGAATTCATACACTTAAAAACAAATTCTCGAAAAACAAAAAATTTTTTGCTGCTACACTTTCTATCCGAAATTATAAAAACTACTACACTTTGTATCTGTTTATAAAAAAAATCTGCTACAGTTTCTATCTGCCCTACTAAAAACCTTACTACAGTTTATATCTGAGAAATGCTTATTTTCTATGATTTTCTGGCGCAAAAAAAATTTTTTTTCTAATTTTGCTACACTTTCTATCCGATAATCGCATTTTTTTTCAGAAAAACTACTACAGTTTCTATCTTTTGCCCTTTTTTTCGGGCTTTTTTCATCAATTTTCAATCATTTTTAATAAAAAAACGCTATATCTAGTTAAATTCAAAAGGATTTTTCATAAAGAACACTATACTTGCTACAATTTCTATCTGCCTTCTACCCTGCTACACTTTGTCTACACTTATCCACAAAAAAATGTGGAAATCAAAACTTTATGCACTACAGTCTGTATCTTAAGTGCTTGTATCAAGTATCTTTTTATGTTATAAGGAGTTACATCTTTTTTGGTTAAACAGTTTGCTACAAAAAATATCTGTTTTCACTACACTTTATATATATCTTCTATATACCCAAATAGTTAACAAATAATTTAAAACAAATAGCAATAGTTTTTTTTATGTTCATAACTGTAGACAAACTGTAGTACCTTCAATCTATAAATCAGAAGTAACAAGAATGTATCTTTGATCATTTGTAACAATTGGAGGTTTACTTTTATAAAGCGTAAATCCCAGATTGTCAGAATCAAAATTAATTTTCAAATCTTTATAATGTTTTTCCTGAATTATTTTAATCTGTTCCTTCAAATAAGACCAATTTGTTCTAAACTGATCTTTGTTTGAGTTTTCATCAACTGGCATAAACTGATTTACCAAAGATTCTCTGGAAATATACAAAGGTTCTTTTAAACTGTTGTTTCTGTAGACCAGCCAGGCATACAAATCTTTACCAATAGCCGATGTAATGTTTTTATAAGCCGTATAATCAATTGGAACCGAATGTTTTTTGGAAAAATTGGCAAAATCATCAGAAAGCACAATGGTAAATGCCACATTTTGTTTTTCCCCTTTTCGGTCTTCCAGTTCTACATACTGCATAGATTTTATAAAAGGAATAACTCCTGTAGAAACTTTTGTAGCCTTTACCTCGGAATCAAAGGTGGAACTAACTCCTTCTTCCATTAAATCTTTAAACAAAGATATTTGAGTAAGCTTTTGAACCCGTTCTTCAAAATTAAAAGATGCATTGGCAAAGCATTCCAGCTGCTCTTTTATTTCATTACAGCGGGATGTTGGCAACTGCAATTCCTTCATCAACTGATTCAAGGATTTATAAGTAATTACTACCGGAGTATCTGGATTAGAGTTTTTGTTTATAACCGCATGAGTTGTCAAAATTGTAAGCAGAAGACGACCATATTTTCCAAAAGGAACCTTTGTACCGCTGCTCAATCTTAAGGTAATGTTATTATACTTTCGAATAAAAACATTTTTCTTAACATCTCGTGCAGGTAATGCGGCTGCAATAAAAGGGGCCGGAATATACGCTCTGTATTTTTGAACATCTTTTGGCTGTTCTTCAAAATCAATCAGCTGATTTACTTTTTCAAAAAGCTCTTGATTTTCTTCATTTGTTTCTTTTTTCATTATTTAATAACCTAATTGTCCTCTAAAAAAGGCTCTGATTTGCTTAAAAAAGCCCTTTTTAACGCTTTTTTCAAAAAAAACGGGAAAATTATCGAATTGCTAAAATTAAAGCAATTTATCCCCTTTTATTTTCTTTTAAGCAAACCGTCTTTATATTCAATCAACCCTTCTGCTTCCAGAGTTTTTAAAAGTGCAAAGGAATCAAGTACACCCTGCGACATAGTTGTACCATGCTGAATAAAATAAGCTTTCATCTCTCTTTTTTTTGCTGTAGTCATTCGTATTCCAACTGTAGTGTCCGAAACCGGTTTATTTTCTTCCGTAATGACAGAGCCGATTGAACTAGTTGAACTGGCCGCGGTAACTTCTGAGTTTTCTTTTTCTGTTGCTGCTACAGTTTGTATCTGATTTATCTGCTGATTGTTATTCTGTTGAATTTGTTGATTTTGTCGAATCTGTTCATTTTGTGTAACTTGTGTATCTTGTTGAACAGGTTTAACAGTTGCACCGCCAAAAATGTCTTTCATTTGTGCTAAATCAGAAGGATTCGCTTCCCTTGATATTTTTTTAGTTGCCAATTTATTTTCCACCCTGCTATTTGATTGAGTTCTGTTGATTTTTCAAACTATTCAGACAGTGCTTTTGCAATTTCTGTAATAGTGTCCAGTGTTTCTTTTTTTGCTTCTACATTTTCTATAGGCTCGTGGGCATCCTGTGCTTTTTTGAATGCCTGGTCTACAGGAATAATATGCAGTGCCATTTGTGCTGGGATTGTCTGTTTTAGGGCATCCAGTTTTCCGCTTTGAATGGAAAGTCGGTTGTCTTTACCATTAAGCACCAGTCTTTTTATTTCTGCGCCCTTACTGATTCTTTTTGAACGATTTTTTAAATCAGCAAGATTTGACATAAAGATTTCCAATCCGTCAAAAGAAAAACTGTCTATCATCATAACGGGGATAATTTCATCACTGGCAATAAAGCAGGATTCTTCCAAAGGTCCAAAATGTGGCGAAGTATCAATAATGCAGTAGTCAAAAGCTTTTGCCAGCTCATCGGTAACATCCAGCATTGCTTCTGGGTTTCCATGGGCATCGGTTTTCTGATAGGCATTCAAACCGCCGCCAATGCCTGCTGTAGGAAGCATAAAAAGATTTTTTATTCCTGTTGAAACAAGAGCTTCTCCAATGTTTGCTTTTTTTGTAAGCACATCAGACAGTTCTGCAGTAAGCTCATTGTTATACCAGCCGGAAGCATTTCCCTGAGGATCTGCGTCTATTAAAACAACTTTAAAATTTTTAGAAAGTTCTGTTGCAACACTGACCGCTACCGAAGTTTTTCCGGTTCCGCCTTTCTGCAACGCAAAAGATATAGTTTTCATTTTTCCACCCAAAAATAATTGTAACACGACTTAACTTGTTAAGCAAGTTAAACAATTTAACAATATAAAATGTTTAATGTGTTAAACAAATAATACAAGATATACAAGAAAAATTGTTTAAAAGTTGTACTAGATATACAAGTTTAACAGTAAGATATGTTTAATATGTATAACTTGTTAAACAAGAATGAAACAGGGCCACAAATTCATTCTGAGCGCTTCATTTTAGTTTTTTGAATAAATATTCAATTGCGGCAATTTGAGCCCTTTGTAGCGAATATTTTTATAATAAAAAATATGATTATTTATCATAACAAAAAAATTGATTAAAAAGTATAATGTAGAGTAGTGATGCCACAAATTTAGCGGTGTTGCGGTTTTAATATTGTCATGCAAAGTCATTAAAAAAAATGACCGTAAGACCGTAAGATAGAGAAATCTAAATAGTAGGGTAGGGGACTAAAGTGAAAAAAACTGCACTTATCTGGATTATATTTTTTTGGAGTAATTTTATTTTTGCTAAAGATGTTGTTTGTCTTTCACAAGATTCTGAAAGTTTAAAACGCCTTCCAAAATCAGTGACAAAGAATTTTGAACTTAGAGAAAATTACGAAACATATAGTTTTTGCGGTTCAAAAGTTTCTGCAGAAGCAAAGGGCGACTATTTTGTTTTTAATGGAATAGCTCGCACAACGATTAGGAAAAAAGAAGCAAAGTCTTATTTGTCACAAATAATTTATTCTCCGGACGAAAAGATTTTTGAAGATGTATTGTACATTTCGGAAGACGATTATTATATTCCGCAAATCAGTTATAAAAAAATTTACGGGCGTGATTACATAAAATTCGACGATTATGGAACCTGTTTTATAAATGTAACAAAGCATTCTACAAATAAGAGCGGCATTTTAATGTATTCACCTATCGAAAAAACTAAAACTTTTTTTGCTTTGCCAGAAGATTTTTCTACCGCAACCGATTTTGACATTTCTGAAAATGGAAAATTTTTGGTAGTAAATGGTAGCAATAATGGAACAAATTTCAGTCATCAGGCTTTTTTGTATAAAACGGAAGATGCCACGGCTGAACCAGATGCTCTTTTGTATATGCTTTCTGAAGAATTATCATCAATTGTATTTAATCCAGAAACTCAGTCTTTTTATATGATGGTCGCATTTTATGACTTGAAAAAAGAGTTTGATGACAGGTGTGGATTTATTGTTTTACGGTCGGAAAAACAGATGTATCGTAAAGAAAATGTTCAATTTATCAATCGGCGCAATGTTGAAAATGGGGAAGGGGTAGATTTCTGGCATAATATTCTTCTTTTTAATGAAGCAGATAAAAATATTTATGTTTCAAATTATATGGATACCTTTGACAGTTCAGTTTATAGAATTGTAGATAAAGGTAATTATATTGGAATGGAAGCTAATCCAGAAATGGAGTTTATAAAGCTTAGAAATTCTATTCCGCCAATTTACAAAATCTCTATGAAAAAAACGCCACTTGGTCTGTATTTGAAAGATGTAAACGATGATGTTTACCTTTATAAAGATGGTAAAATTATTTACACAAATGAGCAGGAAGTGAATCAGCTGGTAAAAAATTATTATGAAAATTTGCTGAAGGAAAATGATTCTTTGAGTCAGGAAGAGCAGATAAAAAAATTAAAAAAATTGGTTTTGCTGCTTGCTGTAATAATTGGCGTTTTATTGATCAGTTTTGGGTCTTTTGTTTTGATATACAGTTTGCTAAAAAATAAGATTAATAAGAAAGTAGTGCAGAAAAAAATGCTTAGTTTTCAAGAGCAGGAAAGGGCAAAAATTAGTCGGGAAATTCATGATTCTGTTGTTCAGGATATTCGTGCAATTCGCTTGCAGGTGGATATGATTGATGTTTGTGATAATCCAAAGGCATTGAATCAAAAAAACAGAACAATTGAAGATATTACCCAGACCATTGTTAAAATGAGAAATATTTGCTACAACCTTACTCCCGCAGAACTAATGACTCATAAAGATAACGATAGTGCAGAAATAGAATTAATTTCCATTTATGATTCTTTGTGCCATCAGTTTTATGTAAAGTCAAAAATTCCTTGTTCCATTCACATTGATGAAAATCTGGTTTATCCAAAATTTGACAAAGAAGTTACAATTCATCTGATTCGGGTTTTTCAGGAAATTTTGAATAATATAGAAAAGCATTCTTATGCAACAAATGTTAATGTGCTAATCCGAAATCAAAAGGAAAATGAGCAGCAGTATCTTGTTATTTTTGTTATTGATGATGGAATTGGGTGTGATATTGAACAGATTTTGAAAAATCATAAGAAAAATCATTTTGGTTTTGCTAACATGCGGGAAAGAATGAAATTGATTGATGGAAATATTGATTTTTTTAGCGCAGAAAATGAAGGAATGAAAATTAAGCTTACAGTAAAAATGTAATTTTTGGAGAGAATATGACGAATACTTTATTTATTGTTGATGATCATTTTATGATTCGCAGCGGTTTAACTTTTTGGCTGGAAAGTAAAACCAATTGGAAAATTACAGGAAATTATTCTAGTTCTAAAGAATGCCTTGAGATTCTAGAAAAGATGCAGATAGAAAATCACCCAGAAATTATAGTGATTGATATTCAGTTGCAGGATGAAAGTGGTTTTGAATTATTGTCTCAGGTTACAAAAAAGTATCCACATATAAAATGCCTTATGTATTCTATGTACGACACGGCGGGGTATATTTTACAGGCAAAAGATAATGGTGCAAAAGGATTTATTTCAAAGGTCAGTTCGGAAGAAGAACTATTAAAGGCTCTTAAAACTATTCAGACGGGTGGAATGTATATAGAACCGCGATTTGAATCTATGCAGAAAAAGCTGGAGTCTATTACCTGTGTTTTATCAAAGCAGGAAAAAGTTGTTTTTGAAAAGCTGCTGCAGGGAAAAACTAACGAACAGATTAAGAATGAACTTTTTATCAGCTCTCACAGTGTTGCAAATTATGTTTCATATATCTATACCTTGACCGATGTTCATAATCGCAATGAGTTTATGGCAAAGTTTAAAGAATAGAATTAAAAGAATATTATTTATGCTGATGGCATTTTTTCTGAAATTTATACTTTTTTTATTGATAGAGTCAAAAAGGGGAGGGGAACGCCGGTAGATTGTAAAGTCAAGTGCAACAAAAGACTTCATAAGGTGTTTTTAACC
>JAKSTL010000052.1 GCA_024402595.1 Treponema sp. | reverse complement strand
CCTCTTATTCTACTTTACATTTTTTATATCCATTTGTGATTTTAATTAATCTATGTTTTATTATTTTATGTTTTTATCAATTGGGTGGAGGTTTTTCTCCAAGAGCATTTATAAACATTAGAAGAAATATTTTAAAACCATTACCATTAACTATAAAATTACTATATTCTTTGAATCTTTTTTCTACTGTGTATATGTTTGTATGTATATATGTGGGTTCTAAATGTTTTTCAAAACGGAAATTATTTTTCTTATGTTTAATTATGTTTATAACATTTATAATAAAATCAACCAAAACTGTTTTTCTTTCAACATTTCTTTCTTTGATTTTTATAATGAGCTATAAAAAAATTTTAACAGTAAGAAAGGTTTTCTTCCTTACTTTATTCTTAATTTTATTTATGCTTGGTTTAGGATTGTTAAGAGGTGATTCTGGATCGTTAGAAAATTTTACAATAGGAAAATATATCATTTGGTATTTACTTGCTCCAGTTGAAGGATTCAATGCATTGGTGAGGGGTAAAATACCTTTTTCATCTTTGTCATTTGGTGGTCACACATTTAGGTTTTTTTATGCGATTATAGCTAAATTAGGTATAGTTTTCCCAGATACTGGATATTTTGGCCCTTGGACTTACTTCTCATTTCCAAATAATGTTTATACTACATTAGCCCCCTTTTATATTGATTTTGGAATTTTTGGAATCTTCTTGTTTGCTATAATAATTGGTTATTTTTTTGGACGTATTTATAGAAAAATAATTAAAAAAGATATTTTTTGTATGATTTTATATGCTATTCTTCTCTATGCAATTGCCATGCAATTTTTTTCAGATTATGTTTTTTATGCATTAAGTACAAATATTCAATATATTATCTATATTTATATTCTTTTTTCAAAATCAAAATGGAAAGAAATTATTTTTAAAATTAATTAAAAAAATGGAAGATTATTTTTATGAGAATATTGCAAATTAATTCTGTAGTTAATTATGGATCTACTGGTCATATTGTTGAGGATATTGGAAAACAAATAAAAAATGAAAATATAGAGAGTTTTATTTTTTATGGTCGAAATAAGAGAACATCAGAATCGATTTCTTATTATTTTGCTAATAAAATAAGTTTATGTTTGCATCTATTCTCTTCATTTGTATTAGGTATTCATGGTTACGGAATACTAGGATCATATTTTACTACAAAAAAAATGATTAAAGAAATACAAAAAATAAAACCAGATTTAATTCACATTCATAATATTCATGGTTATTTCTTAAATTATAAAATGTTATTTGCATATCTTAAGACTATTGATATTCCTATTGTATGGACTTTACATGATTGTTGGAGTTATACGGGTCATTGTGCTTATTATTCTGCTGTTAATTGTAATAAGTGGAAAAATCAATGTCGCCATTGCAGTCAAAGAAAAACATATCCTACATCATTATTTTTTGATAATTCAAAAAAAGATTATTTAATTAAACAAAAGTCATTGCTTGGTGTAAAAAATATGACTTTAGTTACACCTTCAAGATGGTTATCGAATGAATTAAATAATTCTTTTTTATCATGTTATAGAAAAAACGTTATACCTAATGGAATAGATTTATCAATATTCCGACCAGTTGAAACAGATGATTTATTTCCAGGGAAGTTTGTCATTCTAGGAGTAGCAAATGTTTGGTCTGTTCGAAAAGGATTAAAGGACTTTATTGAACTTTCAAAAAAATTAGATGACGAAATTATAGTTCTAATTGGTGTTGATAAAAAACAAAAAAAAGAATTGCCAAAAAATATCATTGGTATAGAGAGAACTGAATCTCAGTACCAATTGGTGAAATATTATTCACGGGCAAATGTATATTTTAATCCAAGTATTGAAGAAACTCAGGGGCTAACAACAATAGAAGCTTTAGCTTGTGGAACACCGGTAATAGTATATGATAAAACGGCGGTTCCAGAGTGTGTTGATAAGTCAATAGGTTGTATTATAAAGGCGGGAGAAATTAATGATGTTCATAAATATATAAATGAAATGAAAAATAATACAATTGAGAATATCATTAATCAGAGAAAAATTTGTCGGGAATATTCAATGATTTATGATAAAAATCTTTCAGCAAAGAAATATGTTAATTTGTATAAAAATTTATTGGGTGGTGTAAAATAGACTTGTACATATAAGTATATAGTACTTATGATAGAGATTTCATAGAGTGTCCTATATAACAGATGAATGATATGGTTTATTATGAATATAGTGTTATAATGATAAAACAGTAGAAATTGTATTAAAAATGAATAAGAATAATTGGAGTTCATATATCAAAGAATCTATTCAATTTGTTTTTTGTTTCTGCTAATTATTAAATATAAAAGTAGCTTTTTGAGTTAGCTTTACTTCGGAGAAATAGGATGAATATTATTTATAAACTACTATTTAAAGTACAAAAGATAAAGTTTAGAAATTTTAAATTCAAAGGGTTTCCATTTATTTTTAATAAAGGTATTCTCGAATTTGGAGATAATTTAAAAATAAATAGTTCATTTTTTTCAAATTTAATTGGAATAAATCATCGTACAATAATTATTTCAAGATTCCAAGATTCAATAATAAAAATCGGTAATAATGTTGGTATGTCAGGTACTACAATTTATGCTAGGAAGGAAATAACAATTGGGAATAATACATTAATCGGTGCAAATGTAAAAATATTTGATAATGATTTTCATCCTATAGAAATTGAAGCTAGAAATAATGATATAAAAGAAAAAATTGGTACAAAACCAGTTTGTATTGGTAATAATTGTTTTATAGGATGTAATAGTTTAATTTTAAAAGGTACTGAATTAGGAGATGGTTGTGTTGTGGGAGCTGGGGCTGTTGTTTCTGGAAAATTTCCTGAAAATGTAGTAATTGCAGGAAACCCAGCTAAAATAATAAAAAAAATAGAAAATAAGGTTATAAAATGAAGGTTTCAATAATTACAGTTTGTTTTAATAGTGAAAAATATATCTCAAGAGCTATAGAATCAGTTCTTTCTCAGAATTATTTAGATGTAGAATATTTAATTATTGATGGTGGATCAAAAGATAGTACAGTATCTATATGCAATTCATATATACCAGCTTTTGCAGAAAAAGAAATGTCATATATTATTTCATCTGAAGCTGATAATGGTATTTATGATGCAATGAATAAAGGTATATCACGTGCCACAGGTGATGTTATTGGAATTCTTAATTCAGATGATTTTTATGCTTCAAACGATATACTTTCCATGGTTATGAAAAATATGAAAGATAATGATATTGATTCATGTTTCGGTAATCTTCTTTATATAAAAAATAATAAACCATATCGTTATTGGAAAAGTGGTGCTCCTAGAACTTTTAAATTCGGTTGGATGCCACCACATCCGACTTTTTTTGTGCGAAAAAATGTATATAATACCTTAGGAATTTTTCGATTAGATTGTGGAACTGCGGCTGACTATGAATTAATGCTACGTTTTTTAGAGAAAAATCATATTTCAACAATGTGGATTAATAAAACATTTACTTTTATGGAAGCTGGTGGTGCAAGCAGTGCATCCCTGAAAGCATATAAAAAAGCTCATGGTGAAGATAATGATGCATGGAAAAAAAATGGGATAAAAGCACCTTTCGCTGTTGCATGGTTAAAGAAAATTAGAAAATTACCACAATTTATAACAGCTAAATTTATTAAACTTTAAATTGAATATAAAAATAGTTCATTAATAAAATGACTATTTAGAAGAGGCATTAAAAAATATAGCATTTATAGTTTTAAGGAATAGTATATATGTCTATGTTATTTTAGCCTAAAATTCTTTTTATATAGCGAGGTTTTTATGAAAACAGCACTTATTACCGGTATTACCGGACAAGACGGATCTTATCTTGCAGAATTCTTGCTTGAAAAAGGTTATGAAGTACACGGAATTACACGTCGTGCATCAATTTCTAACACTGCAAGAATTGATCATCTTATTGCTAAAAATGCAATCAAGTTGCATGATGGAGACCTTAGCGATTCAACTTCGTTGATTAAAATCATTAAAGATACTCAGCCAGATGAAATTTACAACTTGGCAGCTCAGAGTCATGTTCAGGTAAGCTTTGATGTTCCTGAATATTCTGGTGATGTTGATGCCATTGGTGTTCTTCGAATTCTTGAAGCTGTTAGAATGCTTGGTTTGGAAAAGAAAACAAAGATTTATCAGGCATCAACTTCTGAACTTTATGGTAAGGTTGAAGAAGTACCTCAGAGTGAAACAACTCCTTTCCATCCATATTCACCTTATGCAGTAGCTAAACAGTATGGTTTCTGGATGATGAAAGAGTATCGTGAAGCTTATGGAATGTTCTGTGTAAATGGTATTTTATTTAATCATGAATCAGAACGTCGTGGTGAAAATTTCGTTACTCGAAAAATTACATTGGCAGCAGGTCGTATTGCGGAAGGTTTACAAGATCATCTTGAACTTGGAAATATGGATTCTCTTCGTGACTGGGGTTATGCAAAAGATTATGTTGAATGTATGTGGCTTATTATGCAGCAGGAAACTCCTGATGATTTCGTTATTGCTACCGGTGTTCAGCATACTGTTCGTGATTTTACAGAAAAAGCTTTTGCCGCTAACGGAATTACAATTCGTTGGGAAGGAACAGGCGTTGATGAAAAAGGATATGATGTAGCAACTGGTAAAATGCTTGTTTGTGTAAATCCACAGTGGTTCCGTCCAACTGATGTTGATAATCTTTGGGGAAATCCTACAAAAGCAAAAACAGTTCTTGGCTGGAATCCTCAGACTACAACTTATGAACAGCTTGTAGAGATTATGGCTAAACATGACCGAGAATTGGCTAAGAGAGAAAAAGCTCTTAAAAAATAATTGCTTTATAGTTTGCTTTTGTTGTTGTCTGATGTTATATTTATATTAGATTTTGAGGAGGTTTTTATGACTTTAAATAAAGCAGTTGTTGTTTCTGGTCTTCAAGGGGACAAACTATTTGATAAAATGCTTAATGTTAAGAATACTCAAAATCTAAAAGAATTACGAAAGCAAGCTATAAAAACTTTTGAGGATAACTTTAAAAAACAACATAATGATATCAACAACTTCAAAAAATAAGGTCGTAAAAAAAACAAATTATTTTGAATGTGTACATCTAACTGATTATAAAGAAAGGCAACTCCTGTTTCGATTTGATGTTTATGATGATTTCGAAATTAACGAAGAGAATCCTTACACGGTACTAGGGCTACAAGACATTATAAATAATCATATAGCCGATTTTGAAGATTCTGATAAATTGCGAACATATTTAGTTTTTGATACTTCTACTCAGAAAAAACAATTGGTATGTGTTTTTTGCCTGAAATCTGGAGATATGATTTTAGGAACTCAAGGTGCAGTTCCCTCTGTTGAATTAGTATATTTTGCATTGGAAAAAGGTTATAAAGAAACTCATAGCGAATTAAAGGGGTTGGGAAATTATATTTTCAACGATTTTATCATTTACTTAGTTGAGCAAATATATACTTTGGCAGGGGGCGTCTTTTTATATTTATTTGCCATTAATAATAAAAAGCTAGTAAAATTTTACGAATCATTAGGATTTACTCCACTTTCTGATGAAGAAGAAAATATTATTTTGTCAAATGCGGCAAATGAAGGTAACCGTGATTGTAAGTTTCTATTTCTTAGATTAGCCGATTATCTGTAAACATAATCAGGAGATAAAAAAGTGAAAACTATTCTTTCATTACCACAAAATTTATTGGATTCTTATAAATGTATCTGTCGTCCAGAACAAAAAGAATATTTTATTTGTTCTGATCCAATCGAAACTCATCTTGGTTCTGGTGGGGGAACGGCATGGGCTTTGCAACAATTTGAAAAAGAAAACGAAAATAATGATTTGCAAGAAAAAAAACTTCTGATTCATGCTGGTGGACAAGGTAGACGCTTACCTGCATATTCAGCCAGTGGAAAAATCTTTACACCAATACCTGTATATCGTTGGAAAAGTGGCCAGAAAATTGATCAAACCTTATTAGATATACAAAGCGATTTTTATTCGGAAATTGCAGAAAGAGCGAATAAGAATCAGAATCTTATAATTGCAAGTGGTGATGTTCTGCTAAGATGTAATTCTTTTCCGACTAAATTACCAGAAACTGATGTAGTTATCCTTACAACCTGGATTGATTCAAGTGTTGCTACACGACACGGTGTAATATTTTCAAAACATAATTCTCCTGATGTGGCAGATTTTATGCTACAAAAACCAAGTGCAGAGCAGATTGAGTCGCTGTTAAATACCCATGTTTTTATGATGGATACAGGATGCTGGATTTTATCTGATAAAGCAGTGGAAGTTCTTTTAAATAAGTGTAAACCGATTGGGAAAAAAGAATATGATTTTTATTCTGATTTTGGTAAAGCGCTTGGTGAAAATCCAACTGCATACGATGATGATATCTCGAAATTATCTTGTGCAGTTGTAAATCTTGATGGTGGAGAATTCTATCATTATGGAACTTCAAGGGAACTGATTACATCAACTGAAAAAATCCAGAATCTTGTAACCAATCCTCGTAATATTTTACAAAAAAAAGTAAAAGCACAAGGGTCCGTTTTTGTCCAAAACTCAAAAATAGATATTGATTGGACAATTGATCAGAAAATGATTTGGATTGAAAATTCCTGTGTTGGTAAAGGTTGGAGTCTTTCAGGCGAAAATATTATTACTGGCGTTCCAGAAAATGAATGGATAATAAAATTTCCGAAAGGACAGTGTGTAGATATTGAACCTGTTGGTGAATCGTCATATGTAATCAGGGATTATTTGATTGATGATACATTTAAAGGTGACTTACAATTTGAAAAACGATTTCCTATTGTTTCTGAATATACATTAAAAAATAAAGGTTCAAAGATACTAGAATTATTATTTGCAAAGAATAATAATCAGTCAGATATTCACGAAATTGAAAGTGTCGCAGAAATTGAAAATTGGTTTAGTGGCGATGATATTTTAAGTAACATCAATATTGTAAAACTATATGAACAGAGAAAAAACTTTTTTAAAGAAAATATTCCATTATTACAAAAAAATTATTCAAAGTCGGTTTTTTATCAATGTGATTTGCATCATACCCGCAATTTAATCACTCAATTTGGAATGAATAACGAAAGTTTTTTAGGTTCCATTTCCGAAAAAGAAAACTCTATTTTGTTAATGCGGGATGCAATGTTCCGTGGTGACGAAAAGAAAGCATTTGAAATACTTGGGGAATCAATTATTTCTTCTGTAACAAAGGTTGTACCACAGTTTTCGCTTATGACAGATCAGATTGCATGGGGGCGCTCTCCTGCAAGAATTGATATTGCTGGCGGTTGGAGTGATACACCCCCTTTCTCTATTTACAATGGTGGTTCGGTTGTAAATCTTGCAATCGATTTGAATGGTCAACAACCGATACAGTCTTATGTTCGTAAAATAAAAGAGCCTTATTTCATTCTTCGTTCAATAGATACTGGTGTGAGCGAAAAGGTTACTTCATGGGCGGAACTAGAGGCCTATACCCAAGTAGGTTCAAGCTTTAGTATTCCAAAAGCTGCTTTGGCATTGGCAGGATTTAGTCAGAGATTCTGTGGTCAGAGATTCGTTTCTTTAGAAGATCAATTAAAAGCTTTAGGTGGTGGTTTGGAAATCACAACTTTAGCTGCAATTCCAAAAGGGAGCGGATTGGGTACTTCATCAATAATAGCATCTACATTATTAGGTACTTTAAGTAACGCTTGTTCTTTAGGTTGGTCAGAACAGGAAATATGTTTTAGAACTTTAGTTTTGGAGCAATTGCTTACGACAGGTGGTGGTTGGCAGGACCAATTTGGTGGAGTTTATGGTGGTATAAAACTTTGTACAAGTCAGACTGGAATCCAGAATAATGTTCTCGTAAGGCGATTACCTGGAAATGTACTTTCTGATTCAGATAAATCTGGTCTTTGGCTTTTGTATTATACAGGAATAACAAGAGTTGCAAAAAATATTCTGGCTGATATTGTAAGGAATATGTTTTTAAACAAAGGCGATACACTTTCCTGTGTTGAAACAATAAAACGTCATGCCGATGTAATGGCAGATGCAATACAGTTCTGTGATTATAAGAAAACTGCTGAATTAATTAAAACATCATGGCATTTAAATAAAAAACTTGATAGCGGAGTTTCAACAAAAGAGATAGAATCAATTATAAAGAGAATAGATGATTATTCACTTGGCTATAAGCTTGCAGGTGCAGGTGGTGGTGGTTATATGTTAATCTGTGCTAAAGATTACGAGGCCGCAGCAAGGCTCAAAAGTGAATTACTGATGAATCCAATCAACGATAGAGCAAGATTTGTGGATTTGTCATTAAATGAAAAAGGACTAGAAATAACAAGGAGTTAAAAATGAATAAAGATAGTAAGATTTATGTAGCTGGACATCGTGGTTTAGTAGGTGGTTCTATAGTTCGTTCTTTAAAAGAAAATGGTTATACAAATATTATTACTCGCACACACAAAGAACTTGATTTGTTAAATCAAGCAGCCGTGAATGAGTTTTTCGCTACAGAAAAACCTGAATATGTGTTTTTAGCTGCTGCTCATGTTGGTGGAATAGGTGCTAATTCAACATATCCTGCAGATTTTATTTATCAGAATATGGTAATTGGATTCAATGTTGTAGAAGCTGCCCGTGTTAATGGTGTTAAGAAACTTATGAATCTTGGTTCAACATGTATTTATCCAAAAATGGCAGAACAGCCAATCAAGGAAGAATCGCTTCTAACAGGCCCGCTTGAACCAACAAATGATGCTTATGCATTGGCAAAGATCAGTGTAATAAAGTTATGTACTTCTTATAATAAACAGTATGGAACAAACTTCCTTTCTGTAATGCCAACAAATCTTTATGGCTTGGGTGATAACTATGAGTTACAGGGAAGTCATGTTTTTCCTGCTATGATTCGAAAATTTCATGAAGCTAAAGCCAGTGGAGAAGATATTGTTCATCTTTGGGGTGATGGTTCTCCTTTGCGTGAATTTTTGTATGCAGGAGATTTAGCCGATGCTGTTGTTTATCTTATGGAAAACAAAAATGCAGAGGATTTGAGAACTCCAACAGGTGATTTTGTGAATGTAGGTACAGGCAGTGAATGTACGATAAAAGAACTGGCCGAAACTATTGAAGATGTAGTATATGCAGATGTTCGAAAAGATGGACGCAAGTGTAAAATGGATTGGGATCCAACAAAACCAAATGGAACACCAAGAAAACTCTGTGATGTTACAAGATTGAATGCTTTAGGTTTTAAAGCAAAAATTGATGTTAGACGCGGTGTAGAAATTGCTTATGATGATTTCCTCCATGGCGAAGTAAGAAAGTAGAAAGGAAGGAAGATTTATTATGCTTATACCTGTTATTTTAAGCGGTGGTAGTGGAACTAGATTATGGCCTTTAAGCCGTGCAAAATATCCAAAACAGTTTTTGAATCTGTTTTCAGATAAAACAATGATACAGGAAACTGTTCTTAGATTGGAAGGACTTAAAGGAATTGCTCAGCCAATGGTTATTTGCAATATAGATTCTAGATTTATAGTTGCTCATCAGATGACAGAAATTGGAAAGAAAGAAACTGAAATTCTGCTAGAACCAATTGCAAAAAATACACTGCCTCCATTAGTCTCTGCAGCATATAAGATTTCTAAAAATGATCCAGAAAATATTATGTTCGTTTTACCTTCTGATCATACTATAAAGAATATAAAAGCTTTCCATTCTGCAATTCATAAAGCAGAAAAAGCCGCTGAATCTGGAAATATTGTAACTTTTGGAATTGAACCTGAAAGACCGGAAACAGGTTATGGTTATATTCAGTTTGATAGAATTGGAGAAAAAGATTTCTACAAAGTTACTGCATTTAAAGAAAAACCTGACTTAGAAACTGCAAAACAATATCTTGATGCTGGAAACTACGCATGGAATTCTGGTATGTATATGTTCAAGGTTAGTTCTTTTCTTGACGAAGTAAAAAAATATCAGCCAGAAATGTTAAAATATTGTTCTGATGCTGTAGATAATGCCAAAGAAGATTTAGATTTTTTGCGTCTTGATAAAGAAAGTTTTGAAAAGAATATTTCTATTTCCATTGACTATGGTTTGACTGAAAAAACCGATAAAACAGTTGTTGTACCAATGTCTGCTGAATGGAGTGATGTTGGAGCTTGGGATGCTTTATGGGAATATCTTCCAAAAGATGAAAATGGAAATTATACAAAGGGTGATGTTAAACTTGAGGATTCAGAAAACTGCTATGTTTTAGGTAGCGATCACCTTGTTACGACAGCTGGTGTAAAAGATTTGATTATTGTTGATACAAAAGATGCTTTGATGGTTGCAAATAAAAATAAGCTTGATGATGTTAAGTCTTTGTTCAACAAATTAAAAGAAAATAATCGCAATGAGGCAATCAAAAATCGAGTTGATTACCGTCCTTGGGGATATATAGATACTGTTGAAAGAGATATGCGATATAAAGTTCAACATCTCACGGTTATGCCTGGGGAACAGCCATCTTACCATTATCATTTTCACAGAAGTGAACATTGGATTGTTGTTAGCGGTACAGCATCTGTTGTTATTGAAGATGAAGAAAAAATCCTTACAGAGAATCAATCAATGTATATACCTGTTGGAAAGAAACATTCCATTGCAAACAATGGAAAGATACCTTTGCATTTGATTGAAATACAAACAGGAAGCTATCTTGAAGAAGATGATATAGTAAGAGTAAAAGATAGTTATGGTAGATTGTAATCAGTAATAAATGACAATGAAATATTAATATGTTATAATACCCCTTATAATTCATTGTTATAAGGGGTATTTCTATGAAAGGTATTATTCTTGCCGGTGGTTCTGGTACTCGTTTATATCCAATTACAAAGTCAGTTTCAAAGCAGATTTTACCGCTGTATGATAAACCAATGATTTATTATCCATTAAGTTGTCTTATGCTTGCAGGAATTCGTGAGGTTCTTATTATTTCAACTCCTCGTGATATTTCTTGTTTTGAGGAACTTTTTGGAGACGGTTCATGGCTTGGTATGCATTTTGAATATGCTGTTCAGGATAAACCTCGTGGACTTGCAGATGCTTTTATTGTTGGAAAAGATTTTATTGGTAATGATGATGTTGCTCTTGTTCTTGGTGATAATGTTTTTTATGGTGCATATTTCTCTAAAACATTAAGGGATGCTGTAAAGAAAGTTGAATCAAAAGAATGTGGCGCCGAAATCTTTGGTTATTATGTAAAAGATCCAACTGCATATGGTGTTGTTGAGTTTGATAAGGACTATAATGTCCTTGGTATTGAAGAAAAACCCGCTAATCCAAAATCAAATTGGGCAGTTCCTGGTTTATATTTTTATAATAATGAAGTTGTAAAAATTGCACAGAATGTAAAACCAAGTGCCCGTGGTGAAATTGAAATTACATCTGTTAATAATGCTTATCTCGAAAAAGGAATTTTAAAAGTTGGTTTACTGGGACGAGGAACTGCATGGCTTGATACAGGAACTTATGATGGGCTTTTGGAAGCAAGCAACTTTATTGCAACAATTCAAAAACGTCAAGGTTTGTATGTAAGCTGTATTGAAGAAATTGCATATTACAACAAATGGATTACAAAAGAAGATTTGTTGAATATGGCAGCAACATATAAGACTGATTATGGTGCTTACTTAAAATTAATTGCGGAGACAAAGTAAGGTGCAATTTACATTAAATAGATGTATTGCAAAAAATAATAAAGAAATAAGTGGTCTCGTTGAGATTGTTCCAAAGATTTTCTTTGATGAAAGAGGATATACTTTTGAGACTTATAGCGAAAAGGATTTCTTTGCTAATGGACTCACAATGAAGTTTGTGCAAGATAATCAGTCTTTATCAACAAAAGGAACTCTACGAGGTCTTCATTTTCAAAAGGTGCATCCACAAGGAAAACTTATTCGGGTAATTTCAGGGAAAATCTATGATGTTGTTGTAGATTTAAGATATGGTTCAGAAACATATGGTTGTTATTATGGGCTTATTCTTGATAGCGAAAAACAGAATATGTTTTATGTTCCAGAAGGATTTGCCCATGGTTTTTTAACATTGTCTGATACTTCATTGTGTTCTTACAAGTTTACAGACTTCTATCACCCAGAAGATGAAGGTGGCTTGATGTGGAATGATCCTGCAATCGGAATTGATTGGGAATCAATTTTACCTGGAATTACACAGAATGCAAACCTTTCTGAAAAAGATAAAAAACATGCTCCATTTAGTTTAGATAAAAAATATTTTGATTTAAATGCTAAGTGGATTGGAGAATGAGGCTGTTGAAAAATAGTTAAGTAATAAATTGTATAGTATATTACACTTGTTATGTATAGTATAATATGCTATAATTAAAGTGCCCGTGACAGGGTGGATTTTGCCTTCAATTTATATATTGGAGGCCGTAGATGAATATTCATGATTTAATCTACATTGTTGTAGAATCGGTAAAAATAATCATCGAAATACTTAAGGCTCTCCGCAACAAAAAGAACTTTAGGTAAAAAGAAAACCACTCTCGTCCTAACCCAATGAGAGTGGTTTTTTAATCACTACAGAAGGCAAAGTCCACACTTGGAGCGGGCTCCTTCTTAAAAAAATATAACATTATTTGATTCATATTACAAGGATATATTATGGCAAAAAGAAAACTTCATAACATTCTAATCACCGGTGGCGCCGGCTTTATTGGTTGTAACTTTATTCACTATTTGTTCGGTCTTTCAAACAGCGGAACTGATTTATTCGGTGATGCAAACTTTACAGGTAATGTCGTAAATGTTGACTGTCTTACTTATGCAGGAAACCTTGAATCACTTAAAGATGTTGATGAAAAGTTTGGTAGTGGGGTGGTTTCGACAGGCTCAACCACCGCTAAACAACGCTACTTCTTTGAAAAAGTAGACATTACAGACCGTGCAGAAATTAAACGTTTCTTCAAGCAGTATGACATTGATACTGTAATTCATTTCGCTGCAGAGAGCCATGTAGATCGTTCAATCCTAGGTCCAGAAGCTTTCATGAAGACAAATGTTATGGGAACTTACACTTTGCTCGATGTTGCCCGTAAATATTGGAATGTTTCCTTGGATAATCCTCGTGATGATGTTCTTTTCCATCACATCTCAACAGATGAAGTTTACGGTTCTCTTGGCGATACAGGTTATTTCTTGGAAACAACTCCATACGATCCTCGTTCTCCATATTCATCATCAAAGGCTTCTTCTGACCATATTGTAATGGCATATTATCATACATACGGTTTGCCTATCACTTTATCTAACTGTACAAATAACTACGGTCCATTCCAGTTCCCAGAAAAACTTCTTCCTTTGATGATTTCTAACATCAAAAACGGCAAGAATCTTCCTGTTTATGGTAAGGGCGATAATATCCGTGACTGGATTTATGTTGAAGACCATAACCGTGGAGTTTGGGAAATTGTTAATAAGTCTCCTGCTGGGGAAAAATGGAATCTTGGCGGCGAAAACGAATGGCAGAACATCAAACTTTTGAATGAAGTTATTGATTTGACTTCAAAAGAAATCGGAAAATCTGCAGAAGATGTTCGCAATACAATCACTTATGTAAAAGATCGTCCAGGCCACGACAAGCGTTATGCAATCGACTGTACAAAAGCAAAAACTCAGCTTGGTTGGGAACGAAAAATGACTTTTGAACAGGGCTTGCTTGCAACAATTAAATGGTATTTGAATCACGAAGAATGGATGAATCACATTCTTTCTGGTGAATATAAGGAATGGGTAAATAAGAATTACGACAAAAGATAAACTGCTAGTTTGCTTTGTAAACTAGGTAGTGAGCGAAGCGAACGAAGGTTGCAAAAAATTATACAGAACAGGGTAGGTAAAATGATTTGGATAATCGGTTACAAAGGAATGCTTGGAACAGAAATCTGTCGACAGTTGGAAGAAAGGAATCTTCAATATGTGCGAACTGATGTTGATGTAGACATAACTGATATTGCTGCATTGGAAGAGTTTGCTAGATGCTGGTCTGTAACATGGATTGTAAACTGTGCGGCCTATACTGCGGTAGATAAGGCTGAATCTGATGCTGAACTGGCAAAGAAGCTTAACGAAGATGGTCCTGCGAATATTGCGAAGGTCGCCAACAAGATTGGAGCTCGATTTATTCATATTTCTACTGACTATGTGTTCGATGGTTCTGGTGATTCTCCTAGGACTGAAGATATGCCTGTTGCTCCAATTGGGGTTTACGGCGTAACAAAAGCTGCCGGTGAAAAAGCTGTTATGGAAAATTGCAAGGATTATTATATTCTTCGTACTGCATGGCTTTATGGTTGGGCTGGAAAGAACTTTGTTTATACAATGATTAAGGCAATGAATACCCACAACGCTGTAAAGGTTGTAAATGATCAGAAAGGAACTCCAACTTTTGCTGGTGATTTGGCTAAAATTGTTTTGGATATTATTAAAAAAGTTACTGTTCCTTTTGGAATCTATCATGTAACAGATTTGGGCGAAATTACCTGGTGGGATTTTACTAACGAAATTAAGCGTCAGGGAATTGAATCTGGCTGGATAAACGAAACTGGAAAAAAATGTGTTGTAAATCCTTGTACAACTGATGAATATCCAACTCCTGCAAAAAGACCTGCTTATTCGGTTTTATGTAAGGATAAGATTCAGAAAACTCTTGGAATAAAGCTTCCTGACTGGAAAGAAAGTCTTGAAGTTTTCCTTGAAAGCAGCCTTTTTGATAAGTCAAGAATAGACTAATAAAAGAAATATCTGCTAAGTTTTTGTTATGTGGAAAAAAGTTTTTGGGGGCGTTGCGGGGGCTTTGGAGGATAGATTTTTGGAAAGGGTCTTTGCATTTTTGATACCGATTTTGCCCCCGCAGAGGGGATAGCCCGCAACGAAGTGCGGGCGCAAGGGGAGACTTCCCCTTCCTTTATTCTGATGCATTTTTGTAAGGCTAGCGATTTACAATTTGCAGTTTGCGGTTGGATTTTTGGTGCTTACATTTACGAGAGCAGTTTTTCCGTTGGCAGACAGCTCATATTCGCCTTTGAAACCGGAAATTGTGGTGAATCCGTTGGAATCGGTGGTGGTGGAGCCTTTTGTATGCCATTCATTTTTGATGAGATTTTTGAGCATTGTGTAGGCGGGTTTTATTGAACCATCTTTGTGAAGGATTCCACTTGGTGCGTTCAGCCACATTCCATCTGTAAAATCCCAACCGGTGATGGCCTGAACCAAAGGATGTTCTTCAAAAAGGATGCGGTACATTTCTTCCATTTGATTTTTCTGGCGTTCTTCCAGTTCTGGGGTTGAACAATTGTCTTCGTAGTGCCAGTCGTTCAAATCTTCAATTTCGGGTGGAACATTTGGGCCGGAAACCAGTGTATTTTCTGTAAAATGGATTGGGAGGCCAAAGTGCTCGAAGCGGCTTAGAATGTCTTCGATTTTTTCGCGGCCTAGATAGCCTTGGTGCTGATGGGTTTGCAAACCGATGGCTGTAATTGGAACGCCTGCCTGTAAACATCCGTCAATAAGGATTTCGTAATTGCTGGAAAGATTGAAGTCGTTGATGAGGAAGGTTCCGTCTGGGTTGAACTTGTAGGCTTGATTAAACATTTCTTTTACGATGCCGACGCGACCTAAATCTTTGCAGATGCGGGTGATTGGGTTGTCGTAGCGGTTGTAAATTGGCATGATGACTACTTCGTTGATTACATCCCACATATCGATGAGGCCTTTAAAACCTTCTACTTCCCGCTGAATACGGGCGAGTTGTTTTTCGAGAATGGTTTTGTTGTCGTATTGCAAAAGCCACTGGGCACAAGCGGTATGCCAGCACAATGGATGGCCTTTTATGGTTGCATTGTAAGACTTCATCAGTTCGGCGGCTTTTTTTAGGCCTTCTGTGTTTGGTGAACCTTCTTCTTTTTCGAACTGTCCCCAATAAAATGGCAAAGTTCCATAATTAAAAATTTCTGTCCATTTGTTGATTCTGTCTTTATAAAAATCTTTTTTGTCTTCTGGGGCCATTACATAGGAAAGAAAATCGAATGCGCCGTAGCCAAAAAGGAATTCGTGCTTTTTCAAATTATAATCGACTTTGGTATTTGCTAAGGGTTTTCCGTTTGTATCTAAAAGTTGAACTTTAACTTCTGCTTTGCGATGTGATAAATCTGCCATAAAAATCTCCTGAAAAATTTTGAGTATTTCTAATTATAACTATAAATGCAGATATGAAGAAAATTTATAACAAAACAAGAATAAATTTGTAAAATAATATGCTGCGGAGATTGAGGAGTGTGACGCGCGGTGATGATTTGAAATGCAAGCGGTAACAATCCCAAGAGTTTTATTCAATTTCCCTCTATAAAAGTAATAGTAATCTGACATTTATGGTTTAAACTGAATTTAATATTTTATTAGGAGTCCAAGCATGAATTACAGAGAATTTGGAAAAACTGGAGAGAAGATTTCTGCAATCGGATTTGGTTGTATGCGCCTTCCTGAATATGAATCGTCAGATGGTAAAAAGCATGTAGATTTAGAAAAATCTGACTTAATGATTAAAACTGCTTTTGAAAAGGAAATGCAAAAGCACCGCTTGATCCTTACGAAAATGCAAAAAAAAGACCTTACACCCAGAAAGTTTAAATGAACTTCTTTGCGTAAGGCCTTTTTATTTTTATAGCCGATTTAGTAGCCCAAAGTTTCGCCCACAAGAATAACTTTGATTCTGTCTTTTATAAATGATGTTCTTGTTACAACAATATTGCTGCAAATGCTGTTTGTAAGACAGTCAGCGCATTTTCCAGTAATGGCACAAGGAGTATCGGTTCCAAGACGATTGCAGTTTGGTGGAGTAGCCTCGTTTCTAACTCTACGGATTCCATCATCAACTGTGGCCACAACCTTATTCATTCCCGCAATTACAAATACTTCTTCTGGCCCATAAATAAGATAACAAACACGGTTTCCTCGTGCATCAATATTTATAAGTTCACCATCCAAAGTAATGGCATTGGTACTCATCATAAAAACATCCGAATTAATCTGCAAAGCTTTTAATTCTTTAATTTCTTCTGGAGTTTTGTAGTTTTCGCGAACAACCAAATTATGACCAGCATCTTTTACGCAATCTTTGAATCCATTTTCATCAAGAGTCATAGAACCGCCGTAAGCAATATTTTTGGCATTTTCACCTAAAAGTTCCAGAATCTTCTTTTTTGCCTCCTGTACATTTTCGCAATAATAGCCTTTCATTTTTCGGGCTTCCAGTTTTTTAATGATTGATGCAGCTTGATTTGCATAAAAGGTTTGTCTTGGTGTTCCCATAATCATACTCCACTAATTTTTATAAACTCAAATTAAACTTAATTGTGCCATTTTTGCCTTTAAGTTTATTTTTTTTCAACTAATATAATAATTATATTACAATGGCCATTAAGTCAACTTATTAGAAGTTCAATGTATATTCAGTATAAGTTTGTTGTAAGTTTATTAACTTTATTATTAGCTCAAAGTGAAGATTTTCGCTCATTTCCCAAATTATTATGATTTTCTGATTATGTTTTTTCTATGCGATTTTCTATTCTATGATTATATTTAAATATATTTACAGGAAGGAGGCCGATATGGCTGAAATTACAATTACAGATAAGAACTTTGTGGAAGAAGTTTTGGAATCGGATAAACCGGTATTAGTTGATTTTTGGGCATCTTGGTGTGGACCTTGTAAAATGTTAGGACCTGTGATTTCCGAAATTGCAGAAGAACATCCCGAAATTAAAGTTGGCAAAATCAATGTGGATGAACAGGCTGGCTTGGCTATAAAATATAATATAATGAGCATTCCATTTATTGCACTCTTTAAGAATGGCGAACTTGTAAACTCAACAGTGGGTTTCCAACCAAAAGAAAGTTTGCTGGAATTGCTTAAATAAGTTTACAAGTATAAACGGAACGCTCATTTTACGCAGTTTGTTTTATCCTACCAGAGTTTCGTTCTTTTCTGCAGGCAGATTGTGAGCAGCATAACTGAAAAGGATTTCTGCAACATCGCGAAGTGGTTTTCTAATATTAAGACCCATACTGTAGGCAAAATCACTGGCAGCTTTTGTAGCTTCTGGACTCCAAAGTTTTGCGTTTTCAATATTGATAAAAGTTGCTTTTTCGGTTTGAGCAATGGCGTTGATATGGGCGTTCATTAAAGAAAGGACTTTGTTATTTTCTGGGTTATTTACAGAAAGTAATGCAATTCGGCAGTTCTTATTCACAGCTTTTATTTCATCAATCAGGCTAAGGTAGTAATTGTCGAAAGCAGCTGAATCATTCTGGAAAGAAGAAATGTCTTGTTCCCCAATGTGAAGAATAATACCTTCTGGCTTCATTTTTGCAATATTTGATTTGAAGTATTCAAGAGCATTTGATGTAGATAGATTTTCCACACTTTTATTGTAAATTGGGAAGTTGAAAGCAAACTCTTTGGAAAGGTCTGCAACTGGGATTTTTTTATCCATACTTCCGCCCATCAAAATTACTGCATTTTTCTTTTCTGCAGATTTGTTTACCTTGTGAATAATTTCATCCAATGAAGAACTGTAATTAAACATATTTGCCTCCTGTGTTTTTTCAATTTCTTTAATATCTATTTTTCTAACTTTTAATTCGTTGCTTCTTGTGGCTTTTCTATCAAGATTTTTATTTCTGATGTAAACAAAAATGTTTGCAGAAACAATAGCAAGATTCAAAAAGTACACTCCAAGTACATAATTAAATTGTCCGTTTATAATTTTTGCCGAAATGCCTGCAATGTAACCTGTAATAATTAAGAAAATAAAGGCAAGGCTTGTTCCTTTTGTTGTTCTTGCTTTATAAGCTTTTACTACATTTATTGGCCATGAAAAACCAAAACATACCAACATACCAGCTTCTAAAAGATGTGTTATATTCATTTTTTACTCCTGTAAGCAACCACTTTTTGTGATTAGTGATAAAGACAAACATAAGAAAAGCTGCGGGAAACACAAAACCAAGTACATAGTCGCTTTTCTTTGTTCATCTTTTTTATGACTCCATCATAGCGAAAAGAAAAAAATCAACAATTTTTTGAAAGAAAAAAAAATATTAAAGAAAGTTTTACATAAA
>JAKSTL010000051.1 GCA_024402595.1 Treponema sp. | reverse complement strand
TAAACACAACCATTAGCCTGTTTTCCGATTTTTCCTGTTTCAAGGATGAGATCGGCATCTCCGAGTTTGTAAGTTACTCTTTCAATAGACATAATTTTCTCCTACAATTAACACTACATCCGTTAATTGTTTTATGTTTTTTTTGACATTCGCTTCTCTGCGAACAATATATTTGTGATTAAAAAATACAGATGAGAAATAAAAAAATATCAGAATTAGAAAAATTAAAAATAATCCCTTGATATTTTATCAAATTATTATTTTTAATTTCTCTTTAATTCTGCATTCCTACTTTCCTTTCCGATTTTTTAATAACTACAGATAAAAAAAAACGCCCTAGTTCACCATAAAAACTTACAGAAACTTAAGGCGCTTTTTTCTTGAACTAGAACTACTTGCGAAGTCCGAGTTCTTTAATGAATGCACGGTATCCTTCAAGGTCTGTGCGTTCAAAGTACTTAAGCATCTTACGACGCTGACCAACTACTTTGAGAAGAGCTCTTTTAGCAGAAGCATCTTTTGGGAATGCTTTTACATGTGCTGTGAGCTGTGTAACTCTCTGTGTAAGAAGAGCAATCTGAACTTTTACAGAACCTGTATCAGCTTCTGTTGCGCCGTATTTTTTTACTGTTGCGGCTGTTGTTTCTTTTGTAAGTGCCATTGTGGAACCCCTTAAAATATAAATCTTAGACTGACATAAGCGAAATAACTGCAGGTCTAATCCCGGGTTTCAGGGACTAAATCACAAACTAAATCGTAATATCAGCACTGTTAATATAATAAAATCATAGGTTTTAATCAAGACAGAAACTCTTTGACTTATAGTAAACAATTGAGAATTAGCAGTCATAAAGCGTTAAAAAATTTTTTTCCAAAAGCACATGAGTTTTTTGTGGCAATGCATTTTTTAACAATAAATAAAAATCAAAATATTCGCCAAAAGGTGGAATTACCTGAGAAACATTTGAAATATCAAAAATCTTTTTCGAATTATCACAGGAAACCACAGACGCTTCTGATAAATCTAATTGAAAAGGTCTGGACAACAATTCCTCTACCAATTTAAGTCGTCCTGCTTTTATATATTTTCTTATAACACTAGAACTGATGCGGATTTCTTGATTTCCTTCTATAAAATAAACGGGCTTCATAAAAAAACACTTTATCTGTTCTTCCACTCCACTGGCAGAGTTTTCTTGAGCCCATTTTTCAATTTCTGCCACCGTTGTTGCACCTTTATATCCACAACGAAAATCTACGCCTTCTACAATCAGATTCATATTTGCAGTTGATTTTAAAATTCCAAAAAACTCCTCTCCCGACAGCCTGGCAAAATCAAGATTAAAATCTACAAGAACTACAAAATCTATTCCGTAGTTTTCCAAAAGATTCAACCGTTGATTAAGTGAAGAAATGTGCCCTTCATATTCCCCAGATTTTTTTAAGCTTGGCAAAGGATTTGTAAAAGTTAAAACTACAGAAAAATAATCTCTCTTTTTACATTCGGCAGTAAGTGTTTCCAGCAACAACTGATGTCCTTTATGAACTCCATCAAAACTGCCCACAGAAATACCCGATTTTTTTCCTGCAAAGTCTTCAAGCATTTTTTTTGTAGAGAAGCTTCTGTAAACATCATTCCAATCTATAACTTTCATCTTTTTTTATTATATACATTTTTTTTTACATTGAAAATTATAATTCCAGATTCTTTTGTGCCGGTATGGAGCCATGGGTACCAGCCATACTGTGATAAAACTCCAGCTGTAATATCCTTCAATTATTTAACTATTCATTTATTCATCTTGCACTAATTTTTAAATAGGAATAAAATATATTTAGTATAATTTAATTTTGACGCTAAATGCGGAGGTAAAAATATATGGCAAAAGATCTTGATTGGGGCAACTTGCCTTTTAGTTACATGGAAACTTCTAAAAGTTATGTTTGTAACTGGAAAAACGGTGAATGGGATGAAGGAGAATTAACTTCAGATCATACAATTACAATTAACGAATGCGCAGGTGTACTTCAGTATGCTCAGACTGTTTTTGAAGGCCTTAAAGCTTACACTACAGAACATGGTGATATTGTTACTTTCCGTCCTGATTTAAATGCAGATAGAATGGAAACTTCTTGTAAACGACTTGAAATGCCTGTATTCCCAAAAGATCGCTTTATTGAAGCAGTTCTTATGACTATTGAAGCTAACAAAGAATGGGTTCCACCTTATGGTAGTGGCGCCACACTTTATATTCGTCCATATATGTTTGGCTCAAATGCAGTTATTGGTGTTAAACCAGCTGACGAATATCAGTTCCGCATTCTTGTAACTCCAGTTGGACCATATTTCAAAGGTGGAGTAAAACCTATTAAAGTTCGTCTTTCTGATTTGGACCGTGCCGCACCACATGGAACAGGAGACATCAAAGCGGGATTGAATTATGCTATGTCTTTGCACAACATTGTAGATGCACACAACGCTGGTTATGCAGAAAACATTTATCTTGATCCTGCAAGTCATACATATATTGAAGAAACTGGTGGAGCAAACATTATTTTCATTACAAAGGATGGAAAACTTGTTACTCCAAAATCTGATTCAATTCTTCCTTCTATTACAAGACGCTCTCTTCTTATTGTTGCAAAAGAGTACTTAAAGATGGAAGTTGAAGAAAGAAAGATTCACAAAGATGAAATTGCAGATTTTGTTGAATGTGGTCTTTGTGGAACTGCGGCTGTTATTTCGCCAATTGGTCAGATTGATGATCATGGAAAGGAAATTATCTTTAATGAAGGAAAGCAGGAAATGGGTCCTAAGCTTAAAGAAATCTATGATACTTTAACTGGTATTCAGATGGGCCGTTTGCCAGCTCCAGAAGGTTGGATTTATACTATTGCCGACTAATTATTGAGTAATTTTGCTCAACTTTGAATAATAAAAAATGCACGGTGTGGTTTTGACAAGTTCAACCTGCCGTGGATTTAAAATCAAAAAAAAGCTGCTGATGAAAGATTTTTCTTACGCCAGCAGCTTTTTTATTTTATAAAGACTTTATGCTTTTTATTTAATTTTTCTTAAGAAAGCATCCTTGTATCCGTATGACTTAAATCTTGCAAGTACAGTTGCGTACTCATCTACGGATAATGGTCCAATCAAAATCTGATTAGCAGCGCCTGATGAAGTTGGAACAATTGTAATTGGATAATTCTTTCCGTATTTGTTTACAATTTCCATAATATTTGCTTCTTCCTTCAAAACTGCTATCTGAATATAGTATGTTTTTGACTTAAGCTGTGAAAGGCTTGGTACAACATATTTTTCATAAGCAGGTCCTTTGGCAGGAACTTCTACAACTGGTTCTGGAGCAACAATCTCTACTGAAGGTCTTGTTACTTTAGCTTCATTTGTAGAAGAGTTTAAGATAAGTTCTGGATAAGAATCAGCTTTTGCAGTTTCTTCACTTTCGTTTTCTTCTGCTTCTTCTGATTCTTCTTCTGCGGCTTCGGAATCTTCAGTTTCTTCTTCAGTTTCTTCGGCTTCTACCAATGGAGGATTTTCATCTGCTGGAACAAGAACAATTGCCTGATACTCTTCTTCAGATGATTCTTCTTCAACTGTCTCTTCCTCATCAATGAACTCAACCTCGTCGGTATCGAACCAAGGTTCTTCTTCTACAACTTCTTCAATTACTTCATCTTCTACTAATTCTTCTTGTGGAACTGATTCTTCAACAGATGCTTCTTCAACGACTTCTTCTTCGGAATCGGCTGCAACTGTTTCTTCAACAGTTTCGTCCATTGGTTCTTCAGATTCTTCTTCAGTTTCTGCTGGAGTTTCTTCATCTACAATTTCTTCTGCAAAATCATTGTCGTCTACGAACAATTCTTCCAATGGATTCAATGCTTTTGATTCTTCCACAGGAGGAGCGAGAATCAATTCTTCTTCAACTTCTGCTGGTTCTTCCTCAAAATCTTCTGTTTCTATAGTTTCTTCTTCGTTTTCTGCTGGTTCTTCAACAGATTCTTCCTCAACTTCTTCTTTTGAATCTTCAACTTCTCCAGCTTCTTCAACAGCTTCTTCTGAATCTTCTGTCTCTTCTACAAAATCTGCATCTTCATCTTCGATTTTTTCTTCCAGCAACTCCTCATCAGTTTCTACAGGTTCTTCTGAAACTTCATCTTCTTCAACAGATTCTTCTAATTCATCATCTTCTGCTTCTAATTCCTCTTCTGACTCTTCTTCAAAATCCTCGTCAAAGTCTTCTTCTACAAAATCAGATTCCTCATAATCTTCTTCAAAGTCTTCGTCATCATCAAAAGGTTCATCTAAATCTTCTTCTAATTCTTCTGGTTCTTCAGATTCTTCACTTTCAATTTCTGCTTTTTCTGCTGGAGTTTCTTCTGTATAAAGGAAGCCAAATGGGTCTTCATCAAGATAAGTTGATTCCTCTACTTCCAGATTTTCTTCATCAGTTTTTTCTTCATCACTTTCATCTTCGTCTTGGGCTTCTTCCTGTAATTCCAAATCCTGATCATCTATGAACAATTCTTCTGAATCTTCATCCAAATCTTCTAGAGTTTCTTCTTCTACAAGTTCTTCTGATTCTTCATCCTTATCTTCTGGAATTGCCTCGTATTCTTCTTCAAACTCTTCTGAATCTTCTTCCGGCTCCTGTGCTAACTCTTCTTCAAAATCTTCTTCGAAGTCTTCCTCTTCAAAATCCTCATCGGAATCTTCTTCAAAGTCATCATCAAAAGCTTCTAATTCTTCTGTGGCATCTTCTGATTCTTCAACTTCAGACTCCTGATCATTCAATTCTTCGTCCAGGATTTTTTCTTCAAGCGCCACTTCCTGACTTTCTATATCATCATCGACAATTTTTTCTTCAAGACTGTTTTCCACTGGAGCTTCCAAAGAATCTTTTAATTCTTCTTCAAAAATCTTCTCGTCAAAATCGTCTGCAATGAATGCTTCTTCTAAATCTTCTTCTTCAAAATCATCGGAAGGAACAGCTTCATATTCTAAATCATCAAAATCATCTTCAACTTTTTCTTCAATATCGCTTTCTTCAAACTCAGTATCTTCAAAATCATTTTCTGTAATTGGTTCTGGCAGTGAATCAAACTCATCTTCAAGAATATACTCATATTCTTCTACAGGAACTTCTCCACCAACAGCTAAATCACTTTCCTGTGGTTCATAATCAATTTCATCAAAATCATTATAATCTTCTTCCACCACAGATTCTGGTTCATAAAGGAACTCTTCTTCTGTTTCTGAATCAATATAATTTTTATCGTAACTATTATTTGTATAAGATTGCTGGGCAATTACAGCTGAACCAAACACTCGGTCATCCTGATTAGATCTTTTTGTAATTTTTACAATATTGTTAGACCGTTTATCCAAACCAATTGCAGCAGCAGCCTCTGGAGAAAGCATAATTGCAACACCTTCTGATGGATCGAGAGCACCAATTACAAGAATATCGACGGTTTTATCTCCTGTTATATTAGTAACACTAATCATATCTCCAGGAAGATATCCAACAGTTTTTGCGAACAAGCCTTGTGGAAAAAGACCTTCTTCTACCACCATAGCTCTTCCATCAAGAGAAGGACTAAAGGAAGCAAATAAGAGACATGCCGTAATTACAGACACAACGCTTGTTACAATTTTACTAAGTTTATTTTTCATATTCCCAACCCATCCTTAGGCTTTTAATGCTTTTTTTATATCTCGAACAAGATTTGAAGAAATGTATCTTAAATCATCAGTTCTAGAAGTATTTACATTGTTGACTGAGTCTTCTGTAATTTTTACACCAGTTACCGCTGATGCAAGAGACCATTCAATTTTATTAAGATTTATCTTAGAACCTTCTGCAGTTCCAAAATAAAGATTAACCTGTACAAAATAATCTGAAGAACCTTCAAAGGCATCTCCAAAACCAGTGTTATATAGAGCTTCATCATCCTCTCTGGAAGAAGAAATTACAGCAGGAGAATTAGTAACTATGAATCCTGACTCAAAAAACCCATTAAGGAGTTCATCTTCTACTACCAGAACTGGATCAGATAATTTTTCTGTATTAATTGTATGCTGAACCAACTGAATAGTTATTTGTTTTGCAAAAACTTTTGTAGAAAGCACCATCAAAACAGCAAAAACTACTGAATATTTTAGTTTCCCCATAAAAACCACCCAAATCTAACATTTCTATATTTTTTAATCGGAAAAATCAGCAGTGAGGTTTAGTATTTTTTATAAATAAAACGCAGGTATTATTTATAAAATGATTGTTGTGTGATAAAATAGAAAAAGGTTGGGAAAATGGAAAAACGAATCTATATAATTGGTGCCGGTTTTGCAGGGCAGACAATTGCAGACGATATAAAACGAAAAAAAATCTTTGGAAAAGTAAACGCCTTTCTTGACGACAATCAGGAATTAATTGGTAAAAGCATAGACGGCATTCCTGTTCTAGGGCCAATCAGCAGTGTAGCATCTATTCTTAATTATTCAGATTTAGATGAAGCTATTATTGCCATTCCTTCAGCTCCTACAGAACGAATCAGAGAAATATACAATATTTTAAAAGAAAATCATTTCTCCCATATAAAAATACTTCCAGGAATTAGTCAGGTTATAAATGGAACAGCTCATTTTGTTCAGACCCGCGAAATTGATCCTTTAGATATTTTGGGAAGAACACCGGTTACAATTTCACTTAAGGAAAGTCTTTCTTATCTTAGAGGAAAAAGAGTTCTTATTACTGGAGCTGGTGGTTCCATTGGTTCAGAACTGGCAAGACAACTTTTATCTGGTGGTGCGGAACGGCTTTATCTGTTTGGTCACGGGGAAAACTCTATCTGCCAGATTTATAGAGAGTTAAAGGTATTGCAGGAAGAAGGCATTGGCGAAAAAGCTACGGTAGTTCCAATTATTGGAGATATGCGGGATAAGGAATATGTAGATTACATTGTAAAACAGACAAAATGTAATGTAATTTTCCATTGTGCCGCTTATAAGCATGTTCCTATGATGGAAGAAAATCAGGTGGCGGCAATTGAAAATAATGTTTTTGGAACAAAAAATCTTTTGGACGCAACCCTTAAGCACGAGGTTGAAAAGTTTGTTTTAATTTCTACAGATAAGGCGGTGGAGCCAGTAAGCGTTTATGGTGTTTCAAAAATGCTGTGCGAAAAAATGGTTTTAGATGCCGCAAAACAAGCTCAATATTCAAAAAAATCACAGGATATTATGTTTGTCCGCTTTGGAAATGTTTTAGGAAGCCGTGGTTCCATCTTACCGCTTTTTCAAGATCAAATTAAAAATGGCGGGCCATTAACTGTTACAGACGAAAAAATGGTTCGCTTTTTTATGACTATTCCAGAAGCTTGTTCATTAGTTCTTCAAACTGGTGGAGTGGGAAAAAATGGTAAATCTTATCTTTTGGATATGGGTGAACCTGTAAAGATTATAGATTTAGCTACTCAAATCATTAAGTTTTCTGGTCTTGAGCCAAATAAGGATATTGAAATTAAAATTGTTGGAGCCAGAAAGGGAGAAAGATTGGTTGAACCTTTGTGGCTTGAAGAAGAAAATCCAACGCCAACTCAATATCCAAAAATACTAAAGCTGGACAACAAGGAATATTCTTCAGAAAGACTAAATACTCTTTTGGAAAAACTTTATCCCATTTGCTATTTTACCAATGGTCAGGAATCTGCATTCAGAAATAAAGAAATGCTGGTTGATATTCTCTGCCAGGATTGCAAAAGTCTTAAAGATTTTTACGAAGAAATACAAAATGATAATCAGCTTAGAACTGACTTATTATAATTTTCTACATAACGGCAGGTAATTATATGGCAGAAATAAAAGTTCCTTTTCACAGAGCTTCCATTACAAAAGCAGAAGAAGATGCTGTTTTAGAAGTATTACGATCGGGCTGGCTTACTACAGGAAAATATGCCCTGGATTTTGAAAAAAAGTTTTCTGCGGCTGTAGAAGATGAAAATATCGCAGATTTACAAAAAGCTCCAGTTATTTCTCTTGCGGTTAATTCCAACACCTCTGGAATGATTCTTGCTATGGAAGCTTGTGGTGTAAAAGAAGGAACTGCTGTTATTACTACTCCATATACTTTTGTTTCAACAGCAGCCTGTGCCCGCCATTTAAATGCCCATGTTTATTTTGCCGACATTGAAAAAGATTCTTATAATATTGATCCAGAAAAAATAGAAGAAATATTAAAAAAAGATGCTGAAAACGGCCATAAGGTTAAAGCTATTGTTCCAGTTCATATTGCTGGAAATGTTTGTAATATGGAAAAAATAATGGCATTGGCAGAAAAATACAGTACAGAAAATAATAAAATCTATGTTATAGAAGATGCCGCCCATTCTTTTCCTTCAAAAACAAAACTTGGTTATGCAGGAACCATTGGTGACGCGGGAGTTTTTTCTTTTTATGTTACAAAAACCATAACTACAGCAGAAGGTGGTATGGTCTGCACAAGAAATCCAGATTTAGCAAAACGAATGACTGCTATGCGTCTGCACGGGATGGACAGAACAACCTGGGACCGCTACACTTCTCCACGGGCTTCCTGGGAATACGATATTATTGCACCTGGATATAAATGCAATCTTCCTGATGTTCTTGCCGCTATTGGATGTTGTCAGGTTGAAAGAGCCCAGTTATTTTTTGAACAAAGAAAAGCTGTTGCCGAAAAATACAACGAAGCTTTTTCAAAACTTGATTTTATTCAGTTACCACCAACAGGAGAAGGCAATTCCTGGCACTTGTATTTAATGAGAATTATTCCAGAAAAACTTACTATCACTCGGGAACAATTTGCAAAAAAAATGCAGGAAATGGGACTGGGAATCTCTGTTCACTTTATTCCAATTTTTCATTTTACATATTGGAAAGAACTTTATGACGACTTTACTGCAGAAAATTATCCTAATGCAGAAAATCAATATTCAAGAACAATTTCAATTCCGTTATTCCCAGATATGACACAGGAAATGACAGATTATGTAATTGAGACTGTTACGAAAATAGGACTGGAAAATCATGTCTAGAAAAAAAAGTAATACTAATCCAGAAATGCGTTCTCTTGAAACCAGCGGTTTTTACAGTGATTGTGAAAAATCGGGAACTTTGCATGCTGCTTTGGTTCGAAGTCCGGCGGCAACCGATAAAGTCAGAAATGTTACTTTAGATAATATTCCAGAAGGATATTATTTTTTTACGGCAAAAGATTTTCCGGGCAGCAAAAAAATAGAAATCAACAAAACTCTTATAAAAGTTTTTGGTTACGATGATGTTTCTTATAAAGGTGAACCTCTTGGAATTATTGCGGGGCCTGATGAAAAAATTGTAAATGAATTGCTGGAAAGAGTTTCTGTCAATTTTGATATTATTTCTTTGGAATCGGCGCTGAATAAAGTTATGAATCAGCAAAAACATTCCATTGCAAAACTTACAAAGATTCAAGATATACCATTAACGCCTGTAATGCAGAAAGTGCTGACAGAGAAGAATGATACTCCAAGAAAAAATGACGAGGATGAAATAATCGATGAGGCAGAAAAAACAGAAGAAACTGGAAATGCCCCGGATTTTTCGGACTTTCTTGACGAAATCAATAATTTGCCATCCCTTGACGCTGTTCGTACTGGAAAAAATGCAGAAAATAATACAAATAAAACTATAGGCTTTAGAGAAATAAAATCTGGTGTTTATCAGACTCTTTCTGATGAGGAAATTGAAAAGCTGTTTTTTACAAATATGGATTCCACAGAGAGACAAACCACGGCAATTGTTTCTGAAATAAAACAAGATGATAAATCGGAGGATGAAACAGAACCTTCCAATTTTCAGGAAGAAAAATCAAAAATTAAACCTCAGGAAAATAATTTAATTTCTACGGAATCTTGGTCTCAAAAGCTTTCTGTTCCATCTTGGGAAGAAACAAATGGAGCTTTTTGTTACATGGACCACGGAAATCTTCATGTTTTTGCACCAACAAAATGGACAGTCTGCACTATGAAGGCTATTTCCACGGCTTTGGAACTTCCTTTAGAAAAAATCTTTATTCATAAAACAAAAGCCTCTGGCGTTTATTCAAAAGGACTTTGGCGTACTACAC
The DNA here is from genome assembly GCA_024402595.1 of Treponema sp. Taxonomy (GTDB): domain Bacteria; phylum Spirochaetota; class Spirochaetia; order Treponematales; family Treponemataceae; genus Treponema_D. Next base: position 9,362 of record JAKSTL010000051.1, on the reverse strand, counting down.
AACTTATTACTCAGGTTGCATTGGTTGCTTATCTTACCCAAAAGCCTGTAAAACTTATCCTTCCACAGCAAGAAGAAGATCTTTATATGGCTCCTGGGGTAAACACAAAAATCACTTATAGAACTTCTGTAGCTAAAGATGGACGAATTAATGCTATGGATGTAAAGATTGATGTTGATGCGGGGGCTTGCAATCCTTTTGCACAGGAAATTATTGACCGTCTTTCCATTGCGGCCTTTAATTATTACAGATTTGACAATATACGAATTACAGCTCAAGCTCACACTTCAAAAAATCCACCAACCTCAATTTGTATTAAAACGGTTGATTCCCAGGCATTTTTTGCAATTGAAAATCAGCTTCAAAAATTAAGCGATCAAACCCATCTGTTTCCTGAAGAACTTAGACTGGCCAATAGAAATCAGAAAAAAGCGGAATATCCAATTTCTATTCCTTCTGACTCTGCCTATGAAACCCTTCACACTGCCATCAAAATCAGTGACTTCAACAGAAAATATGCATCTTTCCACATGGACGCTATTGACAGGCTTCAAAAAAATAATAATCCATTCTTTGCTTTACCTTTGCGGGGCATTGGTGTTGCTACGGGCTTTAATGTTTCCGAGTTCCACGGTCTTAGTGTTTTTAACTTTAATCCTAAGGTTGAAGTTACATTATCATCAAAAGATAAAGTGATAATTCATACCATAAAACCTTCTGAAATTGTTCAGGATATTTGGAAAAACACTGCGTCAGAAATACTGCAAATTAAAAAGGAAAATATCATAATTGATTCAGAATTTAACATAAATGAACTGCCAGATTTTCCAGAAGATTCTTTCAGCACCATTGGCACTGTAAATGAACTTATTAAAAAATGCTGTAACGATATTCAGAAAAAAAGATTTCATCAACCTCTGCCAATTACTTCTAAAAAAGGTATTTCTCCAGCAAGCCGTAGAAACTGGAATAAAGAAAGCTTTTCTGGCATTCCATTTTCAAATCAATCTTTTGCGACCTGCGTTGTCGAAGTAGAATTGGATACTTATTCTTACAGCGAAAAAATTAAGGGAATATGGATTGTAGTTGATTGTGGTGAATTATTTGACGAAAATGCCGCAAGAAAAACCATTCTTTTAGAAATACAGCAGGAACTGGAAATGCTGGTAACGGGACGAAAAATCCCTTGTGATTCAGTAAAAATCCAGTTTTTGCAGTCTAAAAATAAATCTGGTCAAATTGAAGCTTTGGTTCACAATACTCTTCCAGCAGCGTTCACTTCTGCCCTTTCTTTGGCTCTTGCAACTCAATTGACAAAACTTCCGTGCACAGAAAAAAGGCTTTATGGTTTAATCAAAGATAGAGAAACTGTAATAAACACACAGAATCAGAATGGAGATTCCTCAGCAAACAGTTTAAGCCCGGAAGCTTCAGAATAGACGAAAAGGTATGAAAAATGAATATTTCAGTAATTTTTAATGGAAACAAAACAATTATCGACGCTCCTTCCGATGAATCTTTACTTAGTGTTTTACGGAAAATGTCCTGTACTTCTGTAAAATGCGGGTGCAGTCAGGGATTATGCGGCTCCTGTGCGGTTCTTTTAGATGATAAACCAGTTGTTTCCTGCAAAATACCAGTTGGCATAATCAATAACGCCAATATTGTAACTTTGGATTACCTTGAATCATCAGACGAAACTGCAAACATCTATAAAACTATAATGCAGGGTTTTGGGCTGGCAGACATAAAACTTTGTGGTTATTGTAATGCGGGAAAGATTTTTAGTGCCTATAAATTATTAAAAATGAACAAAGTTCCTTCAAGGGAAGAAATTACAGAAGAAGTAAAACATCTTGCTCCCTGCTGCATCGATTTGAACACTCTTGTAAACGGCATTATTTATGCAACAGAAATACGAGATAAAGGTTATGAACAAGTGGCAAGAATGGTTCACAAAAAACACAGATAACAAGGTGATACAATGAAATCAATTTTATATGCAAAAAATCTTCACGACCTTCAGACTCAAATGAAAAATAATAAGGGGCTGCAAATTGTTGGCGGCTGTACCAGACTTGAAGAATTACCAGAAAAGGCAATTTCGACTCACGGCCTTAAAGATTTATCTCAGATTTCACGCCACGAACGCTTTATTGATGTAGGACCGGGCGCAACACTTTCAGATTTATTGAATCTTGGACCAAACCATATGCCGCACATTCTTTACGAAGCCTTAGCCAGTATTGCCAATCCAATGATTCGGAACATGGCTACCGTTGGTGGAAACATCTGCGCCGAAGGTCACAAGCTTACACTCTACGCCCCTCTTATGGCCTTAGACACACGCCTTGAATTTAAAAGCACAACAGAAACAAAAGTCGAAACCCTGCAGAATTTCAAAAAAGTTCCAGAAGGCTTTATTCTTACAAACATAAGAATTTCACTAATCGATGAAGACATTTCCATTTTCCGCCGAGTAGGCCCAGAACATACCATAAGCCACTCCTCCGCATCCTATGCCTTTATAGTCAACACGGAACGAAATTCCATAATTGAAGTAAAACTAGCTTTTGCAGGTCCCTTCGCCTTCCAAAGTAAAAAACTGGAAAATCTTCTTATTGGACACAGACTTCCTCTTTCCAAAAAAGAAATTGATACCCTTCAAGACACCATAGAATCAGAATTTCTAGAAGCCACTGCCGACAAAATGATTAGTAATGTAGTAATCCAGCAATTTCTGAACCTAACCCGCTACAGCTTTGAACAGTTAACCTAAAATTTCAAAATTCTAGCGGATAAACATACAGTCACCATAAGAGAAAAATCGGTATCTATTCTTTACCGCTTCTTCATAAGCAGACAAAATATTTTCTCTTCCCGCAAAAGCACTTACAAGCATAATCAATGTACTTTCCGGCGTATGGAAATTGGTAAACATCTTATCCACAACCTTAAACTTAAATCCCGGATACATAAAAATAGATGTAGAAGCCGTTCCCGCATGAATCCATTCATTATTTTCGCCAGCCTTACCACCCATAAGCTCAATTTTTTGCGCCGCACTTTCCAAAGTTCGCACCGAAGTTGTTCCAACCGCTAAAATTGGCCTTCCTTCCGCCTTAGCCCTGTTAATTTTTTCTGCAGTTTCCACAGGAATCGTGTACCATTCTTCATGCATCTTGTGATTTTCAATATTTTCTTCCCGCACAGGCAAAAAAGTACCCAATCCCACATGCAAAGTAACAAAACATCGCTCAATTCCCGCAGCATCCAGCCTTTTCAGCATATCTTCCGTAAAATGCAACCCCGCCGTAGGACAAGCCGCCGACCCCGTCTGATTCGCATAAACATTCTGATACCTTTCACTATCCTCTTCCGTATCCCCTCGTTTAATATAAGGTGGCAAAGGAATATGCCCGTTTTTTTCAAACCAGTCCTCGTTTATAGCAAAATCAAATTTCATAGCCCTAAACTCAGTTCCCGCATTACCAGGCACATCAATAATTGTACCAACCGTACCATCAGGAAATTGATAATGCATACCAGGCTTTTGTTTTTTAGCATTTTTTACCATAGTATTCCAAACCATACAGTCCTTATCTATAGTATTCAAAAACATAAACTCCTGTTCCCGCCCAGTAGTTTCCTTAATTCCATAAACTCGCGCTCGCCTTACCCTTGAATTATTAAAAACCATTAAAGTATCCGGTGTAATTAAATCCGGCAAATCATCCATGGTAAAATGTTCCACAGCCCCCGATTGTCGGTTTAAAAGCATAAGTTTATCCTGCCCCCGAACTCCACTAGGATGCTGTGCAATCAAATCTTCTGGTAAATAAAAATTAAAATCCGTTGTTTTCATAAAAATCTCTTTTTTTTAAAGCTTTAATAAAAAATTGGGCGTTCCCGCCTGTTTCCCAGTCGGTCGGCGCTTCCAGGCTTACCTACGGACGGTCTTCCGCTTCGCTCCAGACTCGCTTCGCGCCCTTCCAGTGCCTAACGCATTCAATGCAATCAGTCAAAAAGACTCTGCTGTCCTTCGTTTTTCCCTTTAGTTTCTACATTCTTAATATTCAAATGTTCATAAGCCTTAGCAGTTACAATTCTACCTTTTGGAGTTCTTTGCAGCAAACCACATTGAATCAAATACGGTTCATAATAATCTTCCAAAGTATCAATACTTTCACCAATAGAAATAGCAAGAGTTTCAGCCCCAACCGGCCCGCCACCAAAGTTCCGAATTATAGAAAGCAAAATATCCCTATCAGCCTTTTCAAGCCCCATTTCGTCAATATCAAGTCGCTTCAAACCTTCGTCAACCGTAGCCACAGTAATAACATTACTTCCAGCCACCTGTGCAAAATCACGCATTCGTCTTAAAACCCTGTTTGCCACACGAGGAGTTCCTCTACAGCATTGAGCCAAAAGAAGAGCCGCATCTTTTTCAATTTGTACATCCAGAATGCCCGCAGAACGAGTAATAATACTGGCCAGTTCTTCGTAAGTATAAAACTCAAATCTAGGAATAAAACCAAATCTGGAACGCAACGGACTACTTACACTACCCGCCTTTGTAGTTGCTCCCACCAAAGTAAAAGGTGGAATAGGAATCCTGACGGTTCTAGCAGAAGCTCCTTGTCCAATAATCCAGTCCAATTCAAAATCTTCCATGGCGATATAAAGCATTTCTTCAATCGCAGGCTTAAGACGATGTATTTCATCAATAAAAAAAACCGTCCGTTCAGAAATTGTACTTAAAATACCCGCCAAATCCTTTGGTTTTTCCAAAGCAGGAGCCGAAGTCACCTTAAAATCCACTTCCAATTCATGAGCCGTAATTTGTGCAAGAGTTGTTTTACCAAGCCCCGGAGGTCCTATAAGCAAAAGATGATCTAAAGGTTCTTCCCTTGCTTTTGCCGCATCCACAAAAGTTTTTAGATTCTTCTTAATTGGTTCCTGTCCCAAAAAATCCTTCAGCAATTTTGGACGAAGCTTATTATCCTGTTCGTCAAAAGAAGTTTTTAAATCAGCCCGCACAATGGAACTAAAATCATTTTCATCATCATTAGTATTTTTGTTATAACTCACAGCCTAACACTCCTGAAATTAAGACAATTCCATCAATGCCCGTCTAAATAAAATATCTTCCCTATCTTTCTGAGATTTTGCACTAAAGTCTTTATCGTTACAAAGCCCTTCAGCTAATTGAGCAACTTTCTGTTCCACAAGTTTTTTATCAAAGCCCATACTAACCAAAGAAGCCACTAAATCGCTATAAGGAGCCGCCTGAGCAACACGAACCACCGTAGTTTCAGTTTCAGAAAGCTTTAATTTTCCCTTAAGAGTCAAAATCATCTTACCCGCAGTTTTTTTACCAACTCCAGGAATCTTTTCCAGCATTTCCAAATCACCATTTTCAAGAACTTCCATAAGTCTACGGCTGCTTACGGAACTCATAATCTTTAAAGCTCCTTTTGGACCAACGCCATCAACCTTCAACAAATCCAAAAACAAAGACCTTTCATCAGGAGAAGCAAAACCATAAAGACACATCACCATATCTGTATGCTGAAGCCAGGTATAAACCTTTCCCTCACTACCAACCACAGGCAGCATATCAATATTCGAATCTGGGACACAAATATCCCACTCAATTCCATTAGCTTCAATAAAAACCTGTTTAGGCATTTTTTGTGTAATAATGCCGGAAATTGAATTAAACATATTCAAATAATATCATTTTTGTAGAAAATTGTCATTTACCAGTAGAAGCAAATCCATATAAAGACTTTTTCATTCTAAAGATTAAGTCCTTTTTTTATAATTTGGTGTTTTTGTGTTTTATATACCTTGACAGATGAGGTATTTTGCAATATAAATTACATCAGATAGAAAATTATTTCGGATACATTATTACTTTTATTCAGGAGGATTAATGCTCAATTATTCAGATATTTTAAGAGGGCTTACAGATACAATAATTCTTGCTCAATTAAACCATCAGGATAGTTATGGCTACCAGATTAACAAAAGTATCAGTGAATTAAGCAATAAAACGCTGGAACTAAAAGAAGCTACTCTATACACCTCATTCAGGCGCCTAGAAGAACTTGGATACATAACATCCTATTGGGGAGACGAAAACTCCGGAGCCCGTCGCCGATATTATTCAATCACAGAGTCAGGAAGAACAGCCTATAAAGAAAACCAAAATGACTGGACAAACATCCAGCAGTTAATGAACAAATTGATTTCCACAAAACAAGAAATCTAATTTTAACAAAAATGCCCCAGAGAAACTTTTCAAAAAGTAATTTAATTTCATAGGGCACAAAAACTTAAGGGAGAATTAAAAACTCCGCCATAATTTTACATTTTTTAGGAGACAAACATGAACAGCAAAATTAAAAATTATGTAGATGTATTATTCAAAGACATTCCAAACACAAAAAAAGCAATGGAATTAAAAGAAGAAATCCTTTCCACCCTGAACGATCATTTTGAAGCCCACATTGCAGAAGGCAAATCAGAAAATCAGGCTTACACAGAAGCTCTTGCAAACCTTGGTGACATAGATTCCCTTTTAAAAGAACTGGAACCAGATATGAGCCTTAAAAATAAAATTGACGACTACAGAAGAATCCGAGCACGAAACACTTCTATCAGCGTAATGCTTTATATTTTAAGCGTTGTTTTTGTAATAATCTTTTCTTCCATCCCAAGCATTTTCGGAATTGGTCAGGAAGAATCAATGAGTATAATTGGCGTAGTTCTTATGTTCATCTGTATTGCAATTGCAACAGGTTTAATAATTTTTACTCATATGAGTATGCCTCAGGATGTAGGCCAATACATTTCAAAATCATCAAAACCAGTAATTTACAACGGCTCAAACAAAAAAATTGGCAAGTTTGTAGAATCTTTTTCAAAACTCTATTGGAGCATAATTTTAATCATTTACCTTGCAGTAAGTTTTACTACAAATGCCTGGCATATCACCTGGATTATCTGGATTATTGGAACTGCAATAAAAAATGCAGTATACGCATTTCTTGACATTTCGGAGGAAGAATAAAAATGAAAGGAAATAAAATTATGGGTATTATCTGGCTTTTAATCGCATTGCTTTTATGCGTCATTCTTGGAATAAGACTTTCAAAAAAAGAATCCTATTCGGTTCTTAAAATAACAGGAAAAGAAATAATAGGCATGGCAAATCTATACGAAACAAAAACATTTTCTCCAAAAGAAATTAAAGCTTTCGACATAGATATATTAAGCGAATCCCTTTATTTTGAAGAAACAAATGATAAAAATATTTCCGTGGAGTTTTACTGCACAAAAGAAACAATGCCACAAGTAAATGTTTATCAGGATTGTCTTAAAATTAACGGCAAAGTATCAAAAAACCTTGTAAGCATGGTAAACAGAAAAATTGTTGTAAAATTACCAAAAGATTACAATGCAAACCAAATTGATATATCCACTGCCAGTGGTTCTGTTCATCTGAACAGTCTGTCTACTCCAAAATTAGATTGTTCCACAAGCAGCGGTTCTATTCACTTGAACAATGGAACCATAGATTCCGCAGATATAAAGTCTAACAGCGGTTCCATTCATCTTACAGACATTTCAGCCCAAACAATTGACTGTAATTGTACCAGTGGCAGCATTCATTTAGACGGAAGTTTTTCAAAAGTAGAAGCAAATGCAGTTTCTGGAAGCATAAACTTAAAATTAGACAAAGAACTTTCAGAAAAAAGCAGTTTTAGAACAACATCAGGCTCCATTCATCTGGATATTCCAGAAAACAGTAATGCAACCTTTAAATATTCTGTAACAAGTGGCAGTTACAACAACAAAATAAACGGAACTAAGGGTAAAAGCGGAACAGATATTCTTGGAAAAGGTTCTGAACCAATTTCCCTTCATACAACCAGCGGTTCAATTACAATTCAATAAGTATTGTGCAAATGGGTAATGGCACCAGCCAAGGCATCGGCAGCGTGGTCGGGCTTTGGCTCGGTTTCCAATCCAAGCAAAAGCTTTACATACCTTTCCACAAGCTCTTTATCTGCATTCTGACTTCCAGTTACCGCCTGCTTTATCTGAACAGGCCTATATTCTCCCAAAGGAATGCATTGCTGTGCCAAACATAAAGTTACAACACCACGAGCTTCACTAACCCCCATAGCAGACTTTGCATTCTTAGCAAAATACAAAGATTCCATAGCAGCTTCCGTTGGTCTGAACTCATCAATCACCGCCAAAAGATTGTTATAAATCTTCAACAATCTTTGCCCATGAGGTTCATCGGCACCCGTAGTAATACAACCGTAGCTCACCATTCTGTAGCGGCCATTTATAAAATCAACCACACCAAAACCAGTGTTTGCCAGACCAGGATCAATTCCCAAAACCCTACGAACCTTGTTTCTTTCCATTCCTCTTGGAACAGAATCTTTGGTTTTAGACCCCGGCAATGAAGTAAAATCATTATTTTCGTTTGTCATTCCTACCCCGCACCACTTTTTCCACAACAGTTTTTATAAATCACGCACAAAAGAACTTTAAAAAGACAAAGTCTTCCAAGCGTAACAAAAAACAAAAAAACCTGACCTCCAAAAAGGAAATCAGGTTCTATAAAAATAAAACTTAATTCAAGCTCTATTCTTCTGGCTCAAAGTCATCTGGATATTCAGCTGTGTGGTATACGTTCTGAACATCATCATTGTCTTCAAGACGATCAATCATTTTCTGAACTTTAGCAGCAGTTTCTTTATCAACTGGTGTATAAGCATCTGGAACCATTCCTACATCAGCAGAAAGTGTTTCATAACCTTTTTCCTGTAAAGCTTCAGCAACAGCAGTAAATGCGTCTGGGCTAGTTGTAATTGTGATGATTCCATCTTCGTTTACGATATCATCAGCACCAGCTTCCAAAGCAACTTCCATTACTTCATCTTCAGATACTTTTTCAGCATCAAGTTCGATTGTACCTTTTCTCTGGAACATACGAGAAACTGAACCAGAAGTACCAAGGTTTCCACCTGATTTTGTAAAGATATTCTTAACATCAGCAGCAGCACGGTTCTTGTTATCAGAAAGAACTTCAACCATAACTGCTACTCCACCAGGAGCATATCCTTCGTAGAGATATTCTTCGTAAGCTGCTCCACCATCTTCACCTGTACCCTTTTTGATAGCGCGTTCAATGTTATCTTTTGGCATGTTAGCTGCACGAGCTTTAATGATAACAGTACGGAGACGTGGGTTTGAGTTAGGATCTCCACCGCCCATTCTAGCAGCGATAGAAATTTCCTTAATAAATTTTGTAAAGATTTTACCGCGTTTTGCAT
>JAKSTL010000050.1 GCA_024402595.1 Treponema sp. | reverse complement strand
GCATACAATTCAGACGGAAGCAAAAAGCTTTTAGCAGATAAAATTTATACAAATCTTGCATATTATAGAACAGGGGACGAATCACGTACACTTGGTAGTAAAACAATTTATCCAAACAATTACAAATATTCCAATGTACGTGCATATCTGAACAGCATCAATAACCAGTATGTAACAGAAGGGGGAACAGCAACAGAATATGACATAGATTGGACTGATGCAGGTTTCCTAACTTCAGCTTTTAATGATGAAGAAAAGTCAAGAATTAAAGAAACTGTTGTAGACAACAGTGCGGCAAGTACAGGTGAAGAGTCAAATAGTTATGCCTGTGAAAATACAGTTGATAAAATTTACCTGCTAAGCTCTGCAGAAGCAACAAAAAAACTTTATGGCTTCTATAATGACGAAGACCGCATTATGAAAACAACAGAATATGCCCGGGCAAACGGAGCACGTGTTGGTTATTGGTGGCTCCGCTCGCCTGGCTACGACGGTAGTTCCTTCGCGCGCGAAATCCGCGATTGGGGCTATCACAGAGGCCGCGATGACGTTTACTATAGTAATCACGGGGTTGTGCCAGCTTTGACAGTTACGGAGTAACTGTTAATCCTGCGGGCGGTAGCCCGTATAATCCAGACAAATCTTTGCTTGCCTGAGTTTTGCGAAGGCTGTCCTTTGGGCATGCAAAGATTTGTGCTTGTTTAAGGCAATAATAGAATATGGCAACAAAGAAGAGTGAGCTTTTTGTAGTAACAAAGACTAAAGAACTTACAAAGTATGTTTTTAAATCATTAGGGACAGAGTAAATTAAAACTCATTCACCTCAACAATCATTAGGGACAGACTAATTTGTTCATTTGTTCCTTTCTGTAAAATACACTAGAATATATAAATCTCTCCCAATCATTAGGGACAGAGTAATTTATCACTAATTTATCAATCAAAGGGGACAGACTAATTTAATCACATCAATCATTGGGGACAGAGTAATCAATCAGAGTAATCAATCAAAAAATCATTCAATCATTAGGGACAGAGTAAATTAAAATCTAAATCACAAACAAAATCAAACCTCCCCCCCATCACCAGGAGTTTCAATGTTATTATCTTTTGCCTTAATCATTCTTTCAGGCCTAGCAATGGGCTGGTTATTTTCTAAAATCCGACTACCACGAATCATTGGCATGCTAGTAGCTGGAATTATTTTGGGCCCAACCGTTCTCAATATTTTAGCCCCTTCTGTCACAGACATTTCTGGCGATTTACGAAAAATTGCCTTAATAATCATCATTGCAAAAGCAGGTCTATCCCTTGATATTTCAGATTTGAAGCGCATTGGCCGTCCCGCTGTAATGCTTTGTTTTATACCTGCCACTTTTGAACTTCTAGCATTTATTCTTTTTGCCCCATCCATAATGAATGTAACTCGCCTTCAAGCCGCTATTTTGGGAGCTGTAATGGGTGCTGTTTCTCCAGCCGTAACCGTTCCTCGATTAACAAAAATGATAGATGAGGGCTATGGTACAAAAAAAGGTATTCCACAAATGCTTATTGCTGGTGCCAGCGCAGATGATGTTTATGTTATTGTCCTTTTTTCCACTTTAGTTGGAATGGAAGCCGGTGGAAACCTAAATGCTCTTAGTTTTTTAAAAATCCCTGCAGAAATTATCCTAGGCGCAGGATTAGGAGCGTTTCTTGGATTTTTACTTTCCATTTATTTCAAGAAAATCCATATTCGTGACTCTCTAAAAATTACAATCATTATGGCTTTTAATATGCTTTTATATTGGTTAGAAGGCATAGCTCCCGTTTCAGGTCTGCTTGCAGTAATGACAATGGGAATTACAATCAATATGAAAATGCCATTCGTTTCAAAACGCCTCTCTGTAAAGTTTACTAAATTATGGGTTGCCGCAGAAATCTTCTTATTTGTTTTAGTTGGTTCCACTGTAAATATTGCTTATGTCACTGAAGCAGGACTTGGAATGATTTTAATGCTGTTTATAGGTTTACTATTCCGAGAAGTAGGAACTTATATTTCAATTGTCGGAACAGGATTAAATACCAAAGAAAAAATCTTCTGCTTAATTTCTCAATTACCAAAAGCAACGGTCCAAGCCGCAATTGGTGGAGTTCCTCTGGCAATGGGTTTAGGTTGTGGAAATATAGTTCTAACAATGGCAGTTATTTCAATTGTTATCACTGCACCTCTTGGAGCTTTAGGCATGGATGCAACAATGCACAAATATATTTCAAATGATAAAACTGATGAAACCACTTTAGAAGAATAAACTTTTCTTAAAAAACTTCCTTATTCAAATATTCCACAGTGCAAGTTCCATCTTCATTTATAACAATCTTTGAAATTGAGCCCGCTTTCCCAATAGGATACGCATTTTCCATATCATCCAAACTCTTTCCCATAATCGCCATATGAAAAAATAACAAAGCTCCACCGTGGGAAACAAGAATAAAATTATCTTCATCACTTGCCAAAATCAAATCAAACACACCTTTCATTCTTGCCAAAAGTTCCGTATCATTTTCTGCATGAGGAAACGAACGATGATTCGGATCATAAACTTCAGGTTTTGGCGATACTATCCTTGCATACTCAGATCTCAAAATACCATTGCCTTCACCCAAATCAATTTCTCTCAACTGCTTGGTCTTCTCAAACTTCAAAGGTAAAGATTTACAAATCTCTTCCGCCGTTTGCACCGTTCTTGGTAAATCCGAAACAAGCATTCTAAAATCATCCATTTTTTCATTTTCCAAAAGCCATTTTCCAACCTTGAATGCCTGTTCCTTTCCCAACTCAGTAAGATTCCAAAATGAAACTCCACCTGAAAAATCGTTTACATGATGTTCTGACTCCGTGTGTCTAACAGTAATAATCGTCTTTTTATTCATATAAAGTTCCTCCATTTTTCAGATAATAATTCCACATTTAATTCCCACTTTAATTTACCATAATTTCAATTCTATATTTTATTCTCTATCTTATTCTTTTTTATTACAGTGTTCTATGTTAGAATAAAAACAATGTCAGAAAAAATCGAAAAAACTCTTCAATTTTTAAAAGAAACTTTTGATAAAAGTGAATATTGGAAAACTCGACCAGAATCTAAGCGTTATCGTTATGAACATTCCATCCGAGTTGCCAAAATAGGTGGTGAAATTGCCCGTCAAGAAGGCATGGATATTGAAGCTATGACTATTGCCTGCCTTCTTCATGATTTGTCCTATGGGCTTGATTTTAATGAAGAACGAACCATCCCTAATCACGGATACACTTCTGCCGTTTATGCCCGCCCTTTTTTAGAAAATCTAGGCTATTCTGGCGAAATGTTAAATAATATTTGTTACGGAATCGCTTTTCATTGTTCAGAACCAAATAAACTTGCACTTATTGAAGGCGAAAAAAATACTTTTACAGATACCATTTTAGATGCCGATGGAATTGATCATAATTCTATTTACCGTCTTTACGAAGATCTTACAAAAGAAAACTTCCTGATTAAAACACCGGAAGAACAACAAAAAATCATCTGGGAATATAAAGGTTACATTGATTATTGTGATAATGGTCATTCTTGGAAAGCCACAAAAACCGCAGAAAAACTTTTTGCCGAAAATATGCGTTTCCGTCGAGAAGTTATAGAAAAACTCCAAAAACTTATTGATGATTCAAAAGCCGATTTTCAACTTTAATCATTATAATCTTCATAAATAGACATTTTTTTTCGCTCATTTCGTTTTTGCTGCTTTTTACCAGATTTAGGAGCTTTTTCTGCATATTTATTTGCATTGGAAATATCTCCATTTGTAATAATCAGCATAGATTTTTCTGACTTTTGCCGCCTTTGCTTAGCTTCTAGTGGCAATTCCACAACTTTATCTTCTTTTTTAATCAAACATTCGTTAACCGAATTAATATGAATTGAATAATAATTCTGCTCATTTCCCAGGCATTCAATAACAAGCATCAAATCTGCCAGCGCAATTCCCGCCTTTTTTTTACCATCTAATTTAGCATTTTCCCTAATTTTTTTTGCGATATGAAACTCAGTAAAAGAAGTCTTTTCTCCCATCTGTTTTATCGCTTTATATATTTCTTCCTGAATGGTATTTAATGTACTCATAAAAACCTGCTTCAACTAATATTTTTTGTTAAAAATTGTCTTGGAAATAAAATATACTAATGCAAAAATAATTAGAAGCCCACCAAAAATAATCAGATAGTCCTTTTTATCGAATAACATAGACAAAAAACCACAAACGCAACAAATCATACTCATAACAAAATTGGTTACTTCCGAAGTTTTTTCATTTATCATCTTTGAACGTTCATCCTTTGCCTCAATTTCAACCTGTTTTTTATAATCCTCATTTTTCATCATTTTGATTACACGGATTGTTGAAAGCATAACAACCGAAATACCGCCAATCGTAAAGCCCAAATATGTACTATCCCTTTTTCCCATAATAAAGCAACTTATTCCAAATGCAATAAACATCCCCAACATAATGCAATTCTTAACCAACAATTTTTTTACATTAATCATAACAATTACTCCTCAAAAATAAAAACTTCTTCAATAGCCAGTCCAAAAAACTTACTGATTTTATACGCCAAAAAAATAGAAGGATTATATTTGCCATTTTCCAAAGAACTGATTGTCTGACGACTCACTTCCATCTTTATTGCAAGCTCTTCCTGCTTAATTCCATTGGCATTTCGTAATTCTTCAATACGATTTTTCACCTGAAAACTCCTTTCTAACAAAAAGGTAAAGTATACTTTACATAGATAATAAATCACCTATAATTTTATGTCAAGCACACTTTACATAAACTACTAAATGAATCGCTACATAAATCGCTACATAAAAATCCATTTACATAAAAAAATCACTCTACCCATATTTCTACAGATAAAGTGATTGATAAAGTAAGCTGATTAAAACCAGGTTTATACTAATCTAAAATTAAAACTTCTCGTGGAATAATCTGTGGAATAACCAGTAGATTAAACTTCCGGCGTATATTTACCGCTCAAAGCCAGCATTGCAAACATATACAGACAATTATCATAATAGCGGCGTTCACCAGTGCGCAGTGGCGTCTCCCAAAAACGACGAACTATTTTTTCCGCAGAATCTTTTGCCTTAGAAGAACAAGCCAAAGTTGTCTGAGCCAAAGTGGCCAACAAACCAATTGGATGAAGAGCTTTTTCCTCCTGACCTTTTTCATCCCTAATTACAGTTCCATCAATTTTATATTTTTTAAAATCTTCAGTTGGAATATCCGCAAAAAAATTGATTAAATTATCCGCAATTGTAGAAAAATCCTTATTTTCTCCATGCCAAAGAACATCCAAGCCAATATTTGCGCCAGTTCTATAAGCATCACTATAAAAATCTCCATGATTTTCAGGTGGACCATAAGGATTTGGAGTTCCATCATAATTAGCATACTCAGGATTCATTCCAGTTACCGGATGACAAGCTTTTAACAAAAACTTGCGACTTTCTTCTTCTGCCCGTTTCCAAAAAGATCTATCCGATTCATCCGCCCACATAGCAAAATAGTGATAAAAATGTATTAAATGATAAGACGGATCACTAAATGAACAAGCTGGTACAAAAGCAATTAAAGCTTTATCTTTATTCCACATTGGTGCCTGATGATGAAGAACTGTTCTTAAAATCTTTTTTGCCCACATAGTATAATTGTAAATGCCTTCTCCATCGCCCCATTTTTTACCAGCAAGAAAAAGCGCCATAGCATAAAACTCTTCACCATCTGGAGCTGGACCAAAAGCATTCTTTTTACCATCAGGAGCAACCGACCAGGCAAAATAACCTCTCAAGAACCCTTCATCCATATACATAAACTCCATGGAAAACTTCCACATACGATCAAAAATGTCTTTTCGATTCATCATAACCGCCATCATCATTCCATAAGACATTCCTTCTGTTCTGGCATCGCAGTTTCCTGTATCCATAAAATAACCAGTATCTCGTAATCCTTCAAAATAAAAGCGATCGTATCCTTCGGTAATTGCATAAAAAGTATCGTTTACGCGGTTTTCAATTTCTTCCGCAGAATAACCATAATCTAAAAAAGTGTTTTTCATAATTCCTCCAATAAACTTGTTTTACCAAGGATTTTTGTTAGTTTTTTACTTCCATCAAACTATACCAAAGCTTTTCTCTGCCAGCGTTTTCCTTTCCAACGCATAAGCATTACAATACCACGAGTTGTTTCATCTGTACCAATTCCAAGCCAACATCCAATAATGCCCAATCCAAAATGAATGCCAAGAAGCCAGCTTAAAAATACCATAATTCCCCACATAGAAATTACTCCATAAAATACTGGGAATTTAACATCACCCGCACCCTTTAAAGCACCAACATAAATCAGATTCAAAGAACGACCAAACTCGATATAAATAGAAAAAATCAACAATCGTTTGGTAAGCTCAAAAACTTCCTGCTCTTGAGTAAAAAATCCAATAATCGGTGATTTTATAAGATTTACCAGTAAAATTAAAATCATAGATGAAGCTGTTGCCACAAGAGAATATTTGAATACATTTTTATGGGCCAAATCTTTTTCTCCAGCACCAACAAAATAACCAACCTTTATCTGAACTGCTGCTCCCATAGCTACTGCAATGGCAAAAACAAAACGCACTATAGTCTGAGTATAAACCTGAGCCTGCATTGCATAAGTTCCCATTGAAGTAATCATAGCCATAATTACAATTTGAGCCACATTATACGAAAGATTTTCTCCTGCCGTTGGAATACCAATAGAAAGAATCTTTCTAAAAATGTCTCCCGGAACTTTTGGTGATTTAAATATTTTAAACTGAATGTCCGGACGATGTTTAATCATAAAATACATGATTATGCTTCCTACAAGAGTTGAGAAAACCGAAGCCGCCGCAACACCACCAGCACCTGTAGCAGGAATACCTATAAACGGAATACCAAAAATTGCCACCGCATTTCCAATCACATTCAAAATATTAACAATGATGGTAATTAAAAGAGTCTGTTTTGTATAACCGTAAGTTTGAAGCATTCGTGTCTGGAACATACTAATTGTTACAATAGGAACGCCAAATCCACCATAAACAATAAAATAGGCAAAAGCAGAATCTCGAACTTCTTGTTCCAATGTATAGCAATTCAACAAAGGATTTGTAACACAAAAGACAATCACCATAAAAATAAAGGCGCAAGTAATAGTCATTATCAATCCGCCCTTAGCAATATGGTTTAATTCTTCATCTGATTTTTTAGCCCCAATAAATTGAGCCAGAACAATGCCCGAACCAATACAAATTACATTGAATAAAACATGAATAAAAAAGACCCACTGAGAAACAAGCCCAACGCCCGCAACTGCATTTCCTGAATAAGAACTAAGCATAAAAGTATCTACAGAAGATACAAGGGTTCTAAAAAAGTTCTCCCCTATCAAAGGAAGAGCCAGCTGCATCATAGTAAGTGAACCGCGATTTTTCCTTTCAATTTCATTTCCCATTTTCCGCCCCCAAATAAGGATTAAAACCTCTAAAAGCCATAAAATTGTAATAAAACTTCAAGTAATGATAACAATAGTAATAATGAAAAAATAAAATAATAAATAGAATAAAAAATATATAAACTTGTATAATTATCCAGAGAAAACTTTATAACTACGAGTAAACTAAAAAACTTTTTTTACGAACGTCAGCTTGTTCAAAAAAAGAATTATTTTATAAAGAAGAACAACTAAAGCCCGAATCTTCTCTTTCTTGAGGATGAGCTACTTCAAAACCACAATTTGCTTCCATATTAAGTTCCCGCAGTTCCTTTTTACCGTCAATATATAGCTGATAATCTATGCCAGTAGATTCAAAACCGCAACCTGTGGAATATTCATCACCAAGAGATTCTGCCACAATTCGTGCTCGTTCTTCTTTTGTTGTATCTTTAATTAAAATGCTAGCCATTTTATAAACCAATCCTTGTTAGTTTTTATAAACGATTATTTTTTCCAATAAGACGGGAAGAAGAAAATCAGCATAGTATAGATTTCCAAACGACCAGCCAGCATAGCAAAGGAATACCACCATTTTACAAACGTAGGAAGTCCACCATAATTAGCAGTTGGCCCCAACATTCCAAAAGCAGGCCCAACATTTCCTACCATAGAAATTGAAGCCGTAAATGATGAAAACAAATCTATCTTTGCAACGCAACCAATGCCTGTAGTAATTGCAATTAAAAGAAAATAAATCATTGTAAAGGAAGTAACATTGGAAACCACCGAAGGACTACAAGGTCTCTTGTTTAATCTAACAGTGAAAACTCCATGAGGATGAAGCATTTTTCTTGTTTCATTTCCCAACTGTTTACCAAGAATTAACCAGCGAACAACTTTAAAACCGCCCGATGTTGAACCAGAACATCCACCAATAAAAAATAAAATAAAACAGGCAAATTGAGCAGCGGCGGGCCATGTTAAATAATCACTATTACCAAATCCTGTTGTACTAAGCAAAGTTAAAACCTGAAAAGATGAATATCTTAAACTCTGTCCAACACTACCATAAATTGGATAAATAGAAACACCAATCCAAATTGTCGCAACAACAACAATTCCAATGTATAACTTTAATTCAGAGTTTGTTTTTATTTCACAGAACTTGCGGGTAAACAAATAATAGAAAAGACTAAAGTTTATACCAGCCATAAACATAAAAGTTGTAATTATTACATCAATAGCCACAGAATTATAAGAACCAATAGAATTATCCCTAGTAGAAAATCCACCTGTTCCTAAAGTTGAAAATGCATGGGAAAGAGCATCTATAAAATCCATTCCTGCAATTTTCAGGGCAATTGCTTCTGCAACGGTAAAGCCAATGTAAATAAGCCACAAAGCTTTTGCAGTAGTTGTAATTCTTGCCGTAACCTTTCCCTTTTCTGGACCAGTTGTTTCCGCTTTAATCAACTGAAAACCACCAATTCCAAGCAAAGGCAAAATAGCTACAGTTAAAGTAACAATTCCCATACCACCAAGCCAATGGGTTATACAGCGCCACATATTGATTGAACGAGGCAGCACTTCTATAGCACTAAGAATTGTAGCTCCCGTTGTTGTAAATCCACTGGTACTTTCAAAAAAAGCATCCGTATAAGAATTAAAACAATGACTAAAATATAAAGGAATTGACCCCATAAAGCTTGCAACAATCCAACAAAGCGCAACAATCAAAAAAGTCTGTCGACTGTTCATTGTGAACTTCATTTTTCTTGTTGGAATATTCACAGCGGCAAGCAATACAAAACTAACCAGCATTGGAATTATAAATGGTAAAAGCATAGCAGTTTCACCACAGGCTAATGCGACAATTATTGGAATAATAAAAGTAGCACCTACAAGAGAAAGAAGAATTGTTGTAATTCGCAATGTATTAATAAAAAACATAAGTCAACCTAAAATCATATAATGTTCGTTTTGTGAACAAATTGTGAAAAAAATATTCTATATATCTTTATTCCATTATCTGTAATCTATTATTCAATTCCAGAAAAGAAAGCACCAACTTTTTTGCTGTTTTCAGACTTTGTAATAAGAACAACATGGTCTCCGGTATAGAACTGACTGTTTCCATCCACAAGAGTGTATTCATCAGTACCAGCCCGTTTAATCAACAAGACAAGGAAGTTTCCAGGAACAGATATTTCTTTTACCAATTTTCCCGCAGATTTTGAACTAGATGTAATTTCACATTCAACAATTTCCAGTTCGCCAGTGGTAATTGTATGAACTTCTTTTACAGCTTTTCCACGAAGATGGCTCATAATTGAGTCTACAACTGTATCTCGCAAAGGAACTGCAACATCAACACCAAGTTTTTCGGCAATTGTGGCAAAAGCTCCATTGGCTACCAAACTAATAGACTGTCCCACACCTAAAGATTCAAGATAAGCGGCAAGAACCATATTCATTTCGTGATTATGGGTTGCACAAATGGCCAAATCAAAAGAAGTAATACCTTCTTCTCTAAGGAATACTTCATCTGTAGCATCAGCACACATAACTCGTGCATCTGGGAATCTTGCGGCGGCTTCAGAAGTAAGCTCATCATTGGAGTCTACAATAACTAATTCCTGGGAATGTTTAGAAGCAAAAGCCGAAAATATCTTAGAAAAACCAGCATTTTTCGCAGGGTGATTGATTTTTTCCGCAATTAAAGAACCAATTCTTCCAGCGCCAATCAAAACCACTTTTTTCAAATCTTTTTGAATTGAGCCACAAAGATACTTCATATCCTGAATGTCTTTTTTGGAAATTAAAATACCAAGCGTGTTTCCCGCAGTAATAATTGAATCTCCAGATGGAAGAGATGTAACTCCATCCTTTTCCACATAAGCCACAAGAAACTTTAATTCTGTTTTAAAACGGATTTCTTTAAGAGATATGCCATCAAAAGGGCTGCCAGGAAAAACCATAATTCGTGCTAATTCTAAATCTGAATTGGCAAAGGTCAAAACATTTCCAATAGCACCATTTTCTACAGCTTTAACAATGGCATCGGCCGCCTCAACATCAGGATTTATCATATAATTTATTCCATACAAAGGTCGCCTTTTACCTTCAAAGGAATCTGATTGTTTTTTTTCAGCAGCAGCCGAGTTTACATAATAGGCGTAATTTCTGACACGCGCAATTTTTAGAACATTCGGATAAACAGCATCTACCAAGGAACAGGTAATCATATTAACTTCATCAGAATCTGTAACACAAACAAGGGCATCGGCCTTTGCAATTCCAACAGATTCCAATGTTTCCAGACTGTTTCCATCATCACATAAAACAGTACAATCCAAAAGATTAGAAGCATGTCTTACGGTATCATCATTATTATCGATGATTGCAACCTGATTTTTTTCACTGATTAACAGCTTTGCCAACTGTACACCAGTAAAGCCAGCACCTACAATTACTATTTTCATAAACTTCATTATACAACATTTGTGAAAAAAGTAATTGTATCAGCCGACGATTTATTGTTTTTTAGTCGATGTTTTCAGATTTTTCCGAATCTTTTGCATCCAAAACCATCTCTTTAGAAAGTTTTGACTTTTTCTTGCTTCCAAAATACAAACCGGCATAAACTGCAGCACAAACAATCAAAGAAGATGCTGCTTCTGCCATTTCGCTAACAATTCCAACCCCAACTACACCAAAATATCCTACACCAGCCATTCCAATAGATTCCAATGCCGTTCTCATTCCAGCGCCATCAAAAAGGAAGATACAACCGTAAACCATTAAAGTGTGACAGAATGTTGCTACAAAACCAGTAATTGCCGCATTTATTGCTTTTGGCATTCGTGGAATTAAATCTAAAAGTTTAAAAACTGCCCATGCCACAACACCTAAAAGCATTCTTGGTAAAACCGAGTTCCAAGGATAAACAAAAAGTGGATCCAAAATGCCTGTTGGACTCATAGCGGCTTTTATTAAAGACATAAGCCCCATTATAAAACCAACAAAAATGCCTTCAGGAAGTCCAGCAAGAGTAGCTGCCAAAATTACAGGAATCTGAAGAATTGTAATTGAAACAACAGGACTAAAAGAAATAAAACCTAAGTTTGTTAATGTAAGTACAATTACCAGCGCACTCAAAGCACCTGTAAGAGTTAATTTTTTATTGCGAGTTAAATTTTTATTTGTCTGATTCATAATATTTTCCTAAAAAAAGATGTTTTAAACTCTCTGCCAAATAATTGGTCATAAAACTGCTAATTCAAATCAATAGCGCATTTTACGCCTTTAAGGACCAGTTCTGGCACAATTTCATCAAATAAATTGTATTCTTTAAAGATTCTAGAAAATCCGCCAGTTCCAATAATAAATGGCTTTTCTCCTTTGAATACATTTTTTTGATAAACACTGCAGATTTCTTTTATAGAACCTGCCGCACCATAATAAAGTCCCACTTGAATTGCTTCTGGAGTTGTTGAACCGTAGATTCCAGCTGGTTTTGCAATTTCTACCGATGGAAGCTTTGCAGTTCCGTTTGCAAGAGCGTCAACAGAAATCTTTAAGCCTGGTAAAATTGAACCACCAAGGAACTCTTTTTCTTTGGAAACTAATTCTAGAGTAGTTGCAGTGCCCATATCTACAATAATTAAATCGCGATTAGGATAAAGAGAAACTGCACCAATTGCTGCCGAAATTAAATCAGCACCAATTTCTTTTGGATTGGAATATTTTAGTTTTAATCCTGTCTTTATTCCTGCTTGAATAAAAAGTGGATCGCAGCCTAAATACTTTGAACAAGCGCTGGCTAGTGAATAATTCACCGATGGAACTACACTGCAGCAGCCTACACGAGAGATTTTTTTCCAGTCATAGCCGTTTTCTGTTAGAACATTTCTAAAAAAAATGCCCATTTCGTCTGAACTGGAATGGATGTTGGTTTCACGACGAAATCTAAAAACAATTTCATCTCCGTCGTACAAACCACATGCTGTGGAAGAGTTTCCCACATCAATTGTTAAGACCATAGTACCTGTCCTCCTGGATCAAGTCTAATTTGTAAAAAGTGATTAAAACGCTAAAAGTTTTTACTCTCTCCCAAGAATCAATTCCAAAAAGGTAATTGTTCTAAAAGGAATATAATCATTTTTATAAAAAAAGTCAAAAGTTGTATTTGGGCAAAACGGAGTTGCTGGCAGCTTATAAAAACCACAAAAACTCCATTCAAAGTGCTTTACGGCCTTCCGGGTTTACCTACGGACAGTACTCAGTTCCTTCGTACCCGCTTTCGCGGCCCTCCACGCCTTTGCAAGTTGGTTCAAAAGGTTTATTTATCAACACCAAGCCCAAACAAGGCAAAATCTGCTTTGCAAGGATCCTTTGGAAAAACTTTTTTCATTTCGGTAGTTAATAAACAACTGGTAGCTTTAGTGGCCTTTGCATTTTCTGGAAGAAGCCCCAAATTAATAGCTTCCTGCATTACATGAACATCTAAAGGCAGCAATAAATCTGCTGGACTATACCAATTCCACAATCCTAAATCTACTGGAGAGTTTTGCCGCACCATCCACCGTAAAAACATATATATTCTTTTATTGGCAGAGTTTTTACCTTTTGGCACAATTTTTGACTTTGGAAAAGCAGAAGAAATAATCGTCGCTAAATCTGGTTTTTCCAAAGTTTGAGATTTTTTTTGATTATCAAGGTTGGTTTGTGTT
The DNA here is from genome assembly GCA_024402595.1 of Treponema sp. Taxonomy (GTDB): domain Bacteria; phylum Spirochaetota; class Spirochaetia; order Treponematales; family Treponemataceae; genus Treponema_D. Next base: position 6,729 of record JAKSTL010000050.1, on the reverse strand, counting down.
TTTGCTTTTTGTTCATATTTTGAACATTCATTTTGGTAGGAAGCGCGAAAATATTCACCAAGTGTCCCTGATTTTTTTAAAATAGCGCCAATTTCGGTAAAAAGACACTGCAAATCTGTGTAAGAATAAAATCTGTAGAACTTTTGTGAATCTAAATTGTTTCCACTGCAAAAACCTGGGGCACCCGCTAAACACCATTGACAAATACTGCTTTCAATTTGGTTATTTTTTGCCCAAGAATCTGCCAGTAAAAAAATATAAGAGATTTTTGGAATAAACTGCTTTCTGTTTCCAAAAGCAAGCATAGCCGCAATAAAAGAAGCAACTTCTACATCTGCGGTTTTTTTGTACCATTTTAAAAATTGGCTGGGATCCTGGTCGTAAAAACTTACAGTTTCATATTTTTCTGCAAGGCTGGTTATTCGTTCAATCAATTCTGAAGTCATTTTACAACTAACCAATTAAGCTTTTTTGTTTTTTGCTAATTGGTTCACAAGTTAAATCAACGCCTAGTTTTTTGAAAATCTTTCGGTCAACTTCGCTAAGCATAACTGTTGTATGAACCTGACATCCGCGAAGATTTGTTAACTGTTCCACAGCTTTTTTACAGTTTTCATCAGTTTTTGAAAGCATGGCTAAAGCAACCAAAACTTCGTCTGTATGAAGCCGAGGATTGTTTCCACTTAAATATTCCACTTTCATCTGCTGAATTGGTTCTATCATTTCTTTTGGAATAAGTTTTACTTTGTGGTCTAAGCCCGCCAGATATTTTATTGCATTTAAAATTAAAGCAGCACTGGTTCCAAGCAAATCTGATGTTGCCGAAGTGATAATTGTTCCATCAGCTAATTCAATTGCAGCACAGATAGTTTTTTCTTTAGCAGCTCGTTCTTTTGCCGCAGTTGTAACGGCTCTGGAATCGGTAGTTATATTTTCCTGATGCATCAAAAGTTCAAGTTTTTGAATCTCATCTTCTCTTGCTTTGCCTTCAACAAAAGCGTTTAAAGTGTTGTAGTAGCGGCGAATAATTTCCTGACGACTGGCTTCTCTACAAGCTTCATCATCAAAAATACAATAACCAGCCATGTTTACACCCATATCGGTTGGAGATTTATATGGATTTGAACCATAAATGCCTTTAAAAATTGCATCAAGGACAGGGAATATTTCAATATCACGATTATAATTTACTGTGGTTTTTCCGTAAGCTTCCAAATGCCAAGGATCAATCATATTTACATCATTTAAATCTGTAGTTGCAGCTTCGTAAGCAAGATTTACAGGATGCTTTAATGGAATATTCCAAATTGGGAAAGTTTCAAACTTGGCATAACCAGCTTTTACCCCTCGTTTATTTTCGTGATAAAGCTGACTCAAACAAGTGGCCATTTTTCCAGAACCTGGGCCTGGAGCAGTGATAACAACCAATGGTCTTGAAGTTTCAATGTAATCGTTTTTACCAAAGCCGTCATCACTGGCAATAAGCTTAACATTTGAAGGATAACCTTCGATTGTATAGTGATAATAAGTTTTGATATTCATTTTTTTGAGTCTATTGCGGAAAGCTTTTGCTGCTTCCTGACCCTTGTAATGAGTAATAACAACAGAACCAACCATAAGACCACGATTCTGAAACTCATCACGCAGACGAAGAACATCTTTGTCGTAAGTAATTCCCAAGTCTCCACGAACTTTGTTCTTTTCAATGTCTACTGCGCTAATTACAATAACAATTTCTGCCACATCAGCCAGCTGCATCAACATTTTTAATTTGCTGTCTGGTTGAAAGCCTGGTAAAACTCTGGAAGCATGAAAATCATCAAACAATTTTCCACCAAATTCCAGATACAATTTATCGCCAAACTGAGCGATTCTTTCCTTAATGTGTTCCGATTGGATTTTTAAATATTTATCATTATCAAAGCCGTTTTTCATACGAAATTTAATTCTAATAAGTTTTTATTGATTTAACAAGTTATAAGTTTATTACAAACTTCCTGTTTTGTTCTTCAAGGCACTTGCGAAGGCGTGGAAGGGTGCGAAGCAGCAACCGGAAGGAGTGCCCCGCAGGGGCACGACTGAGGATGCCGTCCGTAGGTAAGCCCTGAAAGGCCGTTAGTAGTTAGGGTGAATGCTTTGCAGAATAGATTTATCGCAAAAAACTCCATTTCGCCCCAATAAAGAAATTAAACTTCCAGCTCAATTTTGCGACCAGTTGGCTCGTATTGGTAGTACCGAACCCCCGCCGCATTCATCAATTTTTTGGAAGCTTCCACAGAAGGTGTGCCGTCGTATTTATTGTCCGCATAAACCACGGTTTTTATTCCCGCCTGAATAATTGCCTTTGCGCATTCGTTGCATGGAAAAAGCGTAACATAGATTTTGCAACCTTCCAACGAACCACGATAATTCAAAATTGCATTCAATTCGCTGTGAGTTACAAAAGCATATTTTGTGTTCAACATATCCCCTTCTCGTGCCCAAGGAAACTCGTCATCAGAACACCCACGAGGAAATCCATTGTACCCCATAGAACGAATCTTATTATCTTCACTTACAATACAAGCGCCAACCTGCGAATTAGGATCTTTTGACCGAAGCCCCGCCAGTTTAGCAACTCCCATAAAATATTCATCCCAAGAAATATAATCCTGTCTTTTAAAATTCATTTTTATGCTCCTTCAATTAAGGTAAAATTAGCTAAAATCAAGGTAAAATTAGTACAAAAACTTATTGCGAATCTCTTCAACTTCTTTTTCCGAAAAATTAAGCCGCAATTTAAAAAAATTATCCAATGTGCCAAAGTTTTCTTCCAAAGTATTCAAGGCCGATTCTATAAAAATCCGTTTTGCCAGCAGCGAATATTTTACTTTTTTCGCAAACTTATGACTCCGTTTTAATGCCAGACAACCTAAATACACAAAACGCGCTTTCATAGCGTTGAACTTGTTGGAAACCAAATAATCCTGAATGATTGTTTCTTTATCCACGCCCAAAAATGCCAGAATAAGTGCCGCAAGAATACCCGTTCTGTCTTTTCCCGCCGAACAATGAAAAACAACAGCATATCGTTCCATTGGAAAAGTTAAAATTGTGCGTAAAGCATCCACCAAATGATCCAGATATTGATCGGTCACCATTCGCACATACATTTCTTCCATTTTTGGCATTAACTCCAAAGAACGAATGCTATGAACCTTCTTTTCGTGACTAACACCAATCATCGCCTCTTCCAAAATTGGCATATGAAGATACTGAACACCGTCAATTATTTCATTGGGAATCTCTATGGTCTCTTTTTTAGTTCTAAGGTCAATTACTGTCGCCAATTTGTTTTCATCCTTTAATTTGGCAACATCTTTTTTAGTGAGTTTAGTTAATGTCGTTCCTCGAAACAACATATGACTTTTTACGGTTTTTCCATCCGTTGTTTGAACGCCACCTAAATCTCTAAAGTTCTTAATATGTTTAAGTTTAATTATTTCCATCTCTAGAAAGTATATCATATTAAAAGTAAAATACAATTAGAGGATTCAAATGGATATAGCAGAAATTGATAAATTACCTGTATTAGAAAGATTTAGCAAACGCGTAATCTTAAAAGTTAGTGAAATTGTAAAGGTTGAACAGCATCCCGGTGGAAGTTTTTTATACATTCTTACGCTGAACACTGGAGACCCAGAAGAAAGACAGATTGTAAGCTCGATTGTGCCTTTTTACAAACCAGAAGAATTGTTGCACAAACACATTGTCTTAGTTTACAACTTAAAGCCCGCCAATTTTAGAGGAGTTCGCAGCAACGGAATGCTTTTAGCCGCCAGCGATCCAACAGTAACCGACAAAGAAACCTGCGAAGTAATTTTTGCACCTCAATTTATTCCAGGCACAATTCTTGAACCAGAAGGCTTTGAACCGCCAACCGAAGAGCTTTGTTATGTAAAACCAGACAAGTTTTTCGAAATGCAGCTTTACACAAAAGACGGCTTTGTAGAATTGGAAGGCAAAAAAATAGGTTCGAATGGACAATTTTTGACCGTTCAAACCTACAAAAATGGCGAAGTTGGCTAATATTTTCTAATTCAGCAAATAATTTTTATCAAATTATTCCTCTTCTTTTTTCATCATAGCTTCAACTTCTTCACGACGAAGAGGAATATTTTTTACATATTGCTGCCGATTTTTTTCTATTTCATCATAAGGCCACAAACGACCCTTATTCATTCCCGGGCAATCCTTTGCGCATTCGTCCCACATTTCTTTATCTTTTACCATCCAAGCCCAAAAAGGATAGGTCGAACATTGAATTGGTCTTGCTTCATAAGCCGAACAACCTTGATTCCACAAAATGCAATCATAATTTTCCATTTCCTTAAGAGCCAGCACCTGCTCACCATAATAATAATCTGCCCAGCGACAATATTTATTAAAAAAAGCAGTAACAGTCATATTAAAATGAGCACACAAAGTATCTAAATCTCGTTTGGAAAGATACACAAATCCTGGTGAATGCCCGCAACAAAAAGAACAACGCTGACACTCAAAATGCAATCCTTCTTTATAAAAACAATTTTCGTCCATATTTTCCATTTTATATTTATTTTCTTACTGGCGCAACTTAACCACAACTCGCCTTCCGTGGCTCAGTCACCCTCGGCCTCTACGGTCCTTTTGTCCCTACGAGGCTTGCTTCGCAACCACTACACGCTCGGCGCTGCCTTAAAGGTGGCGTTAAAAAACAAAACCCCTCGTCTATCATTTAAGATTCCGAAGGGTTATTGTTCAAGAAAATAAAGAACTAGTAGTCTTTTTTCTCTGTCTTACGTCTCTTGTTCAAAAGTTTTCTTTCAAGAGTTGTCTTCTTCTGGTGAAGTGTAGCAGAAGGCTTTTCGAAATATTCACGCTTTTTGTATTCGCGGATGATGCCTTCTTTTTCAACCATACGCTTAAAGCGTTTGATTGCTTTTTCAAGGTTTTCTGAATCGTCAACCATGATTGTTGCCATATATGTGTCACCTCCTTGTAATTCGGTGATTCCGTAAAACACAAATATACTAATGGTTTTTTCTAGAATATTCAAGATTTGTGGGACAGATTTCCATTACAAACAGAAGATTAAAAATCAAAAACATCCTTATCTATTTCTTTGGAAGAACCATCAGATAAATAAAGTGTAACGGTTTTCTGTTTTAGGTCTACTTTATAAATACCTTCATCGTCATAAACCCATTTTTTAGAAATGTTTGAATATTTATAGGTATTTTTTGCACACCACACAGCATCGTCTTTTTCTTCTATGTAAATTACATCTCCACGAGGCATGTAACAGATATCATTTTTACTATCGTTATAAAAAATGGCATATAAATCATCACCATCATTACCTATCATGGAATATTGATTATCGTTTTTGAAGTACATTCTAGGGAAAAGTGGTAAGGTCTCTTTTGGCACAATTATATTTTTTCCCGAATATGTAAATTGTCCTAAAGATAAATCGTCTGTTTCAAATAAAAAACGACCGACCTGATTGTCTATAAAATCAACTGCAACCATAATTTTATCATTTGAACAATTAGATTTTTTTATTGATAAAGATGAAAGGTAAGTTTTGTTATAAATAGAAGGCATTGTGTTTTTTACAAAATCTTTTCCCAAAAGTTTTTCCGTTTCTATGGGGATTATTTCATTTTTACCGTTTAAAAGATTTAATTTTACTATTTTATAAACATCATTATTTGGTTCTCCAGGACCTTTATCTTTATCTGTGGCTGTACAAAAATAATAGCATCCATTTTTGGTTTGACCAGCAGCTGAAAGAATATTCGTATCTGTATCAGAGATTTTGTAAGTAAAAAGTAATTTTCCATTTAATCCAAAAAGTTTTATAGATATATTTTGTTTATAATACTGGGCTTGTGGTACAACAAGTATTCCTCCTTTGCCATTATTGGCTTCGGGGATATACTCAAGATAGTCATAATTTTTTTCCAAATCTATGAACTCACACTTACCGGTTTCTACATCTATTTTTACAAGACTGCATTGATTTGCTTTTGCAATACACCAAATAGTTTTTCCTACAACCAGCATTGATTGGGGACAAATCCATCTTCCTTCATTGTTAAAAAAGGCTTCCTCGCTTGCAGCCTTAAAAAAATCGTAATGCCGTACCACTTTTTTGCTTTGAGAATCCCAAACAGTAATGCGAGGTGGGTAAAGTGTTGCTCCAAATACATAATCATCGTTCCATTCTAATGGTGAAAAATCTGTTATTAATTCACTGTCTTTTGGAACTTTTACAAAAAAAGAACAACTGCTTAAGATGGATAGAAATAATATTAGTGATAATTGATAAAAATATTGTTTTTTCATTAAACTCTCTCCTGTAAAAAATTATATAACGGTTTGTTATAAAATGTAAAGTCGAGAATAAAGAAAAATCTACAAGACTTGTTTTTCGGGCGTTGCGGGCAGGAAAAAATAATTTGAATGTTTTAGTGTCAGCGTAGTTTTAGTTGTAAATTAAAAACTTATGTGCCCGCTGGAAGGGGTAGCGGAAGACTGCGGTGGTTGAGCTTGTCGAAACTACCGCAGTCTGTAGCGAGGGGGAGACTTCCCCCTTATTATGATTATTTTATTAAACTTTTGGCAAACACAATTTATTGCTTTATTTGCTATATCCCATTGCCACGATTGTAAAGCCTTTTGACGCATCGGCATCGGTCATTT